>DATLBQ010000466.1:0-12506 GCA_035526805.1 Pyrinomonadaceae bacterium
GCAGTGCCAGTTCTCTGTAGTACCAAAGGACGGAGTACTTAAGCGCCGACCGGAGCGTTTGGTCTTTCCCCCAGTGGACGAATGGTTCCTCATTCCAATTAGCTTGTGGTGGATACTTCTCGCGGTCCCACTGAATAACGAACTCAGCGTCTCGGATGACGCCTGTTTCCAGACCGATTAGTGAGTTCGGAATCTTGAAGGTTGACTTGGGACTGAACCGCTGACGGCATCGCGTCTTGTTGTAACGCAGGTAACGATCGTTCTTCATGTCATAAACAACAAAAGCTCCGTTGATGCCTTTGAAGAATCCCCTCAAATCCTGGGCGTGAACGGCAAGCCCTCCGTAACTCACCACCAGCAACAGAGCACACGCAACCTTTGCAAGGGTCATATTTCGGCAATCCTTTGTGCCTATCACTGAACGCACCCTAATGCTGGCCTTCAGCTGGGGCACGCGATAAGCATTCACGCTGAAGAAACACGTTACTGGAGAATTACGCGATCGCGCCGTCGGCTGCAAGCGCTTGTTCGGCGGGCTGTAACATTAGAGAGGCTTCCGGATATCTTCTTCCAACTGTTTGAAATAATCCGGCTCAGCCACCTTCTTGTAACCCGCCGGTATACGGAACAGCTCTTCGTTTACGCCAAGGGAAACATTCTCAAGCAACATCAGGAATTTAACGCGAGGGCCCAAAGACGTTTCGGATTGGATGACTAAGTTTTTCAGGGCGGGAGCAGCCCAAAACAAGTACTTTATCTCATTGAGCTTTTCGTCTTTATAAACCACCTCAATTTTTATGCAGGTATACTCCGCGATCCTTTCGGTCCCTAAGGACCTGAAGGTTGTATTAACCTGTCTAGCAAGCTCCTCAGGTGAGACAGCAACCTCATCTGTCTTCGGCAATTGCAATTCAGAATATTGTTTTCGTTTGGGAAATATCTTAATCAGTGGTTTGCCGGGCTCATTGATAAAAATTGTGTCCTCTGTTATCTCGGCATGCCGCTTCCCCATCTTGGCGACCTTGCTGTTGGCCCCAAAGCCCCCAAACCCCTCCGAAAAAACAAAACGTTGTGTAGCCGTGTAATCCGGCTGATTGCTAAGCATCATTCGCAATGAGTCAGCATCTTCCGACGAAGCAGTAGTCTGCGCAGTAGCACACCCACACAAGAAAACCAAAATAACAAAACAGGAAATGAGGTTTCTGCGATTCATTTCTTTTTGCACGAAGCCGCCGAACGCACGCGATTCAGCGGAAACCTTATCACTCGACGGTCTTCTCGTAATAGATGCTCAACGGGTCGTCTTTGTACTCACCGAATGGCGGCCGTCGTTGAAAACCAAAGGCCTCGTACAGTCCAATAGCATCCGTTTGATAAATTCCCGTTTCCAGGCGTAACACACTCACTCGCCTTTCCTTAGCATACTCAGCCAGGCGATTGAGCATTGTTTTACCCAACCCTAATCCCCGATAGACGGGACGCACATACATTCTTTTGATTTCGCCATACTCTCTGCCAAACAGCTTCAGGCCGCCACAACCTGCTGGTTTATCCTCATACCGCGTTACAAAGAAAGCGATGCCCTCGCGCACAAGTTTATCGACGCTATAAGCGTGGCGACTTTCTTCCGGATACAGGTGCGGAGTGAGATGCGTATCAAGTTCCGTGAGGAGTTGTACCGCATCGGCAGAATCAGGACGCTCTTCTACGATGGTTATTCGCATTTGAGAGTCTCGGACTTCTCTCACGGCTGCCTTTCAGGACGATCATTTTGGGGGCAAAAGGAATGCTCAATTGCGGAGCGTTTCGGCTCTGAGCCACGGCAGAGTGTACACAATATACTTTCTGCCTTGCTGATTACTTTACTTACTTTCTAGCTGTGCGCTTCAGAATCCAGTCCGCAATCATTTCTAAGACAGTTGGTGAAATCGTCTCTTCTATTTGTGCGTATTCTGCAGGTAATCCCGATTGGCTTGTTTGAAACAGATGGTTAAGACCGGGTAAGTCGACGACCGTGGCATCTTTGTTCCCTCCAGCCTTTAACGCTTGTACAAGAGTTTGATTTCAGATATAACGAACGGAAGGTAACAGACGGTGAGCGAGCGCAATCCGCGCTTAAAGGCTTTGAGGGCAAGCGGCTCACCTATAAGGGGTCTCACGGCCAAGCTAAAGAACGCTGGAAACTCAATAAGATTAGACGGACGGCCAAAAAGTAGGCTGCCCGTTTTGCGTCTAAATTGGAAGTTGTTGACAGGTTTAGACTTGCCCCTACTTAGCTGGTAGCACCTAAATAAGAGTTAGGTCGTTGTCCAGTAGGGAACATAACTGGCGTACCGCTTTGACGTACTGGCTGGATCGTTTGGCTTGATTTTACCCTGCAACATGGTCTCGTTAATTATTCGCGATACAGTTTCCGACCTGCTTTCTGGCAAGTTGAAACGATCTCGCAAAGTGCCGTTAGTCATCTTCTCATTCATCACCCATCGAAGAACGCAATGCTGAAAGCACGCTCTTATCTTTTCCTCACTATCCATTTCCTCGAAAGTCTTGTGAGCGTACATCACAGCTAAGGTATGTTTTTCGCCAACGCCAAAATAGGGAGCGGGCAGTTGATACATTTCAGCACTTGCGATGACTCTATCAATTCCAAGTCCCTGCTCCTCACATATTCTAAAGCGACGCATCAATCCGGCAAGTGTTTCATTGCGCGACTGAACTCCATCAACAAATCGCTCGGTTGAAATAATTGACCTACCAGGATTAAAAATCTCAATGCGATTATTGTAGATTTCAACGATAACGGACGTACCGATTTCATTAAAGTCCTGATGGATTAAAGCATTCGCAACCAGCTCTCGTATCGCGATTTCCGGGAACATTTTTACTTCGTCCCGAAAGACCTTGCCTACAATTTCGTTTGACGGAATTTGTCTGTTTATGAACTTTATTAAGCCTTCAAATCCGATTGCGAATCCCTTCGTTCCCGGCTGAAACACGCGATAGGGCTTAAGCTTGTTTGCACCTTCATAAACAATAACGCGCGGCGCTTTTCGCGCAAGCCCTTCAAATTCATCCAGCCGTTTCGCGAAAAGAATTGCACCCAGATTGTTGATTGTGTACCGCTCCCCATGTTCAATAATCAGTTTTTCATTTGCTAACCGCTTGACTACAGCATTGCGGCCCGGATAAGGCAACTTCAGCAATTTGTGAAACGCCTCGGTATCTAGTAGTCGAACCACATCGCTTGCTGAACATTCCCTAAGCGCCGGGCGCATAAGCCAGTCGGGGTTTCCTTCATCGAAGATTGCCCGCAATCGCTCAGGGTTCATTGCTCGCAATTCTTCACCTGAGCGCGTGAGGAACTTACCGTCATGATGCAAGGGCATTCCAAGCGGGCGTTTGGGAATGTGACATATAACCACCCGGCCATTTGGATGTATTAGCTCTTCAATCCGCACGTCAAAATTGATCGTGTCCAGAATCTTTTTCTGCATTCCGGCAGGGTCGTTTACCGCAGGAGTGCCAACCACTTTACGGGGAGGCTTGTCGGTTACTCCTAAGATCAGTTTTCCGCCTCCATCATTTGCGATTCCTACGCAATAATCCATCAACTTTCCGCCGCTGTAACTCTCTCTACCCGCCTTGAACTCAAGGCCTTCAGTTTCTTTCGGAACTTTCATCCATTCTTCTAACTGCTCGATAGTGGTGGGCATGCAAGATACGATAAGGCAACAGCTTTAGTGAGTCCACCACGCCTGAACAATGCTAGAATGCGAGGAATGAAACAGAGTCCTAATCCGGCAGGAAAGCACGGCAAGCCCTTCACACTTGCGCCACATTCGTTTGAGGATACCCTACGAAAGATTCTCCAAGCTACGCCAGAACCAAAGCCTGATAAGACCAAGCCAACAAAAAGGAAAGTCAGTAAGAAAAAGTAAGGGGCGTCGCTACCTGTCTGCCCGATCCTCAGAACATGCAAGAATTTTTGTATGGGCCTCAGTAGCGGCATGTTAGGCCGCTATGCGTTTTTCAGTTTCGCCTAAAGCCTGAAGCGTTTAATCTTCGGGCCTCCCCAATCTGGCGCAGACTGCTTGTTGTCCGTGTTTAAGCTTTCCCTGTTATGAAACGCGAACATAGGGCCTTCAAATCCTAATCGCGAACTCATCTTGCAAAGCATTTCATAACCGTATCTGGGCTTTGCGTTCTGTCTAAAAAGCTGGCGCTCGAATTCTTTGTATAACTCATAGGCCACGACATCCGCCGCTTGGAGAGGCACGAGTACACGCATGTCGCGAAAGACTGGAGAGTCAACAAACTCTCCTACCTTGCTGTGTCTGTCACGCATAAGCTCGAAACCCTGAAGGGCCGAATGCCTAAACTCAACATGGTCGCTAAATACTGCGGCGATTTTTTCTCCTGCATAGTCTTTCAGAAGTACGCCGCCAACATGTGTTAG
Organism: Pyrinomonadaceae bacterium; assembly: GCA_035526805.1. GTDB lineage: Bacteria > Acidobacteriota > Blastocatellia > Pyrinomonadales > Pyrinomonadaceae > PSRF01. Next base: position 4,457 of record DATLBQ010000466.1, read on the forward strand.
GTAAGCCAAGATACTCAAGAACCCCACATGGTAAGGATCGCCAAAGCCTGCCTGTTGTTCCGGTCTGAGAGTAAGAAAATCGCTCATCGCAAGGATCGAACCGACAGGATACGGTTCTGCCATTTCAATGTGTTTCAGCAGCTTTCCGTATAGCTTCTTGCGTTTAAGTTCGTGCCAGCCCTCAAACTCTCTTTTGCGGTTTGCGAAGTCCTTCATGTGAAAGCATGAAATCTTGAAGTCCTTAAGGGTCTGCTTCCATTTAGGCTCAAGTTCCTCCCATCTCCATGTAGGAGCGAGTAGCCCAGCCATGCCGTTAAACCGTTGCTTTTCGTCCTGTGAATGGCCTGTCTCATCCATGTAGGCCGTGAGCATTACCATGAATTTACCTTGCGCTGAAAACGGAAATATCGCGCTCGCCAAGTGGCGAGTTGGACTGTATTGCTTGAGCAGGCCGGACAATCCGATCTCTGCTAACATTTAACCCTCCATTAAAAGTAGGCTTTCAAGGTGTGTCAAGTACACCATTTAACCTTTTATTTCTTGCTTTGCTTCTCCTCGCATTAACCCCTGCTGCAGCTCAAACAAGAGTCGCGAGAGAGACAAACTCTGCGACCTACTATTACACCGACGGCGTAATGCACTACGAGTCGGGCCGCCATACAAAAGCCATCGAATCTTTCGCAATGGCACTCCGACTCAAACCCGACTACGGCCTGGCCCACAACGGCATCGGCGTAGCGTATACCGAGTTGGGTTTGTGTGAAGAAGCCATCAAGTCTCTCAAGCACGCTATGCGGCTTGCACCGGCGATGGCTGAGGCGCACCGCAACCTGGGGTTCGCGTATTACAGAATGGGCCGGTACTCGGAAGCCCTTGAGCCTTATCAGCAAGCAATCCTTCTGAACCCCTCCTATACGTTTGCGCATAGTGATCTCGGCGTAGCGTATGTTTTATTAGGTCGCCAGGAAGAAGCGTTGAAAGAATTCAAAACGACAATTGACCTGGACCCACACTTTGCTGGTGCATTCAAAAATTTGGGTACCTTGTACTCCAATCTAGGTCGATACGCGGATGCGATACAGGCTTATGAGCAGGCGATCAGGCTTGAACCGGACAATTCCTCGGCTCGCTTCTATCTATCCAGAGTTTATCTTTATGTCGGTATGAGGGATGCGGCACTGAGGCAGTATACAGTCCTCAAAAGTAGTAACGCCGTGCTGGCGAGGCAGCTCTACGAGAGCCTCTATTCGGATAAGGTGCTTAACGCAGCTAAGAAGTAAGTTCATATCAGAGCCAGGACATCTGATGGCGTAATCTTGAAGCGGCGTACGAGGTCTTCAAAGCGTGGGTCGTCGTGCAAAGAATCGAATCGCGGGTCAACTTTGAGCAGGCCGAGAATGCCTTCGCGGTTTTGATAAGCCCTGTTCAGCTCGACAAAGGCCTTGTCACTCTCGCCGAGCGCCGCGTGAAAAGTTGCTACATTGTACGACGTTAAATTAGCGGGTAGGCGTTCGTCGGTCATCGCCCGCAAAAATCCCTGCCATCCGCCTTCGGCGAAACTCTCACGCATCAACGCCGCTGTTTCTGCTCCGCCGATTAGTTCTTGAAATCTGGCAAGTTCTTCGACGCTCTCCGCATAGTCGCCCTTCATCCGATAAGCCGCACTGAGAGTGCTATGCCCCACCGCAAAATTAGCATCTAATTCAACTGTCTTTTTCATTTGCTCGATGGCCGCGTCGTATTGCCGGGCGAAGAGCAGACTTGCGCCGTATTGACGGTTCAGGATGAGCGAGAGCGGGTCAATCTCCAGTGCCCATCGGATTTCGGCCAACGCTTCGTCATGTCTGCCGAGGCCCATGAGCAGTTCGCTGTACCAGTGATGCGCCGTCGCGTAGTTTGGGTTCAATTCGATGGCACGCTTTTCTTCGCGTTCTGCTCCGACAAAATCATAGTGGTAGTAGATGATAACGTTGCCGAGCGCGGCATGTGCCTCGGCCAGATTGTCATCGAGCGACACGGCCGTCCGGGCCACCGCAAGCGCTTTCGGCATTATTTCATGCGCCGGGGTTCCGGCATTCGCCAGCAGCGTGAAGGCATCGGCCAGCCCGGCATAGGCGAGCGCGTAAGAAGGGTCGAGCGCGATGGCCTGCTTGAAATGTTCGATTGCTTTCCGCAAATCCTGCGGCCCGCGCTTGTTCCAGTGGAAACGCCCTTTGAGGTAAGACTGATAGGCTTCGACGTTTTCCGTATGGCGTCGGGTCAGATGCGTTTGTCCGTCGCCGCCCAACCGCAACTCCAAGGCCGCCGCCACCTTGTTTGCAATCGCGTCCTCGACGGCAAAAATGTCGGTGAACTTTTCGTCAAAGATTCCCGTCCAGAGTGAAGTGCCGTCCCCCGTGTTGACCAGTCGCACCGTGACTCTGATCGAGTCGTCCCTCCTTTGGATAGTACCCCCTAAGACCAGCTCGACGCCCAGTTCGCGCCCGGCGGCCAAAGGGTCCTGATCCGATTCCACGTACTTCCGGACTGAGGTCACGGGGCGCACGATAATTTCCCTGCCGCCGAGTCTGGCGATCAGAGTGTCCGCCATGCCCAACTCCAACGCAGGGTCTCGGTATTCCGCGACTAAAGGCTGAAACGGCAGCACCGCCATGGTTCTCAACGTCGGCGCGGTTGGGATCTCCGAATGAGGCTGGCGAGTTGTCACGTCGGCGACAAAACAATAGCCGCGACCCGGCACCGTCATAACGTAGCGGTGCTCCGCGCGGCTTTCGCCGAGGGCGCGCCTCAGCGAGGAGATGGCCTGAGTGAGATTATTCTCCTCGACTATTGCGTCCGGCCAGATCGCCCCGAGCAGCTCATCCTTTTCGAGCACCGTCCCGCTGCGACCCACCAGATAAAGCAGCGTCTCGAACGCCTTGGTCGTCAACGGCACCGTCACCCCGCCGCGCCCGCGCAGTTGCCGCTTGGCCGCATCGACGCTGAAGTCGCCGAATTCATAAATGAGAGCGGGCTGATGGGTCATGTGGCTTTCAGAACGTTTCAGAAACTTTCAGAACATTCTAATTACTTTACGGGCGGGTTGGTAGAGTATCGCTGCCCAGGAGATGAAGGCAACGAGAGTTGCGGCGACGAAGGTGGTGAAGCAGTTGCTACCCAACTTCAGCCGTAATGAAACCTTGAGGCCGATCTGCTTCGACCGTTACCTCAACCAAACCGAAGGAGGCCCCGAAATGAACAAGTCCACGCACTACATTACGACCCTTGTCGGCGCGATCGTACTCGTCTCGGCGTTCACGGCATCGTCCCGTGCTCAGAGGTATTCCGACTGGTCAGCACCGATCAACCTCGGGCCAACCGTTAACTCGACCTCAATGGACCGGGCACCGGCGATCTCTAAAGATGGGCTCAGCCTGTACTTTACCTCGACACGGCCGGGCGGTTTCGGTGGAGAAGACATCTATGTCTCTCAGCGCGAGACCCGCGACGATGAGTGGGGTCCGCCAGTTAATTTAGGACCGATTATCAATACGACCTCTAACGAGGTGGTCCCGGCGTTCTCGCGCGATGGCCACTTAATGTTCTTTGGTACTGGTCGGCCCGGAGGTTTTGGAGGCGCCGACATCTGGGTCTCCCGGCGCGAACACACGCACGACGACTTCGCTTGGCAACCGGCAGAGAATCTGGGAGCAGGGGTTAACTCTGCGTCGCTTGATGCCGGCCCCAGTTACTTCGACAATGATGAGGTGGGCGTACCACAACTCTACTTCAACAGTAATCGGCCTGGCGGTCCTGGGATTTCTAATATCTACGTCAGCGAGCAAACGGCTGATGGCTCGTTCGGCGCGGCAGTCCTGGTCCTCGAATTGAGCGGCCTCGGGGAAACCTCACGTGCCTCAATTCGTCATGACGGCCGGGAAATATTCTTTACTTCAAACCGACCAGGTTCTATTGCCAATAGCCAAGATTTGTGGGTGGCGACGCGGGAAACCGTGTTCGACGCATGGTCAGCACCGATCAATCTAGGCTCGACTCTCAACAGTGAACTGGTTGATGTACAACCGTATATCTCTGCTGACCGGGAAACACTCTTCTTCGCCTCGAACAGCCCAGGTGGCGGGCCGACAGACCTTTATATGAGCACGCGCACGAAGCTGTCGGAGAAATAGCGAAAGTGTGATGCAGGCAGGTGTAAAAGATCTGGAGGCCGATATGAGTAACGCAGCTGGAGATCCCACGACTACCTTTTGTCTCAAAGGAAGAGGAACACGCTTTACAGGTGAAAACTGATCAGCGTTGGAAACGGTGACCGTTTCCAAGTCTGTTGATCCCAGAATCACTGTCATGTTCTAAACCCACAGCTACGAAGCTTTGTGATCGACTCACGCTTCTGACCTCAAAGCTTCGTTAGCATGCACACCCTAAGGAAACAGGTTGCAGACCGCTTTGATCCAATAGAGGCTCGTTATGAAACCCACAAGTCATGCGACATCGCCCGAAACCTCAACAAGACCGAAGGAGGTCGTATGAAAAGCTCAAGAAATACCGCTCGACAGCTATTCGGACTGACACTCACGCTGGTCGGCTTGCTGAGTTGGCACATTCTGCCGATTCCTCACCCGGAACTTGCAGTACGGGCAGCAAATCGGGCAAAGGTCGCGGAACCGACCGGTCAGCAAGTTTCAAGGGTCGTGATTAACGGACGTGTTGCGTTCGTTAGCAGTGAGGGCAACGCGCAGTCTGACATCTACACGATGAACCCGGACGGCAGTGATCGAAAGCAGGTGACGTTCAGCCAGGATTATGAGGACCAGCCCGCCTGGTCGCCTGACGGCACAAAGATCGCATTCGCGAGCTTGCATTTGACCGGCAACGGCGGCTACAACGAAATTTTTGTGATGAACGCCGACGGCAGCGATCAGCGAAGGCTCACTCAGTCCAAATACGATCGATTCCCTACCTGGTCTCCTGATGGGACGCAGATCGCTTTCTGGCGCATAGATAGCATAACTATGCCCAGCAGTTGGGGAATTTTCGTCATGAACGCGGACGGCAGTGATCAGCGAGCTGTAGCCTCCACCTCCGAGTGGTACGAACCTGCGTGGTCTCCCGACGGTTTGAGATTTGCGGTCGGAAACATTTACGTTATCTATCTAATCAACGTTGACGGTAGCAACCGGACTCAGATTACTCAACCGCCTCCTAACTTTGAAGACCATGATCCGGCCTGGTCGCCCGACGGCTCAAAGATCACTTTCGCCAGGTGTGTCGATTCCAATGGCTTCGGTTGTTACACCACTTCACACCTCTGGGTGGTTAATGCCGACGGCTCCAACCCGACGAAGCTTACGGATACCCTGGCTTACACCCACACATGGTCACCTGACGGCACGAAAATAATTTTCGGCAGCGTCAATGACAGCCTGGAGCCTAGAGACCTCTTCGTGATAAACCCGGACGGCAGCGGCCTCACGAACATTACCAACACCGATGGTACGCGCGAATGGTCTCCATCCTGGCAGGCCCTTCCATTAACCCTGCCTAATCCGATAGACGACCCGCAATTCTTCGTCCGCCAGCATTACCTCGACTTCCTCGGCCGCGAGCCTGACGCCGCCGGACTCGCCTTCTGGACGAATGAAATTACCTCCTGCGGCGCGGATGCGCAGTGCGTCGAGGCCAAGCGTATCAACGTCTCGGCGGCATTCTTCCTCTCCATCGAATTCCAGCAGACCGGTTATCTGGTCTACAAAACCTACGCCGCTGCGTTCGGCGCAACGCGCATAGCCTCGACCGTGCCGCTGACGCGTTCAGAGTTTCTTCCTGACGTGCAGAGCGTTGCGCAAGGCGTCGTTGTTGGCGCAACCGGTTGGAAGGAGCAGCTTGAAGCGAACCAGACGGCTTACTTCAACGAGTTCGTCCAGCGGCCGAACTTCGTGGCCACTTATCCGCCGACGATGACTAGTGCACAGTATGTTGACTCTCTTAACGCGAATGCGGGTGGAGCGCTCTCGACGTCTGAGCGTGATCAGCTTGTAAACGAACTGTCGAGCGGCGCAAAGACTCGCGCGCAGGTGTTGCGTGCAGTGGCTGAAAATGCTGAGTTCACTCACGCACATTTCAACCGTGCCTTCGTGCTGATGCAGTACTTTGGTTATTTGAGAAGGAATCCGAACGACCCGCCAGACAACAACTTCGATGGCTACAATTTCTGGCTCGCTAAGCTGGACCAATTCAACGGCAACTTTGTTCAGGCTGCAATGGTCAAGGCCTTCATTACTTCGATTGAGTATCGCCAGCGCTTTGGCCCATGATTGATATTCAGATATCTTTCTGCTTTTGAGGCGAGCACTCAAGTTATGGGAATGCAGACGCGAATAATATGACTACAACCCTAATCCAAGCGTATGGATCCTTAAAACCCGACGCTTGTCGACCGTCCCTCTCTTTGTACATCAATGGACTGATCGACTTTGGCAGTGAACGTAGCTACGGCTTTTTTGCTGTTGTTGATCAATTCAAATTCATTGCGTCAAGCTTCAGCAGGGTGTGGAGCAAGACGTTTGCGCCGTTTGTAATGTCGACCGGTTCAGAGAATTCGCGCGGGCTGTGGCTGATGCCGTCGCGGCTCGGCACGAAGATCATGCCTACGGGGCAGAGATGCGCGATCTCCTGCGCGTCGTGACCGGCGCCGCTCGGCATCAGCTTCGTCGTCAGGCCCATTTGTTTGGCCGCGTCCTGAATCGCGCTGCGAAACCGTTCATCGGTCGGCGCAGGCTGCGATGAGTTGACCTGTTTGAAGTCAAACTTCGTCCCGGTCGCCGCTTCGATCTGGCGCACTTCCATTTGGATCTTCTCAAACATCATTTGCACTTTCGCCGCGTCCAGATCGCGGAGCCCCAGACTGGTTGTGACCTTGCCCGGCACGATGTTGAAAGCTCCCGGGAACGCTTGAATCTTGCCAACGGTTCCCACCTGTCGACCGGGTATTGAAGTGACGACGCGGTTGACAGCCTCGATGTATTTCGCCGCCGCCAGCAGTGCATCGCGCCGCTGATTCATCGGCGTCGTGCCAGCGTGATTGGCAAAGCCTTCAATCGTCACATCCCACCAGAAGACGCCGACGATCCCTTCGACCACACCGATGTTGATCTTCTCCTGATGCAGGATGCCACCTTGTTCGATGTGCAGTTCGACGTAGCCCGCCAGGTCACCCTTCTTGCGCACGACGCTCGAGAGTTTGTCGGGATCGCCGCCGATGAACTTGATGCCTTCGCGTATTGTCTTCTTGCTGTTGGCGACGATGTTGAGGTCTTTTTCTGTAAGCCCCCTGGCGAGCGCGACGCTACCGATGGTTCCGCCTTCTTCGTTTTGAAAAATCACGACTTCCAACGGATGCCGCAAGCGCACGTTGTTCTCAGCAAGCGTCTGGGCCACCTCGATCGCCCCCATTGAACCCACCTGCCCGTCGTATCTCCCGCCCGCGGGCACCGAGTCAATATGCGATCCGATCATCAAGGGCTTTAGCGCCGCATCGCTTCCCGCGCGTCGTCCGACGATGTTCCCCGCAACGTCAATCGAAACTTCCAGCTTCGCCGCCCGCATCAGCCTCATCGCGTATGCACGCGCTTGCAAATCCGCATCCGAATACGCGAGCCGATGTGTACCGCCTTCCGCCGTCTTCCCAAACTCCGCAAGCTCTCTCAGGTGCGCATTCAACCGCTCCCCATTGACGCGCAGTCGTGACCCCGCCTGCCAATTTATTGATGTCAGCGTCGGAACCGCGACCAACAAATTAAGACTGAATTCTCTTCGATTCATAAGCGAGTCTTGCGGCCTGGAGTTGGTGAAGCAGTTGCTACGCTCCATCCGTCATGAAACCTTGAGGCCGATCTGCTTCGACCGTAACCTCAACAAGACCGAAGGAGGTTGTATGAGCAAGCAAACTATGAGAGCCGTCGCCATGTTGAGTCTTTTACTCTCGCCGGCGGTCGTGTCCACACGTGCACAGGGAATCTATCCATCAAACAACATCCGCATAACTATCCCC
>DATLBQ010000467.1:0-35693 GCA_035526805.1 Pyrinomonadaceae bacterium
CATCTTCGAGTACATCGAGATCTGGTACAACCGGCAGCGTCGTCATTCTTCTCTTGATTACCTCAGCCCGCTGCAATATGAGCAGCGGTTGTTGAGTTCCGCGGCGTAAACCCCGTGTCCACGAAACCGGGGGAAGTGCACAAAGGAGCACAGAGGACGCACAGAGATTTTCAAACTAGGTCATTACCAAATGATGCGCATCTCTCGACGTACAGACCCACGTGCTACCGCGTGGTGGTACTCACATTGTCAGACAAACTCAAGCCTTGCGATCAGGAGTCTTTTCTCCCCGGCGTTTTGCTTCGGGGGCGCCCTGGGCCGCTGCTGCCGCTTCGATGTCGGAATTCACCTCGCCGCCGACGAGAATTGCCAAACCGGTAAAATAAAACCAGAGCATCAGTATGATGACCGCGCCGAGTGAGCCATACGTCTTGCTGTAGGAATTGAAATAGTGCAGGTAGAGCCGGAAGACAAACGAAACCAGCAACCAAAGTATCACGGCGATCACGGACCCGGGCGTGACCCAACGCCAATCCTGATCGCGCAGGTCCGGCGCCCAGTAATAAATTGAAGCGAATCCAATTAACAGAAACGCGAGCACGATGGGCCACTGCACAATCTTCCACGCCAGGGCGAACGCGGAACCGAAGCCATAACTGAGCGCCAGATAATTAGCAATCTTGCCGCCGGATAGCACCAGCACGAGGGCTGAGATAATCAGTATGGAGAGCGCCACTGTCAGGCCAATCGCAATCAGACGCTGCTTCCACCAGGGCCGCGTTTCCTTAACGTGATATGCAACATTTAGCGACTCGCTAATTGCTCCCATGCCGGCTGATGCGGCCCAGAGAGCAGCGAGAATGCCGAACGAGATCTTGCCGCCCCCGCTGGAGGTGGTGACTTCGATCATGGTAGTGCTCACCAATTCGGAGGCGGAGGACGGCAGAACTTTGGCGAGATAATTAAACAGACTATGACGCAAGCCTGTTCCAGATCCCAGGACTACTCCGATCACGGAAGTGAGAAACAATAGCAGCGGGAAAAGCGCCAGCAGAAAATAATAGGACAACTGCGCCGCCCGGCCGAAGATGTCGTCTTTACCAATGTCAGTCCAAACGCGCTTGGCCAATTGGCGCCACGTTTGTCCACCTAATTGCCAAAGTGAGGTCACGTCTATATCCCCTTGAACAATTTTGGAGCGCTCTCCCCATCGTGGGTCGACAAATTCGGAACCGGGAGCCGTAGCGACCGGGTTGATCGCACCCACACTTCGTAGCGAAAAAGAGGTTAATTTGCAGGCATTAATAGCGAACGACAGACCCGGTCGCTACGGCTCCCGGTTCTGACTTTGTCTGTTGGACACACCTCACTCTCTGAATCGCACTCATCAGCCTTTGCCCGCCAGGCTCTTCTTCAGCACAGCCATCAGGTCAATGACCTTTCCTTGTTCGCGCTCGTCGGTTTCGATCTCGACCACGTTCTTGCGATGAGCACTCTTCTTCTTAACCAGCTTCAGCAGCCGCTCCGTTTGCTCGTCTTCCAGCTTGCGAGCGGACAACTGCTTCTTCGACTTGTTACTGATCAACTTTTCAAACTTGCGCACCATGGCCGGCGGCACTTTCTTTTTCTTTGACAGATCAACATCAGCCGGCGAACGCAGTTCGTCCGAAAAACGCATCGTCTCGGCTCGCAGGATTCCGTGCTCGGCGAATATCGACACCAAATATTCCTTGCCCCTCATGACGAAAGTTGCCAATCCCGCCTTGCCTTCTTTTTCCATGGTTTCGGCAAGAAGTTTGTAGGCCTTTTCGGAACCGGCATCCGGTGTCAGGAAATAGCCGCGCTCGAAGTAAACCGGGGGAATCGATTCCTGCGGAACAAAGCGTTTGAGATCGATGTCGCGAGTTTTTTCCGGCGCCAGCCGCTCTAATTCCTCGTCAGTGACGACGACGTATTTACCCTTCTGAATTTCGTAGCCGCGCACCATCTGATCGGCATCAAGATCGCGTTCCGTTTTCTCGGAGTAGTATTTGCGCGCCAAAGGCTCGCCCTCTGGGCTGAGCATGCGCAAAGGAGCGCGGCTGCTTCTGTTAGCGGGAAAAAGATTCACCGGCACACTGACCAAACCGAAGGTTAGCGTGCCCGACCAGAATGGTCGTGGCGTTCCCTGCTCATCATCGACGTCAGCCGTTTTCTTGCTTCGCTTTGTTGCTCGCTTAGGCAGCGCGTTTCTCCTTTCTCAACGCCTGCAAACTCTTTTGCAGGACGCTGTCGAGCGACGAAGGCTTGCGCTTTGCTTTAACGGCGCGCAATCTCGGCGCCTTGCCCTTCGCCTTTTTCTCGATAAACTCCATCACTCGCTCACGATATTCGTCCTTGTAATCGGCGGCGTTAAATTCGTCTTCCAGCATGCCGACAAGCTGCTTCGCCATGTTAAGTTCTTTTTGTGTGGGTGCGCGCCCCGAGGGCTTGGGGAGATCCTTCGCGGAGATCACTTCTTCAGCGTTGCGAAGCGTCACCAGCATTAGGTAATCCCCTTCGGCGCGCAGCGCACCAATATAATTTTTTTTCCGCATTACCCAATGCGCGATGCCTTCGCGGTTACGACTCTTCAAAGCTTCTACCAGCGCGAAGTAAGCCTTCTCGTCGCCGTCGGGTGCGAGGTAATAGGGCCGTTCGTACCATTGCTGGCTGATTGCTTCAGGGGAAACAAACTCCGCGATTTCAATTTCGCGCGAGGCCTTCGGCTCGAGTTGTTCCAACTCCTCGTCAGTAACCACTACAAATCTGCCCGGCTCGATCTCGTAGCCTTTTTGAATTTCTTCGGTTGCGACTTCGTCTCCAGATTCCGGGCTCACCATGTGTTGCTTTACGCGCATCAAGTGTTTCTCGTCGAGGATGTGAAAATGGACGGTGCGGTCAACGACGGCCGAATACAACTTGACTGGTATGGTTGTAGAACCGAGTTTCAATTCACCTTTCCAGATTGCGCGCGCAGCCATAAATTGAATCCTTACTTCGCCCCTTGTTCACTACCGGAGTCGCAACAATCAGGACAAGAGAGATCCAGTGTGGTCGTCACCTGCACGCAGATTGGGCAAAGTGGTCCGTCACAATCTACACAACGGATTTCCGTGTGATATGCGTACGCCTGACTGCATGCCGGACACGTTTCCGTCACGTCGCGAAGCCACCAGGGCAGCGTTCTTCGCGGGTTTTTCCGTGGCTTGGCCATAGTCAGCCGAAGCTAAGGCAGTTTGAGTTCCACTCGACAGTGCGGCTGGGCCGCCGCACAGTGCGTAAGGCTTGGCCTTACCGCAGAGTCTCAAAATTCGCGGAAGGCTACGCCTTCAACCTGAGAGTCCATCTGGCTCGAAAGATGGAAAATATTTGGGGGCATCGAGTTGAGGCGTAGCCTCAAATGAAAGAGGAAGGTGCCGGAAAGGCGGAGCCTTTCCGCACGGTGCGGCGGCTGAGCCGCAAGCAACTTCAGTGTGTGAGTAGGTTTGTTGTGTTGCTACTCGTAGCGCAGCGCTTCGATGGGATCGAGGCCGGCCGCTTTGCGGGCGGGGTAATATCCAAAGAAGATTCCTACCGCCGCTGAGAAGATTACCGAACCTATAATAGCAAGACTGGAAACCAGCGTCGGCCAGCCCAGCAGTTTTGGTATAGACACAGACACGATGATTCCGAGCACGATACCGATGAACCCGCCGGTCAGGCTGAGGACAATAGATTCAATCAAAAACTGACTGCGCACGGCCGAGGAACGTGCGCCGATTGCCATTCGGATGCCAATCTCGCGTGTGCGCTCCGTCACAGACACCAGCATGATATTCATAATGCCGATGCCACCCACCAACAGCGAGACACTGGCTATGCAGGCAAGCAAAAGGGTCATTGTGTTATTCGTCTCGTTTGCGGCTTCGGCTATGTCCGTCATGTTGCGGACAGTGAAGTCGTTCGGCTCGTTCGCAGTAAGTTTGTGGCGCTGTCGCAGTAGTTCCGTAATCTGCTCCTGTGCAGTGTAAGTCGCGTCCTGAGAAACCGCCGACGCATAGGCGACCTGCAATCGCGGGCTGCCAAGCACTTTCTTTTGCACCGTCGTATAGGGAGCAAAAGCGATGTCGTCCTGATCGCGTCCCTGTTGATCCTGACCCTTGCGGGCCATCACGCCCGTAACTTTGAAGGGCAGGTTCGCTACTCGCAACGTCTGGCCAATCGGGTCCATTCCCGGAAATAGATTTTCGGCAATAGTCTGGCCCACTACGATTACGCGCGCCGCACTGCGTACGTCTGCGTCTGTAAAGAAACTACCGTTCTGCACGGTCCATTTGCGCACTTCCGGATATTGTTCACTCACGCCCTGGACGGATGTGTTCCAGTTCATGTTGCCCGATACGAGTTGTGTTCGGGAGTTAACTGTCGGGGTGATCATCGCCACGCTTGGCACTTCACGCTTAATTGCATCGAGGTCTTCGACGGTCAGCGTGTTCGTGCCGCTGTCGCCCGTGCCGCTGCGCACGCCGCCTACATTCTGAGCGCCGGCGCTAACAAAGAGCAGATTAGTGCCGATACTTTCGATTTGTGCCTGGACCGAAGCCTGCGCTCCCTGTCCGATGCTGACCATGGCGATAACCGCAGACACGCCGATAATGATGCCAAGCATCGTCAGGATGGCCCGCATCTTGTTGCGCACCAGCGCCCGAAATGCGACTCGAATAATCATTGTTAAGTTCATAACTGCCCTGCGCAAACTATCCGCAGATTTCGCAGATTACACAGATTGTATAAATCCGCCGAAAAGCGTTTGTCTGAAGACCCCTTGCAACCCCACAAACACCCTTCTGCTCCACTTTCTGTGTAATCTGCGAAATCTGTGGATGGCTATTCTTCATCTTCGTCCTCGATCACCGGCGGCAGATTTCTCAACTCCTCGGCCGCATCGCGTGGGTTCTCGATTTGGTAATCCCTTTTTATCTTTCCGTCTTTGAACACAACTACGCGCTCGGCGTAGTCAGCAATGTCCGGTTCATGCGTAACCAGTATCAGCGTGATGCCGCGTTCGCGATTGAGTCGTTGAAAAATTTCCATTACTTCCACCGACGTACGCGAGTCGAGGTTACCGGTGGGCTCGTCGGCGAGAATCAGCGCCGGATTGTTTACCAACGCCCGGGCCACGGCCACGCGTTGTTGTTGTCCACCCGACAACTGGTTCGGGTGATTTTGTTCGCGTCCACTCAATCCCACGGCCGCTAACGCGTCGATTGCACGCTGCTTTCGCTCAGATGTTTCAATGCCCGCGTAAAGCATCGGCAACTCCACGTTCTCCAGCGCTGAGGTGCGCGACAGTAGATTGAAACCCTGGAAAACGAAGCCGATTTTTTGGCAACGGATATCAGCACGTTCATCTTTAGACATTTCGGAAACGTCCTGACCGGCAAGAATGTAGCGGCCACGGGTAGGCCGATCAAGACAGCCGATGATGTTCATCGTCGTCGACTTTCCCGAGCCGGAAGCACCCATGATGGCCACGAATTCCCCTTCACGGACCGTCAACGAAACTCCGCGTAAAGCATGAACGTCCACATCACCCATCGTATAAGTCTTATGGATGTGATCGAGCTCAATAACCGGACGCGTTTTGGGCTGCTGCACGAGTGCAACGGCCGTGACCGGAGGCGCTTCAGGTTCAAGTAATAATGTAGCTGACATCTATCTCTCCGTAACTGCGAGCTCGTTAAGCTGGGAGCGCAGGCATCTTGCCTGCTGCTACGTGGCCACGAACGTTGAGGCAGACAAGATGTCTGCGCTCCGAGCGCTTAGTTTCGGCGGCCGCCACCGGGCGCGCCTGTTCGCTGACCACCACCAAATCCGGGAGCAGCATTCGTGCTCTGGGTTCTGGTTGCGCTGGATAACGTTTGACCGGTTACGACCATTTCGCCTTCCTGCAAATTCCCTTCGATTACTTCGGTCGACGCGCCGTCGCTAAGCCCGACCTTGATTCGTCGTGACTGTAATTTTCCATCCTGGCCCAACACCCAAATCACACGTGTCTGACCTTCAAGTACGGGCGCACTCGCCGGAGCAAAATTACGCTGTTGGCCCTGCTGCGCCTGTGGTCCGCCGCTTCCCGGCGAAGTTGCGCCTTGCTGGTTCGAACCCGTGGCGCCATTGGCGTTATCTGCTTGCTGTTGGCCGCGCTGGCCGCGTTCTCCGCGTTGTCCCGTCCAGTTGCCGTCACCATTCGCGTTCCTGCCGATTCGTTGGCCCGAAGCATTGGTCGGCGTAAATCGCAACGCGGCGTTCGGCACTTTCAGCACGTTGTTTCGCTCGTCAATCGTGATAGTCAGATTGGCAGTCATGCCTGGCTTCAATTTTTGTTCAGGGTTATTGACGTCGATTACGACGTTATAGGTAACAACGTTCTGCACGTTTACCGGATTAAGTCGCATTTGTTGAATGGCACCATCGAAATCCTTGCCCGGAAACGCATCTACAGAAAACTTCACAGATTTCGCCTGTTCAACCAAACCGATGTCTGCCTGATCGATGTTAGCGATTACCTGCATCTGCGTCAGATCTTTCGCGATGGTGAAAAGCGTTGGGGCGGAGAGACTGGCCGCTACGGTCTGCCCAACATTCACATCACGCGACACGACGATGCCGTCGATGGGTGATGTGATTGTCGTGTGCGCAAGATTCACCTCGGCAAGTCGAAGCGCTGCCTCGGCCTGCTGCACCTGCGCCTGCGCCGCTTGCACCTGGGCCTGCGATTGCTGCACCTGCGCTTGCGATTGCTGAATCTGAGCTTGCGACTGCGCAACTCCCGAACTGGCTGAAGATTGTTGACTTAATACCGCCTGATTCAACTGCGCGGCAGCCTGGTTGTAACGCGCCTCGGCAGTTTTGTAACTGGTGTTTGCGAGGTCGTAATCACGCTGCGCAATCACTCCGCTCTTCATCAAGTACTCCTGCTGCTTGAGGAAGGCCAGCGCATCGTCCAGTTGAGCTTTGAGCACCGCGACGTTCGCCTGGGCACTGCTGACACCGGACTGGTTGTTCTGAACTGTGGATCTTGCGGCCTGCATTTTTGCCTGCGCGTCCGTGACCCCGGCGCGCGATCCGGCCACGCTGGCGATCGATTGCTGCAGGGCCGCGCGTGCCTGTTGCAAATTCGCGCGCGCCTGATCAACCTGTGCTTTGGATACGGAAGGATCGAGTTGGGCAATGACCTGGCCCTGTTTGACGGGCGAGTTGAAATCAACGTTCAACGCTGAGATTGTTCCGGAAGCCTGACTTCCAACCTGGACAGTCGTCACCGCTTGGAGAGTTCCGGTTGCGGTAACTGTATTTCGCAAACTACCGCGCTCGACCCTGGCAGTCATGTACTGCGGCGTGCTCGATTGTTGGCTCCAAAAATAGTAGCCGGCAAAGGCGAGCACGGCCAACAAACCACCGCCAACAAGTAGAGCCTTTTTGTTGTGAAGTAGCTTTTTCCAGTTGAGACTTGACCAACCGGGCAAGGTAATACCGCCAATGGGTCCGCTCACTGGGAAACGCTCTTTGATTGTTTGAGTCGACATTACTTGCACCTTATTTGTGGAATATCAGTACTAACTTTCCCCGCCAGTAAGCTAGACACCGGAACGATCATTCTGGTTACAACATTTAGAGTGGAAAACATGTAAATGAAACACAGAAATTTGGCACTGTGGAATATCTCAACTCGGCTCCGTAGGAGCCAAATGTTTATAGCCAAAACGCGCCAACTTGCCTTTGCGCTCCGTAGGAGCGCGACAACATTTCGCCTCCCTGAGGCGAGGAGATAACTACGCAGGAGCAGCACAGTCTACGAAAGTCTGTGCGAAGGACTGCCGATATGGATATGCGGGCCGGTGGCCACCCCGGGAATTGCTGCGCGAAAAGCGAGAAACGGGATGCCTCTCTGCTGCAGGTAACTGATCAACGCCTGACCCTCAAAACTGTCCGGATGAAGCGCAACGTCAACAGCATTGCGGTGATCGTATCCGAGGCGATTGTGCGTAGATGATTGTCCCACCGCGCTGGTAGGCAACGAGTGTCCAAACCGGGCCGTAAAGAACGATTGGACTTCGCTGAGTCCGCCAAGCGACCAGCCGGAGATACCGTTATACCGAAGCATCGTTGCGTTTGTAGTGAATGTGCCATATGGCTTTCCAACGAGCTTTACTGAGGTTGCTGTCCGTTTCCTCGCAAGTTCTTCCTCCGCCGAGATCTCGGCAATCATATTGTCGGAATCAGCAATTTGTTTTCGCGTCGTCTGGAGTTGCGCACGCAGCGAGGCAAGCTTTTGTTCATCTTCCTCAAGCACGGCTTTTGCGACCAGGCCTTCCGAAACAAGCATTCGCAGGTCAACAAGTTTCGCCGCTGCTTTGTCGACTTCCTTTTCCTGAAGAGCGAGCAATTCCGCGCTGTTGGCTTTGTATTCCTGCGTGGCCTTAATTAGATTTGCCGAAGAGGAACTAATGGTCTTTTGTGGCGTTGTTGTCGCGGTTTGTGCGTTGACTGCGGAACTTCCAATGAACACGGAAATAACCATGGCCAATACCATCGGTCCGATCTTTTTTGCAAGTTGCTTCACCCCTAACTAGACACCGCTCAAGCCTGCCGGGTTACAACAACCGACAATAATTAAGCCGCGGATTTACTCGGATGAACGCAGATCAGATAGGTTCAAAAATAGGCCGACAAGATTAGGGCAGTCAGTTTTTCTGCCGATCCGAACTTTTCTTCTTAGTTATCTGATCTGCGCTCATCCGCGTAAATCTGCGGCTTAATTATTGTCGTACCTGTAACCGTTCGCGCGATTTCGGTGTCTTATCAGTCGAGAGGCTAATAAACGGCCCTCCACTTAGAAGACTAATAACCAGGAGTAAAGGAAGACAAATGAAAAAATTAGGACAGATAAAGACGCTGACTATCGCCTCCCTGTCGGCCGTTGCCTTAGCCGCGCCCGTTGCTTTCGCACAATCAGCCGGCACCGCTCAGGACACGCAGCAAGCAACCGGCGAACGCCATGGTGGTCATGGTAAAAGCTGGGGGCAGGGCGATAAACGAGAAGGTCGTGGAAGCTGGGGTGGCAAGCGTGGCGGTCGCATGCACGGCATGATGTTCGGAGGTCTGAATTTAACCGAAGATCAGAAAGCTAAAATGAAGCAAATCAGTCAGAGTCTTCGTGAGCGCACGCAGTCGTTGCATCAGCAGCTTCGCGCCAAGCGGCAGGAGTTGCGTCAGGCCAACGAAGGCGGTACGTTCAACGAGGGTTTGGCTACACAGAAACTGCAAGAGTCGGCTAGCCTGCAGGCGAAACTGATGGGCGAGCAGTTTAGAATGCGTCAGGAAATGCTTTCGGTGCTGACGCCGGAACAAAAAACACAGCTCGAACAGAAGCGCGCCGAGTTCAAGGCGAAAAGGCCCAATCACGGCGAGCGCAAAGTTCAGCAGTAACCTGGACCAGTAGCTCGCGCTGGGAGCGCACTTTAGCTGGGAGCGCAGACATCTTGTCTGCTGCTACGTGACCACGAACGTTGAGCCAGACAGGATGTCTGCGCTCCCAGCTTTCACTCTCAGCTAAAGGTTAAATTTTCTGCGAGGGGCGGCTACCTGTCGCACAGTTACGAACAGGACTCTGACTTGAACCTGGCGCGGGCGGCGCGTGAAGGCGACGAGTCTGCCTTCGAGGAGATCATGCGGCGGTATAGTCCGCGGGTTTTTAGATTTGCGGGCAAGTTCTTTCGACAACGAAGTCTGGTTGAAGAAGCGGCGCAGGAGGTTTTTCTGAAGGCGTTTACCGAGCTTGGCAGTTACGAAGGCCGCGGCTCAATGGAAGGATGGCTGACCCGCATCACCACCAACATTTGCCTTAACCTGCTGCGCAGTTCGAAGCGGCGTCCCGAATTGACCTTGTCCGACTTGACTGAGGATGAGACACATTGGCTGGACAACAATCTCACTGAGGCAGCCGCCGAACAACATCAATCGACTGAGCGAGGTTTGGTGGCGGCTGATCTTGCTGGACGCGTTCTACAAACGCTGTCGGCTGACGACCAGTTGATCTTGACTTTGATTGACGGCGAGGACGCTTCTGTTAAGGATGTCGTTCAACTGACCGGCTGGTCGGAATCGAAAGTGAAGATCCAGGCATTTCGCGCGCGACGAAAGATGCGTAAGGGAGTTGAGAAATTGTTAACCGGAAGAAAAAGCCCGAGGTAACGCAAACTGTTGTTTGCGTTACGAAGAGCGCGAGGAGTTTCAAGATGAGAGACGAACATATAATCAATTTAATAGAGCACACGCCGCTGGCTAATCTTAGCGAAGCGGATCTGAACCGTATTCGTGTTCACACTGGTGCTTGTTCAGAATGTCACAGCGCTTTTCAGGCGGCGCAGGTCTCCCGGTTGCTTTTGAAAGAGCGCGCCGCAGTTGAGTTTGAGCCATCGCCTTTCTTTCACACGCGCGTTCTGGCAATGCTGCGCGAGCGCCAGGCGAGGAATGAGACCTGGGCATTGGGTCGCATGTGGCGGTCAGCTGGTGCGTTGGCTTCTTCAATGGCTGCCGCGGTCGTCTTACTAGCCGTCTTTACTTTCGTTGTGCCTGAGAATCAGGTCGCTTCTCAACAGGTAAGTTCGCTTGTCAACAGTTATTCGGCAGAAGAAGTAATCCTCGATCAAACGTCTCCGCTTGAGGAGGTGTCAGACGGTCAAATGCTGACGACGATTTATGACGGCGACGAAGAGCCGTCGAAATAGCAGGAGTTAAGTATGAACACCACCAACAAGAGCAAATGGCAGGTCCGTCTGGCTGCGATGCTCATATTCGTGTTGGGCTTTGCAGCCGGGGCTCTCGCACTAAATGCTTACAAGCGAATCGGTCGAGCCGGTGGTGGCGACTCTCGCCACATTCGCTTTGAGCGCATGATTGATTCGCTGCAGCTTAACCCTGACCAAAAGACGCAGGTGCATCAAATATTAGGCGATACCCGCCAACAACTTCAGGCGCTCAGAAAAGAATCAGAACCGCGAGTTGAAGAAATTCGACGGCAGGCTGATGAACGCCTGCAGAAAGTACTCACACCAGAGCAATGGAAACAGTTTCAGCAGGAACGTGACAAAATGCGCAGCCGCGATCGACGCGGCCGAGGATCTTCGGCGGAGAGTAGTCCGAAACCGTGACCACGGCGTCAGCCAACAGGTTACGTCTACTGCCTTTTTCGCGGCGAGATATATCCAGCCAGGATCAGGCACAGATAGGCAATTATGATCAGAGGCAGGACGACGCGAAAAACGATCATCACCGGACGTGTCGGCCAATCGATGAAACTACCAACCAGGAACAGAAACTGTGAAAGCAAGATCAGCCATAAAGCCCTTCGACTGTTTTCCATATACTTCTCGTTATTCTCCTCAACAACGCTGCGGCGTAGGTCCACGAATTCGGTGGATCGCACACACACCTTAAAATAAACATTCCCCTCTAGTATATGTCGTACGACAGATCCGGTCGCTTCAAGCTCCCAAGGGTTTACTGGGCCTCAAGCAGATCCGCCGTCGTCTGCAAATAATTAACTATGCAGTCTCTAATCTGCTTGTAGCTATCATCATAAACAAGGCTGCCGCGACCGAAGGGATCGGCAATTTCACTGCCGCGACCGTGCGGGTCAAACTCACCCAGCAAACTTACTCGCGCAGGCGACACCCCAAATTCGCGCATGAGTACATCCGCGTGATGCTGTTCCATGACCAGAAAACGATCAATTGAACCTAATGGAAGATCGCGCACCCAGGTCGGCGCTTCTTTAGGCGATGGTGTGTTGTGCTTAATACAGGTGCTAAGTGTGTCATTGAGTGGAGGCTGATCGCTGAAGTCGTAGACCCCAGCGGAATACACCTGGACCGAAAGCCGACGGCTTGCGGCCTCGGCAACGAATATCGCGTGGGCCATCACGCTGCGACAACGGTTCGCAGTGCAGATAAGAGCCACTGAAGTCATGAAGTTTACAGCCGGAAGTCTAATTCTTTTGGGTTTCTGGCGGCAGTGGGTTAGCGAGATCAACGATTACAGTCCAGCGCCCCTTTTGCTTCTGCCAAATTCTAAAATAGTTTCCTTTTTCAGTTACCAGGCTACTGGAACTGTTTTTCTTTAACTCGTAGAGTCCGTAGGTATACCCCAAGTCGCCGGAAGCAGAAACATCGGCAAACAGCGGCTGCCATGTCCAGGCAACCAAGCCTTTTGAAATCGTCATGGCTGCCGACGGCTTGTCACTGATAGGAAAAACGCCTTCTCTGAATACGCGAACGTCATCTGCCGCAAAAAGCTGAAGTGCCTGCAGGCCGCCCAATTTGGAAGCCGCGGTGGCGAATTCGCGATCACGGGAGAGCAGGACGTCACGTTCAGATGCGATATTGTGAGGCTTGGCGACTGCCGGCTGGGTATGATTCTTCGGCGGCTGCCATGGTGCAATGGGCGCTTGCGGCTGAGGGTTAGATATTCCTAAATCGATAGCGAACTTCCACGAGCCGTCCCCTTGTTTCTTCCACACTGTCAAAAATTTTCCCCAAGCGCTCGCCTGGGCGTCGTGAATATCATTTTTGAATTTCCAGGGGCCAGTTGTGTATCCCAGATCACCGGCGCGCGCCATACCCGCGACTGCCGGATACCAGCTCAACAGGGGACGCTTATCGGAAGCAGGCACTGGATGGTCCGTCATCCATTGTTTACCTTTGACCGCCGTCGGTCGAAATAGGATTCCGTCGTCAGCGATAAACGCCATAAACGCCGGGCGTGTGCCCTGCTCTTCGGACATCTTGGCGAAGGCCCGTTCGGTATCAACCATCGATTGCAACGCAGATGTCTTTGAATTCGAGGCGGAAGGCTCTCGCGCTTCTTGTGAGAATCCGAGCGTCACTAATATGAGCAGCAGCAGTAATGACGTTAGTTTATTCATTGCTTGTTTACTTCAGTTTACCCAGGGCGATCAAGAGTTCGGCGTTCAGAATCGCAGCCCCGGCGGCGCCTCTAATCGTATTGTGACTAAGCGCGACGAACCGGTAATCAAGTACGTTGTCAGGCAAGATCCTGCCGACCGTAATGCTCATTCCGTTTCCCGCATCGCGATCCAGACGCGGCTGCGGTCGATCGGGTTCTTCACGCACGATGATCGGCCGCTCAGGCGCGGAATGAAGGCCAAGCTCTTGTGGCAGCGAACTAAACGAAGCGAACGCCGCCGCTACCTCATCGATCGGAGCTGCACTTCGCAGCTTCACGCGCACCGCCGCGAGGTGTCCATCCGTCACCGCAACCCGATGGCATTGAGCGCTCACAGCCATCGGCGC
The DNA here is from genome assembly GCA_035526805.1 of Pyrinomonadaceae bacterium. GTDB lineage: Bacteria > Acidobacteriota > Blastocatellia > Pyrinomonadales > Pyrinomonadaceae > PSRF01. The sequence continues at coordinate 13,374 of DATLBQ010000467.1, forward strand.
CATTTCAATTCCTGCGTCTTGAAACTTACCGAGAATTTTAAGGGTCTCTTGCTCGATCTTCTCTTCTTCGCCGTCGATGAAAGGCAGCACGTTGTCGCTGATTGCCAGCGAAGCAACTCCGGGATAGCCCGCGCCGGACAGCGCTTGCATTGTAGTTGCGACTACGCTCTCCACACCGAATTTGTGATGAAGCGGCGCCAGAGCCAGGGCCAGCATGATCGTCGAGCAGTTTGGATTGGTAACTATATAGCCTTGTTGGCCGGTAGGTGCCGCTCGTTGTGTGTCCAACAGGCCCAGGTGCTCGTGATTCACTTCCGGAATCAACAACGGCACATCGGCGTCCATCCGAAAAGCTGAAGAGTTACTAATTACTGGAAAACCTGCGCTTGCAAACGCACCTTCACTGGCGCGCGCGATGTCGCCCGGCAAACTTGAAAAGATCAATTCACAATCGAGCGGCGGCTCAGGCGCGGACACGGTCATCGATCTCACAAAGGCCGGCATCTCTCCCGGCAAGCGCCAGCTGCAGGCCTCTTGAAACTGTTTTCCCTGAGAACGATCTGAGGCTGCCAGTGCGGTGATTTCAAACTGTGGATGGTTTTCCAGCAACTGAATGAATCGCTGACCCACCATGCCGGTGGCGCCTAATATTCCAACTCGAAATTTCTTCGTCATCGTTGTTGCGACTCTGGTTGCGTTGTTTCGCCTCCGCCGACTTATGTTGCGGCTTTGCCGCCTTCCGTGCGGAAAGGCTATGCCTTTCCGACAAGCGATATTTGATCTTCGAGGCTGCGCCTCGTATCCGCGCAGGCATAGCCTGATTTAAGTCAATGCATTACGGAAAGGCGCAGCCTTTCCGCACGGAGGGCGGCAAAGCCGCGACAGTTCAGCGTCGACTACCTTTTGCAACCCTGCAATACTGCACCCATTCGCTTGACTCCTTCGGCAAGCACCGGAAGGTCCGCGCAAAATGAGACGCGCAGGAACCCTTCACTCTCGCGACCAAACGCACTGCCGGGAACCGTCACGACGCCGCCTGCCAGGATTGCTTCAGCAACTTCGAGCGAAGTCCCATACTGTCTGACATCAACCATCGTATAGAACGCACCATCCGGCGCGATGCAAGCCAAGCCTACACCGCGTAACAACTCGAGCAGATTATCGCGCCGAAGTTGAAACGTTTCGCGAATCCCCTTGCGCGCTTTTGTAGCTTCAGCGCTCCACGCAGCCAGCGCTGCCTTCTGGGAAATTGTCGAAGCGCAGGTTGTGACGTATCCGTGCAACAGATGAGCAGCGCGCATCACAGCGGCGTCGCCGAGGATCCATCCCAGCCGCCAACCCGTCATGCAGGTTGATTTGGAGAGGCCGCTGATTACTATCGTACGCGGATAAAACTCGGAGATTGAACCAGGGCGTTGTCCCCCGTAGTAGAGATCGCGATAGATTTCATCGCTGATGATGAAAGCGTTGGAGCCGTTATCCGCTACGGCTTGGGCCATCGCGCGCAAATCGTCGTTCGTCAGCGTGCGGCCGGTTGGATTAGATGGACTGGTGCAAACAACGACTTTTGTCTTCAAGCTAAGCTGTCGTTTGAAATCGTCCAGATCGAAACTGAAATTTTGGGTAGCCGGCAGTCGATAAAAAGTCGGACGTCCGCCGGCCATGCGAGTGATCGTCGGATATGCCACAAAGCCGGGATCAGGAATCAAGACTTCGTCATCCGCCTCGACCAGCGTCATCAGTGCAAGATACATCGCCTCCTGCGAGCCGGCAGTTATTATCACCTGATCGGTTGAGAGATTCAGATGTGGATAGTCGCCGGCGACGCGTTCGCGCAGCGCGGACAGTCCAGCTTGCAAGGTGTACCCGTTCCGCTCCTCCTGAATGACCCGCACTGCTTCCCGGCGAATCACCTCTGGAGTCGGCAGATCCGGTTCGCCCAGTCCAAAACTAATATCGCCCGGCTTAGCGCGATCCGTGATTTGACGAATCGGGCTTTTCTCGATTCCGCGTAGAAATGATGGTGGCTGGAATTGTTTCAACTGAGAGCCTCGGCTGTTTTTCGGCTTCGCCGCCCGATGAGCGGAAGGTCTATGCCTTCCGGTAACTACTTTCCTGTTTCCGGGGCTGCGCCAAATCCGGGGCGCCGCCCCAGACAAATTGATTATGGTACCGGTGGGCCATCGCCCCCTCCGCACATCCGACGGCGGAGCCGAAAGCGAATCGCACGGTCCACCCAAGGCGTAACACCTCATCGCAAATAGTTTTCAAGTTGCACCGCGCGATCAGTCTTCTCGTCACGATACTTCACTATCACGGGAGCATAGAGCGACAGTCCCCAGGCTTGTCCAACTTCTCCGCGTATGTTGCGGGAACCGGGCACAACGACGGCGCCAGCCGGAATTTCCAGTGGCCCATCGACCGTTCGCTGATAAATCTTTTCCCGCGCCAGGTCATAAACGGGAGTTGAGCCAGTCAGAATCACCCCCGCTGCCAGCACTGCACGTTCGCGCACGACGGTTCCCTCGTAGACTCCGCAACCGCCGCCAATCAATACGTCGTCTTCGATAACTACCGGCACAGCACCGACAGGTTCGAGCACACCGCCAATTTGCGCGGCGGCAGAAAGGTGAACGCGTTTACCAATTTGCGCACAGGACCCGACGAGCGCGTGACTGTCGATCATCGTTCCTTCGTCAACGTAAGCGCCGACATTGATGAACATCGGCGGCATGCACACCACGCCCGGTGCAACGTAAGCGCCATCGCGGATGCTCGAACCGCCGGGAACAATACGCACGCGATCGGCGAGGGAAAATTTCCTGATTGGATAAGTATCCTTGTCGAGGAACTGTAGACCGCTGTCCGCAGACATATCTACCATCGAGCCCATGCGAAAGCCGAGCAGGATGCCGCGTTTAACCCAGGTATTGGTCTGCCAGTTACCGTCAGCGTTGCGCTCAGCGGCCCGGATCTCCCCGCGATTGAGCGATGCTTTGAATTCCGCTAACACTGCGAAGTCTTCGTCTGAATATTGACCTGCTTCGCACGCGGCCAACTGTTCAATCGCTTCACGCAGTGGCATGCACACTCTCCAGCAGGCCCAGTTCCACGAGCACCTGGCGAATACGCCCGCGGCTTTGTTCTTCGACCGGCACCAGAGGCAGACGGAAGTTTTCCTCCAACAGACCCATCATAGCCATGGCCGCCTTCACCGGGCCGGGGCTGGATTCGATGAAATTGATTTCCATTAGCGGCAGCAGACGATAATGAAGCGCCCGGGCTTCCGGCCAATTTCCCTCGAGGGCAAGTGCAGTCATGCGCGACATCAGGTCAGGAACCTCGTTCGACGCGACGGAAACAATTCCTTCGGCGCCCAGTGCGATCAGCGGCAACGTTACGGCGTCGTCGCCTGACAACACGCAGAAATTCGCCGGACGCTCTCGCAGGATTTCCATAATCTGCGACAGGTTTCCCGACGCTTCTTTGATGGCCACGATGTTGTCGCAGTCCCTTGCCAAACCCAGAGCTGTCGCCGCTGCGATGTTCGACGAGGTCCGGCCAGGCACGTTGTAAAGCATGATGGGCGTATCTGGTATAGCCTCGGCGATAGCGCGAAAGTGTGCGTATAAACCTGCCTGCGTCGGCTTGTTGTACCACGGAGCAACTTGCAGCATCGCGTCAGCGCCAAGATCGCGCGCGCGTTTTGCATAATCAATCGCCGCCGCCGTCGAGTTGCTGCCGGTACCCGCGACTACTCGAGCACGGCCGCGCGCGACCTCTACCGTGATGGCGATGACGCGTTGGTCTTCGGCCTCAGTCATGGTGGCGCTCTCGCCTGTGGTGCCGCAGGGCACCAGCAAACGGACGCCGCCCTCGATCTGCCTATTCACCAGCGCTCGCAAACGATCTTCATCAATCGCGCCGTCGGCAGTGAAAGGTGTAACCAGTGCGGTGGCACAACCGCGCATCCAGTCGATGTGTTTAGTCATTGTCCTATTCTCCAGCGGAGCCAAGTCAAATCATTCGATTTCTCATTTTACATTTCTCATTTTTCATTGTGTGAAATTCCCTCATTTTCGACTGAGAACAATACCTTTATGCAGGTGTCGTAAGTCGACCAAGTCTCTACGGCTTCCGGTTCTGACTTTGTCGCTCAACAACAGCCCCATGAACGTATCGTTTGTTTTGTCGAAACCTAAGGAACTTTCCGGAACAATGAAAAATGAGAAATGAAAAATGATATATGGAAAATCTCTGGTTCTGGCAACGGAACCCGCCACTCACCGCTCACTTGAGAAGTACTTCATCAATCACTTCACTAAATTCGTATACTCCTTTTCGCCCGACGATCCAACGCGCGGCCAAAAGCGCCCCGGCAGCAAAACCTTCACGCGAGCGCGCCATGTGCGTTAGCGTGATCTGGTCCGCGGGCGAGTCGTAGCCCACGCGATGTGTTCCTGGAATATGACCGGCTCGCAGGGAAGTGATAGGAATGTCACTGTTAATGTATTTACTCATCAACTTTTTCAACGCTAACGCCGTACCTGACGGCGCATCCCGTTTGCGCGAATGGTGTTCCTCTTCAATGAATGCTTCGTACTGCTGAAGCTCCGCCATCAAACTGGCAGACTGCGAGACGATTCTGTAGAAAACGTTTACGCCGATCGAAAAATTTGCGCCATACACCAGCGAGCCATCGTGCTCTGTAACAATCCGCCGAACTTCATCCTCGTTTTCGCGCCAGCCGGTCGTTCCCTCAACCAGTGGCACGCTCGCGCGCGCGCAAGCCTCAACGTTTCTAAGAACCGCCGAACCGGCTGAAAAGTCTATTGCCACCTCATGGCCTCGCAAGACAGCCGCAACCTCGGCCGCGTCCTGGTGAGCATCGCGGGAGTTTATAATTGCACCGACGTCGTCGCCAGCGGCCCTCGCCAGATGCGCAACCAGCTTGCCCATCGCGCCATATCCGATCAGAGCCAGCTTCATCTCGACACTCCTGCGAACCCGTCATGCACCTGAGGCTCGCGCGCTAGCAACGCGTGCACCAGCCGCACGTAAAGGTCGACGGCTTCCGCCAATTGGCGCTTCGCAACCAACTCGTGAGCTGTGTGGGCGTTCAAAATTGATCCGGGTCCCAGCAACAGCGGCTGGCCCCAACTTTCGAGATAAGGAATGTCAGTGGTGAAGCGAACCACGCATTGCTCAAACCCGTCTATGGTTTCCAAATGTACGGGTTCATGCTCAGACAAGTATCCGATTTCAGCGCGGCCCGCGATCGCCTCTGCCAATATTTTTCTAATCGGCGCGACCTCGGTAACCAGTCGGAGTTGCAACTCAGCAAAAGCTTCCTCAGGCACAACGTTGGCGCGCGTGCCGCCGCGAATGACTCCAATATTACAAGTAGTGTCGCCCAGTAATTCATCCCTGGGCCACGAACATTTGCGAATGCGATCGAGAATGTCGAGCAACTTTTCGATCGCTGAGTCGCCTCGCTCCGGATAAGCGGAATGTGCGGCACGGCCTTTGGTTCGCAGGTTCAATTTCAACGAACCCTTCGTCGCGCTCGCGAGCTTATTGTCGGTGGGTTCGCCATTAATCAAGTACTCATTGGCCGCTGCGGCTGCATTTGAATTCGCAACTTGCGCGCCCGCGCTTCCCTGCTCTTCATCGACGGTAAAGAGCAGACCGATTTCCTGAACGCCGTCCGCACGCAGCCGCTCAGCGGCGTTAATCTGAGCGGCGATAATTCCCTTAGCATCGCAAGCGCCGCGGCCGTAGATGTTCTCGTCGTCTTCGGTCGATTCGATGTGGGGCGGCACCGTGTCCATGTGGGTTGAGAGCACTACGCGCGGCAACGCAGCGGTTGTGGCAAACACATTGAATCGTTCAACAGCGACTTTCTGAATCTCGACGGAGTAACCCAACCCTTCCAGGTGAGCCTCCAGAAAATTCCCGATCGCCTTCTCCTCCCCGGTCACCGATGGGATATCGATTAGTGCGCGTGTTAGCTCGTTAATGTTCATGGTTATTAATACAGGTTAAGAGGGTAAAAGGGGAACAGGGTAACCTTTGTCGGTTCCTCTTTTTGCCTCTTACACTTTTCCCCCGCCCAGCAAGGACTACGCTGAAACTTCGGCGCCGAGATCCTTCAATTCCCGCAACGCATCTTCACTCTCTGAGTTTTCGAAAAACTCTTTGTGAAGACGAGCGACTGTCTCGCGAACGCGCGTTTCCTCAACCGCGAAGGTTAGATTGATTCTCGAAGCTCCCTGCGAGATCAGCGACACATTGATGTCGCTGATGGTCGAGAAGATGCGCGCGGCTATACCGGGAGTGCTGCGCAAGCCTTCCCCCACCACACAAACAATCGCGCGTTTTTCTTCGCTGGTCACTGTGCCGAGTCTTTCCAATTTTTTCACGATCTCGGCGAGCGAGCGGGTATCGTCAAGCGATAACGAAACGCTGACTTCAGATGTGGTGACGACGTCGACGGCGGTCTTGTGTTCCTCAAACACTTCGAATAACGCGCGCAGGAATCCGTAGGCGCCAAGCATTCGCGTGGAAGTAACCTGGACGGTGGTGACTCCCGTTTTATGCGCGATGGCTTTGACCGTCTGCGGCGATTTTTTCGTTTCGCCAACTACCAGCGTGCTGCCACTTTCCTGCGCGCGAGAGTTGCAAATGCGTACCGGGATGTCGCGTTCAATGGCCGGGTGCAGTGTTTTCGGATGGAGCACTTTCGCACCGAAGTAGGCTAGTTCTGCAGCCTCCTCAAACGAGAGATGAGGAACCGTATGAGCTTTCGGCACCAGGCGAGGATCAGCTGTCAGCACTCCCGGCACATCGGTCCATATCTGAATTTCGTTTGCTTCCAGGGCGGCGCCAATAAGCGCGGCAGTGTAGTCAGAGCCCCCGCGGCCGAGGGTTGTGGTTTGGCCACTGAGGGTAGATCCGATAAACCCACCCAACACTGGAACAGCACCTGAGGCGATCACTGGTTCGAGTTGTCCGCGCGTATGGCGAAAGGTTTCAGCCATCAGCGGCGTCGCGCAAGCATGCTCGTCATCGGTGATAACGCAGCGGCGTGCGTCTACATCCTGACTGTCAACGCCATTCTCAAGCAGCACTGCGGCGAGCATTGCGGCCGACAGCCGTTCACCGTGCGAAACTATGGCGTCTGCGAAGAACCTGCGTCGCTTACGAGCTGCTCTGCCTGCCTGGACGTCTGTTAACTCAGCGGCAGCGGTCTTGAGAAGTTCTGTAATCTCGACACGGCTTTGATCGACAAACCGGCGCATGCGTTCTGCTTCAGTCTGCAGTAACGCGTCGATTACACGCAGGTGTCGATCGAAATGCTTTTCCAGCGTGGCAGCAGCTTCAACGGCCCCGAGCGTGAGGGCTGGTCGCAAGCTTTCAATCAAGGCATCGGTAAATCCAGCCATGGCTGAGACAACCACGACCGGGCGCAGCGCCCGGCGATCGGAAACAATGGCAGCCACATTCTTGAAAGCCGTAGCGCCTTCGACAGACGTGCCGCCGAACTTCATGATCGTAGTGTTCATATGTCGCCGTTAGTTTAGCACCGCAGCGAGACCATCAGGTTGACAGCGCGCGGGACTTTTCTTTACTGGGACCGCAGGCGTCCCGCCCGCTTCGTTGAATGCCTCGCAATCGTCGAGCGAACCCGCAGCTTGAGGAGGGCGAGACGCCCGCGGTTCCAGTGAAAAAGTCGACTGACGCGGATCGTCTTACCTGATCACACCGTGTGCCCTTTCCAGTTTCCTCTGCGAAAGAGCAAGGCACTAACGATCGCCAACGTTGAGAAGGCAATCATGATGGCGAGGAACACACCGCGGGGGCCCAGGCCAAAAGCTTTTGCCAGCACATAAGCAAGCGGAAGCTCCCACAACCAGAATACAAACAAGTTAATGATCGTCGGAGTCCAGGTGTCACCGGCGCCGTTGAACGATTGCGTCAACACCATGCCATAGGCGTAGAACAGAAATCCGTACGCGACGATACGCAGACAATCGACGCCGTAAGGTACGACGTTTGGATCCACGGTAAACAAGCCGATGATCTGTCTGGCGAAGAGAACGAAAATCAAACCCACCGTGCCCAGGAATATTAGATTGTAGAGACCTGCCCTCCAGACGGCGCGTTCGGCCCGCTCGGGCTTTCTGGCGCCCAGCGCCTGGCCCACCATGGTCGCAGCGGCGTTTGACATCCCCCACGATGGCAGCAACGCAAAAATGATTACACGAATTCCGATAATGTAACCGGCGACGGCATCTGTGCCAAAACTTGCGATGATGCGGACCAGGCCAATCCAGCTTGCCATGCCGATAAATACCTGGAACGTCCCGGTTGCGGAAAGCCGCACCAGGCGGGCCATGATCGCCGGCTCGAGTCGCAGATGATGACGTTTAATATCGAAGCGTCCTCCAGAGCGGACCAGCCGGCTGCACGCATACAACGCCCCGGTACCGCGTCCGATACTGGTTGCGACGGCTGCGCCCACGATCCCCAATTTCGGGAAAGGACCCAAACCAAAGATAAGGCATGGGCCCAGAAGAATGTTGATCGCATTTGCCAGCCACAGCACGCGCATCGCTATTGCCGCATCGCCCGCGCCGCGAAAGATCGCGTTAATCATGAAAAGCAAAACGACCGAGGCGTTGCACGCCAGCATCACCGTGGTGAAGCCCCATCCTTTAGCCACGACCTCCGGTGATGCGCCCATCAATGAAAGCAACTTTGGAGCGAGCGGAGCGCCGACAAGCGCAATGATGGCGGAGACTATTAAGGCCAACGCGATTGCCTGTACTGCCGCGCGAGCCGCTCCGTCGTAATTTTTTTCGCCGATTCGTCGAGCGATGGTGGCGGTCGCGCCGATACTCAGTCCGATCGCTATCGCGTAGACCAAAGTCATCAACGATTCCGTGAGCCCTACGGTAGCCATCGCATCCGGCCCGAGATATGAAACCCACTTAATATCAACGACGGCGAAAATACTCTCCATGCACATCTCGAGCACCATGGGGATAGCGAGCAAAATTATCGATCGCCCGATCGGCCCTGTGGTGTAATCGCGATGACTGCCACGCAACGATTCGCGGATCGCACTCCAGAATCCTTGCTGGCTGTCGGAGTGATCCGGCGTCGCACTCGATACACGAGTTGCCAATACTGTGTCCGGTTCTACTGGGGTTGATAGGCCTTCAGAATCAGGCATCGTTGTTCTCTAAAACGACCTCGAGTTACAAAAATGAAATTACGAAAGGTGGGAAGAGCGGGGCAAGCCGAACCTTCCCACCTGAGAGACTCCGTCACCCGAACGGTTGACCCGACCTGGAGGCCGTTCAATCCGAACAATCGGGAATTAACTCTATTAGCTCTGGGTTGAGACGGCGGGCCTGCCCCGCTCTTAACCAATTACTCATGTCGCTGCGCGTCCATAGTCATCCTGCAGGCGAACGATGTCGTCTTCCCCGAGGTAACCTCCGCGCTGTACTTCGATAAAGACGAGCGTTTTATCGCCGGGATTTTCCACGCGGTGAGCCGCGCCAATTGCGATGTCGATTGCTTCTCCGGCGTTGACGATTATGTCCGCATCGTCGAGCGTGACCCTGGCAATGCCCTCGACGACCACCCAATGTTCGGCGCGTTGCGCATGTTTCTGATAACTCAATCGCTTGCCCGGCAACACTTCGATGCGCTTAACCTTAAAGCCCTCGGCCTCATCGAGGACCGTGAATGTTCCCCACGGTCTGCGGTCAAAGCGTGTCGAGTTGTCAGAATCTTTTTCAACCATCCATGTTCTCCGATGAGACTAAGCAGTTCAGAGTTCAACCTTTAGGTTGCTGTTGCCAAAGGGCAAGCTAAAGCTTGAACTCTGAACTGCCCGATCAGTGTCGTTTGAAGTATTGTACGGCTCGTTCGTGCTTTTCCGCCGCCGCTCGCGTGGCAAAGGTACCAAGATTCTTGCGCTTGCCCGTTTTTGGATCCTTCTTGCTTGAATAAAGGCGATACTTTCCCGATTTCAATTTTCTAATCATGATGCGCCCCTTGTTTGTCGAATCGCCGGCGAATGATAATGAATGTCACCTGCCGGCGCCTGCATGCCGGGCTTTGACCTGTTGCCGCTTCTTTCGACGACGACGCAACTCAGGTGCATATCTCCCGGTACGCTCAAGATCGCTAATTGTATATCCAGTGTCGAACATCTCACGCAAGGGGATGCCAGTGTCAACGCTGTAGTCGAAAATTTTTCCATCAGTGCGGATGTAAACCGATCCGCGTCTCGCCTGCAAATATTGTTCGCTGGTTAGGAGTGCATATCGGTGACGTCTGCTGCCCAGAGTGCCGGTTGGAATTGTGGGAATGAACTCCTGTCCATTCGGCAGGCGATAGACATTGCGCTCAATCAGAACGGTTCGGCCGAAACGCTGCAGTCGCGGGAGGAACCCGTCGGGCAGCCCAAATCGTTGCTTCGCACTATGATGCGCAACTTCGGTGATCACCTTAGCTGTTTGCGGTGGCATCAATTCCGAATGCGGCGAATTGTTTGCGGAAATTTCCAGACTGCTTGTTTCAGGCGGATCAAGAGGCAGGTTCTCAAACGATAAACTCAACTTCGACATTTGAGGCTAGAGTTTACGCTTTTCTAATGAGCTTTCAATCCAAAAAAGAAAGGGGGAAGCGGGGACGATTCATCCGTTACCCTTTACCCTTTTCCCCTTTTACCCGCTTCCCCTCTTCGCCAAGGTCTACGCCGCCTGAACCGCTGATGCTGCCGCCGTCGCTTCCTTCGGTCGCCAAACAGCGAGTATCGCACCGGCGAGTGCACACGCAACGAGCTGGTATCCTGCATTTATCAAATACAAGCCAAGCGGTCGCTGCTCAAACAGCACCGTGGCGATATTCGTGGTGGCAATAAAACCTAACCATAACCAAAACGCGGTTTGAATTCCCGCCATCGCGTTGTTGGCTTTTGTGTTCTGAACAAAGTGTGCCAGGACGTAAACCAAGATCAGCGAGGTTACGAAAGCGACGATTAGTTCCTTCGCCGGTCCCTTGGCTTGCATCTGCTCGAGCTGTTGTGGCGTCCAGCCGATAATCTGCAGAAACTTGTTACCGAAGAGGAGTGGCGAATACCAGAGTCCTCCAAGTATGAAGTGGACCAGCGTTGCCACGATGACGGCGGCGTATTTGATTTTCATGTTGTTCTTCTCCTTGGGGGGCCATTGAACTCAAGGATTGAATCGAATGCTGACGGTCCAGATGTGGGCCCGAATTCTATACCGTTGCGGCCTCAAGTCAACGTGGATCAGCGGGGGGAAGGGAAAAAGGGGAAAGGGGTTAGGGGCAATGGCTCTTATCCTTTACCCCTTACCCTTTTCCCCTTTCCCCCGTGGTCCTAATGGAAGTCATGCGAAGGTGCGGCTGCCACAGTGAACGAAAGCGCGCGGACGCTTTTTGCTTTTACAGAAAACACATTGTCCTGGTTTTGCAGTTTGCCTGTGATTAGAAGGAACGGATGGTCAACTAATATTAAACGATACTTGTCGAACAACTGCGGCGTGATGATGACATTAGCAACCCCGGTCTCATCTTCCATAGTTAAAAAAACGAATCCTTTGGCGGTGCCGGGACGTTGCCGCACAATCACCCAGCCGGCCACGGTAATCAAACTGCCATCGCGCATTTGCTGCATGTCCACCGCGCGGCAAGCGCCAAGCTTATTCAACTCCGCGCGATGATAAGCGACCGGATGTCGTCCGATCGTGAGGCCGGTGCCGCGAAAATCTGCGGCCATCCTTTCCGGCCGGGTCATGGGAGTCAAAGGTGAATTGCCGTCCACTTCGTGAAGCTCTTCGTAAAGTTCGCCCGCGGATCGCGCGACACGTTCAACTTGCCACAACGCATCGCGGCGATTAACGGCGGTCTCAAGTCTCAAGTCCAAAGTCTCAAGTTCGGATGAATTGAGACTTGAGACGTGAGACTTGAGACTTTTTTCGCCTTCAATGAAATTCAACGCGCCCACCGCCGCCAGTTTCCGCAATTCATCTTTGCGCAGCTCCGGGACACGGTGATGTAAATCATCGATGCTCAGAAACGGTCGCTTCATTCGTTCGCGCACAATCGCCTTCCCCGACTGTTCACTAAGACCTTTGACATATCTCAACCCAAGACGCATCACTAACTCCTTCCCCTTTCCCCCTTCCCCTTTTCCCCGATTCCCCTCTTCTTCTTCGATCGTGCACAACCAATCCGATCGCATTACATCCACCGGTCTCACTGTCAGTCCATGTCGCTGCGCATCCTTAACAAGTGTAAACGGTTGATAAAAACCCATCGGCTGATTGTTCAGGATTGCCGCGGTGAACGCGGCCAGATAGTGACACTTCAAATAACCGCTGGCGTAAGCAATCAGAGCAAAGCTGGCGGCATGTGATTCAGGAAAACCATAAAGCGCAAACGAAGTGATCGCCTGCACGATCTCCTCCTGCGACTGTTGGGTAATGCCTTTATTCGCCATCCCGCGCCGCAGTTTCACTTCAATCTCTTTCATGCGCGCTTCCGAACGTTTGAAGCCAAAAGCACGTCTGAGCTCTTCCGCCTCGCCGCCGGAAAAATCGGCGCAGATCATCGCCATTTTCAATAACTGTTCCTGAAATAAAGGCACGCCGAGCGTTCGCCGGAGTACCGGTTCCAGCAAAGGGTGCGCGAAGGTAACTTCTTCGCGGCCCTGCCGCCGTTTCAAATAGGGATGAACCATGTTGCCCACGATCGGACCAGGCCGAATGATCGCCACCTGCACTACGATGTCGTAAAACTTTTCCGGCCGCAGTCGCGGCAGACACGACATCTGCGCCCGACTTTCGACCTGAAACATTCCAATCGTGTCGGCTTTTTGTAAGGCACAGTAAACCGCCTCGTCGTCCTGCGGCAGATGCGCCAGATCAACGTCTTCTTCGTATGCGTCATGAATCAACTGAATGGAGTCTTCCAACACGGCCATCATGCCGAGTCCCAGCAAATCAACTTTGATTAGACCGAGGTCGGCGCAATCCTCTTTGTCCCATTGCACGACGACACGTCCCGGCATCGACGCCGGCTCGAGCGGCACCACTGAGTCGAGTTGTCCCTGGCAAATCACCATGCCGCCGGAGTGTTGGCCCAGATGCCGCGGCAGATCCTGCACCCGCTCGTATAGTTGAAAGAATTTTTTAATGCGTGGGTTTCTTAAATCGAGCCCAGCCTCGCGAAATTGCCGCTCGGTGGAATCTTTCGGATCTTTCCACTCCCAGGTGTGCACCAGACCGGCCAGCCGGCCCAATGTCGCCTCATCGAAGTCGAGCGCTTTACCAACTTCACGTGCCGCTGAGCGGCCACGATAAGTGATCACATTTGCCGTCATCGCGGCGCCGAGTTTGCCGTAGCGCTCGTAAACATATTGAATCGCGCGCTCCCGCTTGTCGCCGCTCGGCAGGTCGAGATCGATGTCGGGCCATTCACCGCGCTCTTCCGAAAGAAAGCGTTCAAACAAAAGTTCCATGCCTACCGGATCGACCGCCGTGATGCCGAGGCTATAGCAGACAGCGCTGTTTGCAGCCGAGCCGCGTCCCTGAATCAGAATTCCCTGATACTTACAAAATTGGACGATATCCCAAACGATCAGGAAATAACCTTCTAGCTTGAGTTTCTCGATCAGGCGGAGTTCATGTTCGATCTGTTTTCGCGCAGTTTCATAAGTGGGCCGGCCGTTGCGGCCGGTGTAATTTCGCCGCGCGCCTTCTTCTGTGCGCTGCCGCAGAAATGAAGTCATAGTTTCGCCCGGCGGAACCGGATATTTTGGGAACTCATAACCAAGATCAGTTAACGTAAACTGAAGACGGGACGAGAGCGTGACGGTGTTGTAAATGGCTTCAGGCAAATCGGCGAACAACAGCGTCATCGCCTTAGCGGATTTCAGATAGCGCTCGGAATTTGTTTCCAGTAAACGGCCAGCAGTTTCCAGTCGTACATGATTACGAATGCAGGTGAAAACATCGGTCACTTCGCGTTGTGCGCGGCTGGCGTGGCAAACACCATTGGTCGCAAGTAGTGGCAAATCAAGCTGTCTGGCAATGTCGACGACTGCCTGATTGCGTGCTTCTTCTTCACGATTCAGATGACGCTGCAACTCCGCATAGACATTTCCTTTGCCAAACACATCAACCAGCCATTCAGCTCTCCTCCGTGCCTCCGCTGTGTTCTCTGTGTCTCTGTGGTTAAGCGCTTTGGCTAACGGTCCATCATGACCGCCAGTCAAACCGACTAATCCTTCCGCATATTCCGCCAACTCGTCTGGTGTGACAGCGCACTCTCCTGGCTTCGCATGCTTGGGCACGCGCAACTTCATCAGCGTGATGAGCCGGCAAAGATTTTGATAACCCTTCCGATCACGCACGAGGAGTGGCACCGAGAACGTATCTTTTAGGCTGGGAGCGCAGACATCTTGTCTGCTTCTTTCTCGTCCAATATCCAATGTCCAACGTCCAACGTCCGCCACCGCGTCTTTGTTTTGACTTTGGACTGTGGACTGTGGACTTTGGACTTTGTCAGGACATTGAACAGTTATTTCCGCCCCGATATGCGCTTTGAGCCCATTCTTTTCCGCCGCCAGATAAAAACGCGGGCTGCCATAAACGCCGTCGCGATCCAGTAAAGCCATGGCAGGCATCTCCAGCGACTGGCATGCGGCTATGAGCTCTTCAGGCACAGAAGCGCCTTCGAGAAAACTGAAGGCTGAACGAGCATGTAGTTCGATGTAATTGACAGTTGGCGGTGGGCAGTGGGCAGTGGGCAGTCGATGAGCGACTCTTTTCATTTTCTTCAACGGTCCCTGTTTTTTCTGCTCACTGCTCACCGCTCACTGCTCACTTTTTATCAGTCGTAAACTCCATCAACAAACCAGGCCCCACTACTCAACTCGCGATAAATCCGATAAAGCACCTGACCTCTAACCTCTGCCCTCTGACCGCCGGCCTCTGACCTCTGACCTCTGGCCTCAATCGCCACGTCCCATTCATCCCGCGCCCACGCATCCGTACGCCACCAGTCGCCTGTCGTCCGCCAGGGACCGGCGGCGCCAACTACTTTGCCGTGGACACTTCTGTTTTTATCCCAGGCGCTGAGCTCTCGTGGACACCCACGTTCCGCCTGCACCATGGCGCGCAACGGTGGTCGAAAAACTCTGAAGCCCAGGATCGATTTCGGATTTCGAATTTCAAATTTCAAATTTCCGTTCTTTGCTTGCTGTTGGCCATTTACTGTTTGCCGTTTACTGTTTGCTCTTCTGCGCTTCGACTCTTTCAACTCAAATCTCTTCACACGAAAAGCGTCCGGTCGATGCGTGTCGAGCACTTCCGGTGAACCGATATTTTCCGCTCCCACTAGTTTTGCCAGTCGCGCCAGCATCAGTTCCAATTTCTCCGGCTCCGGCGCCAGCGGAATGAACAGTCCCGTTTGCAAGACGCGGGGCTTTACCGGTTCGCAAGTTATTGAAATTCGCATAACTGCTGCCGGCGGCGGACGTATTTCCGTGTCGAGTAACAAAAGTTTTAGAAACACTTTATGGTCCCTCATCGGGTAAGGCAGGTTGAGGTTGATTTCATGTGTCGCGCCATTCTCTAATTTCATCTCTACTTGTAAGGCATTGGTGGCGAACGCATAGGCATTCAGGTTTGCACAGATTTGATTGAGGAGTCGCGCCAGGATGAATGCCAGTGGCTCTAATTCGGCTACGGCATACTCGAGCTCAATCGTGTTGTTAAATTCAGGCGCTGCCTGTCTGAGTTTTAAGTGACGATTAGATTTGCCGCTTGCCAACTCTCGCAACCGTAAACCGTCCTGGCCCAGTCGCTCGGAAACCCCCGCCACCGGCAGCGCGGCAAATTCTTTAAACGTACGCACTCCCCACAGGCGAAGTGTCTGAAGAATCTCGGCAAACTTCTTGTCGTCCTCTTTTTTGTCCAATGTCCAACGTCCAATGTCCAATGTCTGTTTCCCCAAAGAAGTTTGGTTTTTTGACTTTGGACCTTGGACATTGGACTTTGGACTTAGAAGCTTTTCGATAGGCAACTCTCCCAGAGCGGTGAGTTCTTCTCCGGGAGAAATGAAGGTGAGGCCTTTTAAATGTTTCGCGGCGTGGATGGCCGCATCCGGGTTTGCGGCCAGCGCCACGTTGACTCTACGCCCCAACCCCTCCGGACCTTTCGATTTCGCCTGTCGGGCAATTTCAGTCGCGAGTTCATATGGCGAGCCAAATCGCAAGGCGCACCCTTCCACATCAATCACCGCTGTGTCATGCGCCGTCTCCTCCACCAGCGGTGAAAACGAATAGGCAAACTCCGCGAGAGACCGTTCTGCCGGGAGTTGCTGGGCATAAATACAGGCAAACATCGCGCTTTTTTGACATTGAATTAATCTGGCCGAAGATTAGCGAAAATCAGCGAACATTGTCAATAGTCCGGGGGCTTACAGAACCGAGCGTGGTAGTGTCGTATGTTGGAGTCTACTTTCGTGATATTTTTTATCTCATACAGAACCATTTGGAACTGAGTTGCTTTTAGGCAGCCGGCGCTGCGTTCGGTTCTGTAAGAAATGACCTTGCGAAGCTGTGCACCGACTAACAGTTTGCGTTACAAAGCACCTCGCCCGCTCGCCGGTTTAGGTAAAGAGGTCGGTGACATTGAACTTGAAAAGTCATTCTCTTCAAAAGCGTGGTGTGTGGCAGTGAAGTTTTCGCACAAAGTTCGTTCATAACTGTGGGACGAGGCACGGGAGCCAGAGAGGGATAGGAAGATGGCAACTGATTATGGCTACTGCAAATGTCTGGACTGATCGCGCTCGGTGGTTCTTTGCTTGAAGACCAAAGATGCGTTTGCGCTCTTAACTCCAACGCTAAAGTTGCGCACGATCGCACGCAGCTTTCTTCCGCTATGATGACCAGCGCGGTCGGCGTAGGTTCAAGCGTGCGCCGGAAGCGATACCACCAGGATGAAATTATACGTTTCGCAGAATTTCCGGGGACGTCTCCGAGATCAAGCAGCACCAGTCCAAACCCGCCGCCTTGCAGTAATAGATCAGTCGCTTTAAATGCATGTTCGAGATTGTGGCCGCCACGTATCCAAAGTAAGCGTTCACAATTTATTCCGGCTCGCATTGCAGATATAGGATCGAAGGAATTGTTTGTATCGACTAACGCGCAAACTTCTTCCTGATTCGTTGCGTGAGCCAAAGCAGAAAGCATAAAGCTCGTTCGTCCTGAAGATGCTGGTCCAAAGACTTCCGTGAGAGCGCCCCGAGGCAGACCGCCCAGTGCAAAGGAATCGATTTCCGGAATACCGGTGGAAAGTACTTCCGCCGGCTTTTTTTCATGGGGCTGAAACGCAGAACCAAAACGCGAAGCGATGTTAGATTGGATTTCAGCTTTTGAAAATGCAGCTCTCATGTTTTGATAAAAACGTAGCCGCCACAGATGAACACAGATTAAAAGGATCAGAATTAATGCCTGGTTCGCTTTGACTATATCCGTGTTATCCACGTTAATCTGTGGCTGCTGTTTCTCCCATTAGTAAATATGCCACGCAAAACTTCACAAGGCTCAGCTGCAGAATTTTTTCCTGACAAACTTAGCCTGCCTTCCTTGCGCGCAGCGGCCGCCGACTGCAAAGCGTGTGACCTTTGGAAACTCGGCACACAGACCGTGTTCGGCGAGGGGCGCCGCCGCGCGATGGTGTTGTTCATAGGAGAGCAACCGGGCAACGAAGAGGATCTCGCGGGCAAACCTTTCGTTGGTCCCGCGGGCCGCCTTTTTGACGACGCGCTCGCCGAGGCGGGCATCGATCGCTCTCAAACTTACGTCACCAATGTTGTCAAACATTTTAAGTGGGAGCCGCGCGGCAAACGCCGCATTCATAAAAAACCCAACGCCCAGGAAATTTCTGCTTGCCGTCCCTGGCTCGAAGCCGAGATCGCGCTGGTCAAACCGAAAGTAATTGTGGCGCTCGGTGCTACCGCTGCTCAAACGCTGCTCGGTCCAAAGTTTCGCGTGACAAAACAACGCGGCGAATTCATTGAATCCACGCTTGCACCTTACATAATGGCGACTGTTCATCCTTCTTCCATTCTCCGCGCTCCCGATGATGAAACCCGCCACCTTGAACATCGTCGCTTCGTAGACGACCTCAAAAAGCTTGCTCGGGTAATCGCGTAAACTTTTGGAGTGCGCTGACCTGTCAGCGCTTAAGTCGCCTGCGACCTTTCGCAGCCTTACTAAAGTTTCTTTCAGTGGTCCGACTGCGACGTCCAGCCACCACGGACCCAAGCCGCTGCCAGTCAGTGCACACCGAAAAGCCTTGACGCCTCTCCTGATGTTCGGTAATATTCGGCATATTTTCGGACTAGGCGAAAATAGCATAACCGTCGCGTTCGGATCAAGACTTTAATGGAGGGATTTAAAATGCCCGTAACTGCACGTCAAAAGCAGGTCTATGAGTTCATCAGCCGCTACCTGGAAATCCACAATCAGCCGCCCACAATCGCGGAAATCGGCAAACAGTTTCAGATGACTTCATCCGCCAGCGTGCACAGCATTTTGTCTGCTCTCGAACGAGAGGGACTTATCAAACGGATTCCTAACGTTAGTCGCGGCATCGAACTCGTCAAGGTCAATGCGCAGGAGAGTGGCGCAGACGAATTTGAAATCCCTTTGCTCGGGCTGGTGGCGGCCGGCCAGCCAATCGAAGCCATTCTCGCCCACGAAACTGTGTCTGCTCCGAAAAATATGATCGGCCGCGGTCGCATGTTTGCGCTCCGCGTGCGCGGCGATTCGATGATTGAAGAGAACATTCAGGACAACGACATCATCATCGTGTCGTCGCAGCAAACCGCTGAGAACGGCCAAATGGTGGTGGCGCTCATCGACGGCAATTACGCGACGGTGAAGAAGTTTTATCGTGAGCCGGACTTCATTCGACTGGAGCCGGCGAATCCGCAGTTCAAGCCAATTTTTATAAAGACGCCCGGCCGCCTTCAGGTGCAGGGCGTAGTCCGTGGACTCATTCGCAACTACGCCACTCCGTCTTAAAATCTTAGATTTTAGATCTCAAATCCAAAATGTCCCGTTCAGAAAGCGCGACCATGGCTAACACTGACGACTTCGATGTTCAGAACAACGTCTCGAACGTGAAGCTCTGTGCGTTTGCACTGACTGACTGCATCGTGCACATCGAATCTCAATCCGCGAAATACCTTCGCGCGGTCCACCGCACCGCTCTCGAATTGGCGGTCCCAAATCTGTTTGGGTCGGAGCTGGGAGGCTTCTGGTTAAAGTCCGATCAGATTGATCAGTTACGAAAATTACCTGATTGCTATCCCGCGAATGAAGTTGAGTTTGTAAGACGCGCGGTCGAGGCTTACCTACAGGCGCAAATTGATGAACTTGAATTGCTACAGTCAAAGGAGCATAGAACTTTAACCCGTTGATGCTAATTTGGGCTCAGATTTCCTGCCCCTTCGAGCAACAATCAAACCCAGTCCTGAGATTATCATCGCGCCACCGATTAGCGTGCGCCAGTGCATCTCTTCATTGAGTACGAGCATACCCAAAATAACCGCCACAACGGGAGTCACCAGGGCGATCAACATAGTCTTGGTGACATCCATGTTATGTATCAGCCAGTAGTAAAGAAGAAACGCGATCACCGTACCTACGATCGCCAGGTAAAACAGGGAGAGCACTGCGATCGGCGTCCAATGATAATTCAAAGGGTTTCCCTCGAGCGGAATTCCAATCAACAACAAGGGAACTAATCCGAAAAGCATTTGCCCGGCCGCCAGCACCGAAGGTTGCAAATTTAAGCCGTAGGTTTTGACCAATACATTTGCGTACGCGGCACAGAAAGCGCTGAGCACCAGGGCGGCACTGCCCCACAGCGCTCTCGGTCCGGAGACCTCTAACTGATTGGAAAAGATCACGGCCACGCCCAACACACCCAACACCACGCCCGCAATTCTCGCCAGTGTCATTCGTTCACCGGGCAGGTAGAAATGGGCAATGATCAATCCGAATAACGGGAGCATTGATTGCAGGAGCGCCGCCAGGCCCGATGAGATGTATTGCTCTCCCCAAAAAACAAGGCCGTAATTGAGGCTGAACGACAGGACTCCGGTGGCGGCCAGGAATACCCAGTCTCTTGTTTTGCCTGGAAGCGGCACGCCACGCACCAGGATCAGCGCGAAGAGAATGAGCGCGGCAATTACAAACCTGATTCCGGCGAAAGTCAGAGGCGGGAGGTCCTGAAGACCAAGTTTGATGAACAGCCAGGTCGAGCCCCAGATGCAGCACAAGACAAGCCAAACGAGGCGTGATTTCATAAATGGTATCTTGGCGTGCCTCATGAACAGAGGCTACAAGGGCAACAAGCGGTAGCGAACAAAATCGGGACTCAACTTTAGTCTTTTCACGCGCAAGCGCGCGTCCTGCCTGGAGTTGAGTCTTCATTCGCTCGCCACCGCTTGCTGGCAAGTTCGAAATGATCCTAAACGATATATTAAGCTGGCGCAGGCTCGGTCTTAATCACCGCGAAGGCCGCCCCCTGTGGATCTTGAAGAATAGCGAAACGACCTACGCCGGGGATGTCGTCAGCCGGTTTGATTGTCTTAGCCCCCAGCTCAGTCGCTTTCTTCACCTTGGCGTCACAATCTTCAACCGAGAAATACACCAGCCAATGCGGCGGTACTCCAGCCATTTCCGGAGTCAACTCAAACATACCGCCGGCGCCTCGCTCGCCATTCTGAAAAATCGTGTATTCCATTGGCCCGAAGGTCTGAGTGTCTAATCCCCAGCCGAAAAGACCCTTATAAAAAGTGCCAGCCTTGCCGGTATCCGATGTTGCCAGTTCATTCCAAACAAATGCGCCTGGCACGTTTACAACACTGGCGCCCTTGTGAGTGCCTGCCTGCCAAATGGCGAAAACTGCTCCAGTCGGATCCTGGATTACCGCCATGCGGCCGACCTGCATCACGTCGAAGGGTTCCTTCATTAGCGTGGCGCCGAGCTCTTTGGCCTTAGCCGCGCTCTCGTCGGCGCTGGTAACGGCAGCGTACGACAACCAGTTTGGCGGAATTCCCTGCGACGTCATTTCCGGAGGCATTTGATAGAGCGCTCCGACGTCTTTCCCGTTGAGCAGGAGCATGGTGTAAACCGCGCCTGGGCCCACGGGCTGATCATTAGCAGTCCAACCAAACAGTTCGGTGTAGAATTTCTTTGCCGCCTCGCCGTCGGTTGTGCCTAATTCCACCCAACAGAAAGTTCCCGGTTTGTATTCTGGCGTCTCTTGCATCCTTGCTTCGGTCATTGATTCATCTCCTTAAATAAGAGCGCGCAAACTCAAAGGGAGACAACGAGTGTCTGCGCGGCGTTCGAACAACTTTAAATTAGAGGCTTCATAATAAACGTTTTTTTCCTATACGCAAAAACGGAAAACGCCACCTCCGGCAAGCCGAAAGTAGCGCATCCGTTTCCTAATAATCGCCGAAGCTTTTAAAAGGATGGCAGCTTCGCATGTACACACTAGGCTGCCGGTTTGTATCCCGAAGACTAACTGTCGGTCAGCTAATCCTCGGTCAGCACGCGAACCGCTTTCGCGATTCTCGCATTCTTTCGAATGCGGTGCCGTTAGGTTTTTTTTGTGGTGGCTTTTCCTCCACCTTCGGTTACGATCCGAGAACGTCGGCTCAGCTTGCGCCGAGCCATTCGCCCCCTTCGGCGGGTCCGTCCAAAGGGTGCCACTCGTTTTTATCCGAATGGCTTGAGAAGACCTCTCAGCCTTCCCTAGCAAAGCCTTTCGGCTTCGACTCAAGGCGTCAATAGAATCAACAGACCGTTGCTGATTCCCTCTTCCGTGTGTCACCACATCGGTTGCCGATCCCTGTGTCGGTCTCGAAGGCCGTGACCCTCGCGACAGGGAGGTTTATACGCTCATCGGTTTTTTAGATCAACTTTTTATGTGTTTTATTTTTTGTGTGCTGAAAACTTTTTGCGCGCAGGGTTAATGCGCAGATTTCGCAGATTGCACAGATAAAAAACAGAGAATGTTTTTAGATAGTATTCCTTAATTTTTCGAAGCCAACTGTTTCAAACTTCCTTTTTATCTGTGTAATCTGCGTAATCTGTGGATAACTCTCCGTTTCCTATTCATCTTTTGAATTGCAGCGAACTCTTTTCATTCGATATTCCTCGCGTTCTTCTTTTCCTTTGTAAGT
>DATLBQ010000468.1:0-3428 GCA_035526805.1 Pyrinomonadaceae bacterium
CGACGCAACTCTTCGAGTGCGTCTGAGACCGGTGGCGAGTCGGCCCGCCCCATTACGTCAAGATAGAACAAATATTCAAAGGGCGAGCCACGAAGCGGCCTGCTTTCGATTTTCGCCAAATCAATTCGCCGTTCAGCGAAAGGTCGCATCGAGTGGTAGAGCGCGCCGGGTACGTTGCCGACGCTGAAAACCATGGTGGTTTTGTAGTGTTGCGCCGGGGTTTCCGGAGGCTGGTAAGCAGATGGGGCTATTAGCAGAAATCGCGTGTAGTTCTCCAGATGGTCTTGGATAGCGTCCGCCAAAATCACTCCGCCGTAAACCTGTGCCGCGCGGCGGGTCGCTACGGCGCCACAATCCCGTTCACGTTCTCGCATGATGGTTTCCACAGCGCCAGCCGTGTCATAGACCGGAACAGGTTGGATCCGAGGATGCTGCCGAAAGAAATGCTCGCATTGGGCTAGTGCGACTGGATGTGACAGCGCCTTCCGAATCTCGCTCAGCGGCACGCCGGGTTGCGCGATCAAGGCAAAAACAATGTGCCTGACAGTTTCGCCCACAATTTTCAGATCGTGATCAAACAACAGGTCATACGATCGATGGATGGAGCCTGCCAGCGTATTCTCAATCGGAACAACGGCGAATTTCGCTTCACCGCGCGAAACGGCGGTAAAAACGTCCTCGAGCGTCTCGCGCGGTAACAGCTTCGCTGCTGGCGTTAAGAGATCACTAGCCGCGTCTTCGCTGTTAGCCCCGCGCGTTCCTTGATAGGCCGCGTCGTACATACCGCGCACAGTATAATTCGGATGGTGCACAGCGAATGGTGATATTATTTGATCACGGAAGCGCCCGCCGGAGTTGGCGGGCTTTCTTTATTTTGGCAGCATGACACGCCCACTTCACAACATCATCATCGGCATCACGGAGCATCGGTACACTAAAGAATTTGCCGGGCTGTTTGAGCGCTTGGGAGCCGAGGTGTATAGCTGCCCCCTGCTCGAAGAAAAGCCGGTAGAGAACCGAGACGAACTGCGAAACTTCATTCGTGACGTTGCCTCGACTCGTCTCGATATGATGATTTTTCTGACAGGCGTGGGCGCTAAGTTTCTCATAGCGGAAGCGGACACCCTCGGCCTGAAGGCGGATTTCTTGCAGTCCCTGGAGAAGACCACCGTCGTGGTCAGAGGGCCCAAACCCGTCGCCGCTTTACGTCAGTTTGGCGTTCGGGTCGATGTAACGCCCAAAACACCCACCACGGCAGGTATTATCGAAGCGCTGCTGGGGTTCGACCTTCAAGGCCGGCGGATTGGAGTGCAACTTTATGGAACACCGAACCCAGAGTTGACAGTGGCCCTCGAAACACACGGCGCTGCGGTTGTGCCGGTTCAGGTTTATGCATATGGCTCTGTAGCTGATGCCGGGACTGTAAGGACATTTGTACAGAACATCCTGGACGGTCATATCAAGGTGGTAGCATTTACGAGTGCTCCACAGGTTCGCGTCTTATTTCAGATTGCCTCAGACATTGGCCTCGCCGCCGAACTCGAAAAATCTCTTCAGGGCCGCGTAGTCGTCGCATCTATCGGCGCCGTTACCAGCACAGCGCTGGATGAACGAGGGATAACCCCCGTGATCCTTCCCAAACAGCCCAAAATGGCATCCCTCGCTCAAGCAGTCGCAGAATACTTTGAGCAGCGAACTGGTGGGTTGTGAATGCTGCTGTATCCAATTTTTTTGAATCTTAAATCAAGACGGGTGGTTGTAATCGGAGGTGGGGAGGTGGCCGAACGCAAAGTGCGATCGCTGCTCGATACGGGGGCGGCAATAACGGTGATTAGCCCTGACCTCAGTTCAGAGTTAATGAGCCTTGCAAGCGCCGGCCGCATTGATTTTCAGCATCGAAATTACACGCCCGGTGATTGCAAAGGTGCATCATTGGTCCTTTCGGCTACCGATGACCCAGAAGTAAACCGTGCGGTCTCGGCTGAGGCCAGGGCAACTGGAGTCCTACTAAACACTGCTGACCAGCCTGCGTTGTGCGACTTCTTTATGCCCGCTATCGTTCGCAGAGGCGATCTGACGATCGCGGTTTCTACGGGCGGATCTAGCCCTGCTCTTGCTGCTCGGCTGCGTGACGACATTGCCAACGTTGTGGGCGAAGAATACGGTCCGCTCATCGAACTCCTTGCGGAAGTACGGCCGGAAATACGCCGGCGCGTGGTGCACGAAGCAGATCGAAAGGCCTTGTATGATCAGATCCTTCGTTCCGATGTACTTTCACTGTTCCGCCAGCACAATCCCGAAGAAGCGACGCGCCGGCTGTGGATGATCGTTGAGGATTTCGTTTGTGAAGGGAAGAGTTCGTGAAGCATTTCGGGACTGTTTTCATAGTCGGCGCAGGGCCGGGAAATCCAGATCTGATCACGATTCGGGGTCTGACATGCTTACGTGAGGCGGACGTTGTATTGCACGATCGTTTAGTCGATTCCCGGATGTTGGCGGAAGCAAGAGACGACGCAGAGGTTATCAATGTAGGTAAAGAAGCAGGCGAGGAAAACCTGCAACAGGAACGCATTCATCAGCTGATGATCGCCAAGGCATCCGAGGGAAAGACGGTCTGCCGCTTAAAAGGCGGCGATCCGTTTGTTTTCGGTCGCGGTGCGGAAGAGACTCGAGCTCTTACCGATGCAGGAATTCCGTTCGAGATCGTCCCTGGCGTTTCTAGCGCATTAGCAGTGCCCGCCTACGCGGGAATTCCCCTAACACATCGAGATTACGCACATTCATTTATGGTTATCGCTGGGAGCCGCTCTCACGATCTAGGCTCTTCGGAATGGTTAGCGGCCCACGCACTCATCAAAGCGGGCGGAACTGTGGTTGTCTTGATGGGGCTCTCCCGTCTGACCGAAATCGTAAGCAACCTCATTGTTGGCGAATGCCCACCGACAACCCCGGTAGCAATCGTTTCGAATGGAACTCGACCGAGCCAACAATGCCGCATCGCCACGCTGGCGGAAGTCGGCCATGTAACAGACCGGATCCAGTCGCCCGCCGTTATCGTTATCGGCGATGTAGTCAGGCTGCGCGACGAGAGCTGTTGGGTGGACGTGGCGGGCGAACTCCAAATCGACCAAATCGAATAGCAGCTAACGGTGGATCTCTATCGAAACGTAGCGGAAACCGGCAAGACGGCTTTCGGCGTGGGGCTATGCTAAACTTTTCCTTGGTCTTATATGAAAATGCCCGACATAGAAGCATCAGCCCCCGTTGACTTCATCCGCGCCAGAGTAGCCGAAGATGTAAAATCCGGCAAAAACGGCGGCCGTGTGCACACACGCTTTCCTCCCGAACCAAATGGCTATCTTCACGTTGGGCACGCGAAGGCGATATGCCTCGATTTTGGGATTGCGAAGGAATTCGGGGGACTTTGT
>DATLBQ010000469.1:0-5499 GCA_035526805.1 Pyrinomonadaceae bacterium
GGATTGCGTTTAGGTAGTTTCGTGGTCGCTTCCCTTACTGAACAAAGCGCACGAACCACCAAGTAACGCAAATCAGAACGAAGCCACACGAATCAAATCGCGATCCGCCAACATTTTGTTTACAGCCTGCCTCAGAAAAACTTGATTGATAAACTATATGAAAAGGAGTATTAAGGTGTTTCTCTCAGCCCGCTCCGTTCAAGCCATATCTTAATCAGAAGTTGAAGTTCTCTTACCAGGTTTTGGAACGGTCGTAGTACGAACTCACAGTTAACTGTGCTCGCAGCAAACAGCATTTCTCACACCCACTAGAGGAGAACCAAAATGGCAAAAATGAAGAAAGGCGTCACTCGCAGACGCTTCCTCGAGCAAGTCGGCTTAGCAGGAGGATCGGCGGCCCTATACGAGACCATGACCGCGCTCGGACTAATTAATATTCCGGAGGCTTGGGCTGGCCCACCTGAACTTTCGCCGGGTTCCGGGGCCGGCAAGTCAGTCATTATCCTCGGCGCGGGCATTGCCGGCCTGACCGCTGCATATGAACTTAATCGCGCCCACTACGACTGCAAAATTATCGAGTTGACCGAGCGGGCCGGTGGACGGAACCACACAGCGCGCCGCGGCACTGTGCTCAAAGAGGTGAATGAGGACGGGGTTCAGACTGAACAGGTTTGCAACTTTGACGAAGGCCTTTATCTGAATCTGGGTCCCGGGCGTCTGCCTTACCATCACCGCAGGGCGCTTCACTATTGTCACGAATTTGACGTCAAGCTCGAAGTCTATGTAATGGAGACGATGGCAAATTTATTCCAGAGCGATGCAGCTTTCGGTGGCAAAGCGCAAATCAAGCGGCGCATCGCCAACGACATGCAGGGCTATATCGCAGAGATGTTGGCGAAGGCCGTGAACCAGAACGCGCTTAACGCCGAACTCGACGCGGCCGATCGCGACAACCTTCTTTGCCTGTTAAAAAATTTCGGTGACCTGGGCCAAAACGACATGTGCAATAAGTGTGGCCAGAACCGGTGCAACAAATGCAATTTGAGTTGTGACGCTTGCATAAGCTGCAGCAAACAGTGCATCACTTGCTTCAAATATTCCGGTTCGACTCGCGACGGTTGCGAGATAACCGTGCAACAGCCATGCGAACCGGGACCGACGCTCGCTCTTAAGGACCTTCTGAGCTCAGAATTCTGGCGCTTCCGCTTCTACCAGTCTTTCGAATACGAATGGCAGCCAACGCTTTTTCAGCCGGTGGGCGGCATGGACAAGATCGTTGACGGCTTTGTAGGTAAGATCGGCTCGCTTATTCAATACGACACTAAGGTGCTGGACATAAAGATTAGCAACAGCGGCGTCGCCGTCGTAGTCGAAAACCAGGGAACCCGCAGCACTATGAATGCGGACTACTGCATCAGCAACATCCCGCTACCGTTGCTGAAGAAAATCGACAATAACTTCGACCCCGAATTCGAGGCCGCCATCAAGCTGTGTAAGTATGATCCCACGTGCAAGCTCGGCTGGCAGGCAAACAATCGCTTCTGGGAATCAGACAAGAACCAAATCTACGGCGGCATCAGTTATACGGATGATCCCATTACGCAGATGTGGTATCCGTCGTATGATTACTTCACCAAAAACGGTACCCTGACCGGTGTTTATAATTACGACGACAATGCCATCGCCTTCGGTAAAATGAGTCTTGAGGATCGGATCAAGACGGCGCGACAAGGCGCCGTCAAATTTCATCCGGAGTTTGCAGACACGCGACTGGTCCCCTCGGACAAGGCCATATCTATAGCCTGGCAAAATATTCCGAATGAAGGTGGGGGCTGGGCCAACTGGGATCCCAACAGCGAAGCTCATGCGAAAGCCTACTCGCGCCTGTTAGCTCCGGATCGTCGGTTCTTTGTGGTGGGCGATCAGGTCTCGCAACTGCCGGGTTGGCAGGAGGGGGCGATGATGTCTGCGCAACACGTTGTCGAACAAATAGGCGGCCAGCGACTACTCACCGTGCCGAGGATCAAGCGCGCGCCGAATACGCGGCGTCTGATTCAGGGCCGCGGTTAACGCCCCGTCTAAGTCCGGCTTTGATTGCCATCTGCTTCAGATCCGAAGGACCGGCAGTTAGTAGCCCCGCCCGTGAGGGCGGGGACCGTAACCGCGAAAGCCCATAGGCCCGAAGGGCCGGCAGAAATTGTGGCCCACCTTCGGCGCTCAGACCAAATAACTGTCGCCTTTACCCGCCCTCAGGGAAGGGGCTACTAACTGGCGGTCCTTCGGACCTGACGGGTTTGACTTCTAAAGCAGCCAAACTGCACGTGCAAGAGTTGTTGTAATTTTTTTCGGATTACCTGCACCCGGACTTCGTTGCCAGCCTCCGTTATGCGGTAGTAAAATTGACGAGAATTCAGGAAGAAACCATGGTTCAGACGATCCCGCCACCTTCAGAGAAAGCCGCTCCGTTTCTCATGCCGGATCTTACGAGCCTCCGCTTGACAGCCGAACAATTTGAACAGGTCTGCCGCGACAATCCAGACCTGCGTCTCGAGCTAACGTCTACCGGAGGCCTGATAGTTATGCCGCCCGCGGGATCGAAAACTGGCAAACGCAACTTTAATCTTACTGCACAGTTCGGGGCGTGGGTTGAAAAGGACGGTACGGGAATCGGTTTTGATTCTTGTACAGGCTTCACTTTACCTAATGGAGCGGTACGGTCTCCGGACGTTTCCTGGGTAAGACGAGAGCGATGGGACGCTCTTTCTGAAGATGAACAGGAAGAGTTCGCTCCGTTATGCCCCGAATTCGTAATCGAACTGAGGTCGCGTTGGAATACGTTGAAAGCGCAACAGGAGAAGATGCAAGAGTATCTTGATAACGGAACGCAGTTAGGGTGGTTCATCGATCCGCGTAACCGGCGTGTCTACGTTTATCGCCAGGGCAAAGAAGTTGAAGTGCTGAACGATGCAGCGACGGTTTCCGCAGATCCAATCCTACCGGGGTTTAAGTTACAACTAACCGAATTGTGGTAGTCAGACACGTGGGCTCGTGCTTGACAGCCCAGGATCGCAATGTTTCAATAACCTTCGGAACAAACGTGGTGAGTTAAGGCGACTTGCGGCCACGAAAAACAATCCGCTAAACAGCTCGGCGAGTCTTTCCAGAGTGAGACTAATCGAATAGGCTTTGCAGGAAAGCCCCGCGTTGTTTAGCGCGGGGCTTTTCATGTAGGACAGGCAGCCTGCCTGTTCTTCGGACAGACAGGAATGTCTGTCCTACTAAAATGGCTAACTTCCTCGACACTTTAAAAAAACGCATCGTCGTCTTTGATGGCGCGATGGGAACCAATCTGCAGGTCCAAAACCTCACGCTCGAGGATTTTGGCGGGTTGCGTTTTGAAGGCTGCAACGAGAACTTGCTCGTCACCAGGCCCGACGCTGTCGAGAACGTTCACGTTGGGTTTCTCGACGTTGGCTGCGACGTCATTGAGACCAATTCTTTCAACGGCACTCCCATAGATTTTGCCGAGTATGACATGGCCGATAAGGCCTATGACATGAACGTGCTCGCTGCACGACTCGCCAAACGTGTTGCGGCGGATTATTCAACTAAGGACAAACCTCGGTGGGTCGCGGGCTCAATGGGGCCCGGTCGAAAACTGCCCACGCTCGGTCATATCACCTTTGCCGACCTGCGAGCGGCCTATGCCGAACAGGTACGCGGCCTGCTGGACGGCGGCGTAGATCTGCTGATAGTCGAGACCTGTCAGGACTTACTGCAAACAAAGGCGGCGCTTGCCTCAATCTTTGCGCACTTTGAGAAGCATCGTGTGCGCGTTCCTGTTATTGCGCAGGTCACGATTGAAGTGTTCGGGACCATGCTCAATGGTACCGAAATAGGTGCGGCGTTAACTGCGCTGGCGCCGTTTCCGATCGATGTGATCGGGATGAATTGCGGTACCGGCCCGCGACATATGACCGAAAGCATTCGTTATCTGTGCGAGAACGCGCCGTTGCCGGTGTCAGTGTTGCCTAACGCCGGGTTGCCCTCTGTGGTCGAAGGCAAGATGCATTACGACGAGACGCCCGAGACTTTCACGAATCAGGTGGTGCACTTTGCCAAGGACTTCGGTGTTAACGTGGTTGGTGGTTGCTGCGGAACAACCCCGGCGCATCTGAAATTAGTGGTTGAAGCCATGCAGCGCCTTTCGCCTAAAGCGCGCGACGCTAAACTCGTACCTGCCGCTTCATCGATTTACTTTCAACAGCCGTATGTGCAGGACGCCTCTTTTCTAATTGTGGGCGAGCGAGTAAACGCCAGCGGCTCGAAGAAAATGCGCGACCTGCTGAACGCCGAGAACTGGGATGGCCTGGTGGCTCTGGCCAAAGAGCAGGAGCGCGAAGGCGCGCACGTGTTAGACGTAAACGTCGACTTTGTGGGTCGCAATGGCGAAAGAGACATGCACGAGCTTGCCTCCCGACTCGTCACAAACATAAAGCTGCCGCTGATGTTTGACTCCACTGAATGGGAAAAGATGGAAGCCGGACTGCACCACGCCGGCGGCAAGAGCATACTGAATTCCACGAATTATGAAGACGGTGTGCCGCGCTTTTCAAGGGTTATCGATCTCGCGAAGCGCTACGGCGCCAGCGTTGTCATCGGAACGATCGACGAAGAGGGGATGGCGCGAACCGCTGATGGCAAGTTTGCGATTGCCACCCGCGCATATGAGCAGGCAACCCGTGAACTAGGTTTTCCGGCGAGTGACATCTTCTTCGATCCGTTGGCCCTACCGATATCAACCGGAATCGAAGAGGATCGCCGCAATGCGCTTGAGACCATCGAAGGCATCCGTCGCATCAAACAAAATCTTCCCGGCTGTTTCACAATACTCGGCGTCTCCAACATTTCCTTTGGATTAAATCCTGCCTCCCGCGTGGTATTAAACTCTGTGTTCCTGCACGATGCCGTGGAAGCCGGTTTGGATGCAGCGATAGTTAACGCCACTAAAATCGAGCCCTTGAATCGCATCGGTGAGCAGGAACTCAAAGTCGCGCGTGATTTGATCTATGACCGCCGCGAGTTTGAAGGAGACGTTTGTACCTACGATCCGCTGACCGCATTCACCACGTTGTTTGAAAACGTTAAGGCCAAGGCTGCCAAGAAAGAATCGAAGGGTGCGACCGTTGAAGAGCGCCTAAAAAACCACATCATCGACGGCGAAAAGATCGGGCTTGAGGCAGAGCTGACCACGGCCCTCGAAACCTATCCCGCGCTCGATATCATTAACAATATCCTGCTTGAAGGGATGAAGGTCGTCGGCGATCTGTTTGGCAGCGGGCAAATGCAATTGCCGTTCGTCTTGCAGTCAGCGGAAGCGATGAAAGCGGCCGTGCGGTTTCTCGAACCGTTTATGGAGAAAAAGGGCGGGGCAACGGCAAAGGGCACGTTGGTGCTGGCCACCGTCAAAGGGGACGTTCACGACATCGGCAAAAACCT
>DATLBQ010000470.1:0-22007 GCA_035526805.1 Pyrinomonadaceae bacterium
CCAACGGGATAATGAAATTAGCATTCCAGCATTTCTTTTGAACGCAACCGATTCCACGGTAGCTTATCTGAACTCGGCGAGCGATCTGGTAGTAGCCGCAGCCAGTACGAAGCCGGCGGGAATCGAAAATCTTGAAGTGCCGGCCGGGCGCTGGCGCGTTCAAGTAGAAGGTCAAACAGAGCCGTTGAGAGTGCGGATCTCCAGATCCCGGTTAGCCTCAACGAATGACGCGGGCGTCGCAGCTGATAGAATACTGCTCGACACACGTATGCCTGCCGTGCTGGAGTTAGCGCAAGGCGGCGCGTTAACGATCCAAGTTTTTCCGGAAACTGAAGGTGCGATCGAGCTTAAGCAACTTCAGCTGACACGTGTCGACGAATGACGTTTTGGAGTGCGCTGACCTGTCAACGTTTTAGTCGGTTGCGACCTGTC
The DNA here is from genome assembly GCA_035526805.1 of Pyrinomonadaceae bacterium. GTDB lineage: Bacteria > Acidobacteriota > Blastocatellia > Pyrinomonadales > Pyrinomonadaceae > PSRF01. The sequence continues at coordinate 433 of DATLBQ010000470.1, forward strand.
GCAACCTGAGCAGACGGCCTTCACTCCAACAAGGCGGCGCCAGGCCGCCGCGGACCAAAGCGCTGACAGGTCAGCGCACTCCAAAAGGATGAGCGTGGGCGAGCCGGTTTCAACATTTTCTTCAGCGGACACGATCGTCGCTGCCCCTCTCAGACGCCTAAACTCTTTGGTCAAGGCGCTGCGGGTTCACCAGTGGATAAAAAATGTCCTGGTGTTTGTGCCGTTGTTAATGGCGCACAAGATCTTTGATACGACTTCACTGGTTCGCGCGACTTACGCGCTCGTGGCTTGGTGCTTGTGTGCTTCCGGCATATATCTACTCAACGATGTCTTCGATCTGAAAACGGATCGCATGCACCCGCGCAAGAAACATAGACCATTAGCCGCCGGCGCCATCACTGCGAGCACAGTCTGGTTTCTCGTGCCATTGCTGCTAATGGCAGGACTTGCTATTGGCTTTTTCCTGTTGCCCGCACCGTTTGGGCTTGCGCTCGTGATCTACCTGGCACTCACCACCGCCTATTCAATGTATCTCAAGCGGCTGCTGATGGTGGACGTGCTGGTACTCGCCGGACTCTATACTTTGCGCGTGTTGTCGGGCGGTTTTGCCACAGGCATTCCCGTTTCGCCCTGGTTGCTGGCATTCTCAATGTTCCTGTTTCTGAGTCTTGCCTTTGTAAAACGTTACACGGAATTGCGCGCTGCGCCGGACAATGTGCCGCTCGCTTCACGTCGAGACTATACAATCGAAGACACGGAGTTACTCAAGAATTTCGGCACTGTCAGCGGTTATCTCTCGGTGCTCGTTCTGGTCCTGTATATCAACAGCAAAGAAGTAGTCGCACTCTATCGCCAACCGACCATTCTCTGGCTGGTTGGCCCATGTCTGTTGTATTGGATAACGCGGGTGTGGCTGCTGGCCCATCGTGGCAAAATGCATGACGATCCGATCGTCTTTACGGTGAAGGACCCGGCCAGTTACGTTGTTGGAGCGATGGTCGTGGCTGTCGTCGTTGCCGCCACGCTTCTCTGATCAATTGGCGTCTGCACCTCCGCAGCATTAAATAATGACTGGGTTTTGCAAATGCTCGAGATAAACTTTCAGTTTGTCGCGGCATTACGACAAGCTAAAGCTCATCGAACATCAAACTGACTCCCCCACTCAGCATCATATGACTGACAGCCCGAAGCGGTACGAATCATGGGGACGCTATCCTCCCGCAAAACACGCCAAAGTGATAACGCTTAAAAGCCACGCGGACTCGCCGCCTTTGCACGAGTATGCGTCGTCGGTGCTCGCGTTTGCGCAAGGACGAAGCTACGGCGATACCTGTCTGAACAATGGCGGCATTTTGTTAGACACAGCTTCCCTTGCCGGGGTCATTGAGTTTGATAAGGAGTTGGGCATACTTCGCTGCGAGTCAGGCACGACGCTCGCGGAAATCCTCAGGCTCATTGTTCCACACAACTGGTTTCTCCCGGTCACTCCCGGCACAAAGCAGGTTTCGATTGGCGGGGCCATCGCACACGATGTTCACGGAAAGAATCATCATCGGGCGGGGACGTTCGGGCGCTACGTCAAACGCTTCGAGCTGCTGCGCTCTTCGGGCGAACGCCTGATTTGCTCTCCTCGGGACCACGCCGACCTCTTTGCCGCAACTATAGCCGGCATGGGACTGACCGGACTGATCACCTGGGCCGAGTTTGAGTTGAAACGAATACCCGGACCGGCAATAGCCGTCGAGCGAATCCCGTTCGCAAACCTTGACGAATTTCTGACGCTGGCAGCTACCTCGGATCGCGACTTTGAATATTCCGTCGCCTGGTTGGACAGTGGGTTTCGCCGCGGCAAATTTGGCAGGGGCGTGTTGCTGTGTGGAAATTCGGCAGCAGCTCCGCTAACAGAGCCGCGCGATTCAACACGTGAGCGAACGCGGCGTTTGCCCTTCACCGTGCCTGATGTCTTTCTTAACCGACCCACGATTAGGGCTATGAACTCACTTTATTACCAGATCCAAACTCGTCAGGCGAAAGGAGCGCTAATTAATTTCGAGCCGTTCTTCTATCCCCTCGATGCAGTTGCCAATTGGAATCGAATCTACGGCAGGAGCGGATTTCTGCAATATCAATGTGTCGTCCCATATTCCAAACCGGAAGCAGTGCAGGAAATTTTCCAGCGCATAGCACACTCGAGATTGGCGGCTGTGCTGGCGGTGTTGAAGGTATTTGGCGAACTAAAATCGCCGGGCATGCTTTCTTTTCCCAGGCAGGGAATCACGCTGGCGATTGATTTCCCTTTTCGGGGCGGCGAGACATTAAGGTTGCTGGATACATTAGACGATGTTACGCGCGCCGCGCGAGGTGCCGTCTATCCTGCCAAAGACGCGCGCATGTCAGCCGAAGCGTTTCAGGATTATTTTCCGCAGTGGGAATCGTTCTCGCGGTTTGTTGACCCGAAATTTTCTTCCAGCTTCTGGCGGCGCGTTACGAAGCGTGAATAAGAAAAGTTGGGCTTTCTCTTGGCGAGATGAGGTCAAGACCACCTCGGCGGTAGCGGGGGGTGCCGGGTAGATGTGTGCACGGATTACCACCCGCTACCGCGAGGTGGTACTGACCTGTTTCTCTAAGAGCTTCGCCCGTTCAATCGAGGAAGCAAAAGCCGTTGTCAAATCGGCTGCACCCTGATGTTCCAGAAACTTCACCCAATGCAGAAAACCATCGAGATTAAGATCGGGCGGGTCATCCGGATTCCGTTGCAGATAAGCAAAAAAGTAGACGAGAACTAAGGCGCGGTTCTGTTCGCGCAGCAGCACGCGCGGGTCTGTGCCGATGTCTACCAGCACGCTGGCGCGATCTTCGCTGCGATTTTGCAAGGCCACGGCGAAGGCCCTTCGGTCGGGCTCGCCGATTTGTAGACCGGCATTCGTAAGGAGTTTCCCAACAAATTCTTCATCAGAGACTTTGCCGTAGAGTGCTTTGAACTCGTCGCGTTTTTGGAACGACTGCGCGAGTCGCAACAGCCGCGCGTGTAATGGCGGTTCTGCTTCCGCGGCACCCATAACGACTCCTTTACCTAAATCTTTCATGTCCGCGATGAACTCGTTGTAACGCGGCATCCTGCCGAAGGCGGTGAGATACATGCAGTAAACGGCACGGGTCCACTCCAATGAGTGGCTCAGAAGGTGAAGTGGCTCCTCCTCTATCGCCGTGCTCCATTCACGTTGCGGGATGGCGAACGGCAGCGGCGCTTCACTTCGGGCCTGTGGCTCGGTCTTAACCACCGCATAAAGATCGTCGTGCGCATCAAAGCGATTTACGAATCGTAAACGCCCACCGGCAACGGCGCGAGAAAAGAAGTTTTCATAAATAGCTTTGCGTTCGGGGCGTACCAGATGAGTCAATACCACGACGTATGAGGCGGGAATTTTTTCCAACAGATCGAGAAACTCGGAAGTTATCGGACCGCTGTTGGTTAAATTCTCAACCTCGAGTTCGTACGGCGGCGTGAATCCCGAGGTCGCGGTGATTAGTGGCTTGCCGTGATCCGCGGCGCGCAGGACGTGATGGTGATTGTATCCGCCACCGACCGGCAGCATGACAACGCCGCCACGCATCGGTGTTTCTTTGAGGCGAAGCGAGACCGCGTCAGGAGAAACGTCGCCCCGAATAATCGCGAGCGGCGCCGCGTTCAACTCAAACAATAGCAGCGCACATATCGCAATAACGATTGGACGACGGTTCCAATGCAGCTTTTGGCTTAACAGATCGGTGATTCTCTTCACTCCGATGCCGCTAAGAATCGCAAGGCCGAGGCAAGCGTACATGGCGCCGCGAGTGGGCATGCGCATGGCGCGGAACAATGGGATCACGTCATAACAAATGCGATAGAAGAAAAAGTTCCAGCCAAGCGAGTAAAAGAATCCCAGTGCCGTCAAGAGTATGCCGAGCCACAACGCGTCGCCGTTCCATCCACGCACTGTTTCCAGCAGATTTGCATTTCCTCCTCGCAAGAACCCGAGATATGCGAAAGAACAACGCGCTATGATTGCGATAATGAGTGTGGTGAAAACAAATTCCGATTTGACGAAGTTGAATAAACCGCCGAAGGTGCCGGTTGCTTCTGAGTAAATCGCCAGGATAGATGCAAACAGACTGATAAAGATAAGCCCGTCTAACCAAAAAACCCACTTCGGGTTAGCATTGGAATGCTTGTCGACACTGGTCTCTGCCGTAAGGTTTCTGTCTTTGCTACGAAGCACCAGCGCAACCGCTGAAAATACCAGCGGCAACAACCCGGGGAAAAGACCAAAACGCGCATTAGGGGTAATCGTTGGTCCAATTCTGAACAACTTACTGCGTGGGTGAAAGGAAAGCCAATGAATCGGCCAGGCCGAGTTAGCTTTGACTTCCTCGACACTGCGTGTGAAGCCGTACATTCGGGCAACGAGATAATAAGGAATCATGAAGGGCAGCAACGCTACGCCGGCGACTGCGAGAGCGGAAATCGCTCGCCACCAAAATTCGCGCTTGCGCCAAAGATCATAACGAGTCACGAGCACAGTGGCCGCAACCATCATTGGAACGAACGAAAAACTCAGCCAGGTCAGTGTCGAAAGACCCAACATAAAAATGGTGAACCCAAACCAGACTGCGCGCTTCCAACTCGTTTGCCTCGCAAATAGAAATAATGCTTCAAACGACAGTGGTATCCACACAGTAAACAAGTACGGCAACTGTGACATCTGGTCTAAACGAAAAGGCGCGAATGCGAACGCGATGCCTGCAACCCACGCGACAGTGTTGGAACCAGTCAGAGTTCGGCCCAGGCGAAATGCGCCGTAGCCGCAAAGCGCAAAGCCGATAAACATCGCGACCGCATGGATCGTAAGTGGTCTTAACCCAGCCGCAAATAGCGGAAAGAAAAGTAATGACACCCCATACATGTTTTCGCTAAAGGCCAGCGAGTAAGGATAGGGATAAAAAATATTTGCATGAAAAAGTTGAAAGGGATGAGTGAACGTCTGGTGGTAATCCCACCACATCATCCACGAAACGAGATAAGGATCGCCTTCGTCCAGGACGACGTCGCGCAGATGCTTAACGTAGGGCCAGGTGACCAAGGCGGTGAGAACACAGAACACCAGAAAGACCAGTGCCTCGCGCAAGAAAACTATGAGCCTGGATTTAGCTTTCATGGCAAAGGGGACATTCATCCATTCAAGACCTAAGGCAGCTCTGATCAAGTACTTTCGACGCGTACGGTATTACGTTACGCGTGGAAAACCCGCAGCAAGCTGAACTCTGAACTCCTGCCACTAGGGCGAAGGGGATGCTTTGGCTGAGCCGGCGTATCGGATTGAGCGGGGGCTTTCTTCAGTATTCGCTGATGCTCAAACGAGCTGACAAACGCGTAAGTCAGCGAAGCGGGATCGTATCCTCGGTTTAATTCGTTTACCCAGTGCAGCAATCCATTCATATTGTTGTCCGGCGGATCGTCAGGATTGCGGCGCAGATAACCAAAGAAATGTAGTAATACGAGCGATCGGTTTTTTTCACGTTCAGCGAACCCAGCATCGTCAATGAGCTTAAGTAGCACGTCGGTGCGTGTAGCGCGTTTCTCTTTCAGTTCGTTTGCCAGTCCGGCGCGCGCTAATTCGTCGATCTGCACTCCGGCGTTAGCATAAACACGCGCGACAAAGTCTTCGTCAGTGAGTTCTCGATAGGCAGCCACAAATGCAGGGCGATTAGTCCACTGCCTTCCCAGGTGCCGAAAATTCTCCGTCAGTCGTGCTTCACTATCTACATTGCCCGTAATTACACCGCGCCCCAAATCGCGCACATCGCGCATGAAATCGGGATAACGCGGCAGCGTACCAAAAGAGGCAACATGCAATCGAATCAACTTCTCGCTCCAGGTCTGATACCTACCAAATACGTTGAGTGGATCGTTGTCAATCAAGGTGGCCCATTCGCGAACGGAAACAATTAATGGTGACAAGCCTTCGCTCCTGGCCTCCGGTTCTGTCTTTACCACCGCATACAAATCGTCACCTTCGTCGTAACGGCGAATGAACCTTAAGCGACCTTCTCTCATAGCCGACAAGAGAAATTCGTCATAAACCGGTCGACGCGCCGACTCCATCAGCTTGTTGTGAATAACCAGATAGGAGGTCGGAACTTTTTCCAATGCGTCCATCAGACTCGGCGGAATGGGCGTTTGCGCGGAAAGCTGCTGTATCTCCCACGCATGCTGCGGCACAAACGTAGACGTGGCATTAATTAAGGGCCGGCGATGATCGGCCGCGCGCAGCATGTAAAGATGAGGAAGCACGGCGCCTCCCGTAGGCAGCTCCACCAGCCCGCCGCGCATGGGCGTGTCTTTAAGTCTCAGAGTAATCGCGTCCGGATAAACGGCGCCACGCTCGAGCTCAAGCGGCGCCACATGCAGTTCGAAGAGGAGCGCCAGAAAAATAATTGCTGGAATGGAAAACGCAATTCGCGGCCGATCGCGGGCTATGGTGCGAGCAAGGTTGGTTGTGCCTATCCCCGCGAGTACGGCGAGACCCACATATGCGATCATTGCGCCGCGTGATGGCTCGCGCATCGAATGAAAAATGAAAACCAAATCAAAAAGTACGCGAAACAACCATGAGTTTGTTCCGATAGAAAGTAAAAAACCAACGACCGCCCAGATAACGCCTAAACAAAACGCGTCACCTCGCCGCGAATGCCGAATATGTTCAATCAGATTCGCTGCTCCGGTAAGACGCTTGAGTGCAAGCGGATAACTTAGTGACAATCGCACCGTCAATGCGAGCGCGAGCACGAGCAGCAGGCGGTCTGTAGTCGGACCCGCAAAAAATTTTCCCCACGATAAGTGAATGTCGGAATTGGCCCAACCTGCCGACATCAACGCAACAACTCCCGCCGCGACCGCCAACAGGTCAAGCCGCATCACCCACTTCGCCGCGCGGCTATCATTCTTGTCGGTGTCTGGGCTGATCGCGCGCTCCCGCACCGCAGGCATCAGAGTCGCCGGCGTCGCCGGCATTACCAGGGCTGCGAGTGATAAAAGTAAGGGCAGCAGGCCGGGAAACAACTTCGCGGATCCAGGCAAATTGTTTCCAAAGCCGCGCCACAGCCAATTGCGTCGCTCGACGGCCAGCCAACGCAAAGCGCCTGGTGAACTTCTGTCCAATACTGCCCGTCCCCAGGTAAAGCCGTACAACTTGCTCACGTAGAAATAGGGTAATAAGAACGGCAGGAGCGCGATTACCGAAGCGCTCGCCACCACCGCGCCTCGCAGCCAAAATTTCCGATCACGCCATAAACCGTAACGGACTACCAGGAACAATGCCGAAATTACGAGGGGCGTCAGCGATAGCGCCATCCAGGTGAGACTGGACAAGGCATTCATCGTAAACGCCACTCCAAGCCAGGCGGCGCGTTTCCAGCTGCGTTCACGTGCAAATAGAACCAGAGCTTCCAACAGCAGAGGCAACCAGCCCGCGAACACGTAAGCGATCTGCGACATCACATTGAAACGGTAAGGGATGAATGCGAAAACAACTCCGGCGATCCATGCTGCCGAGTTTGAGCCGCTTAAGGTTCGTGTCAGTCGAAACGCCCCATAACCACAAAAGGCGAAACCAAGAAACGTAGCGACGCTAATGACGGTAAGAGGAGGAAACCCGAGGGCGTATAAAGGAAAAAATAGAAGGGCGATGCCATATTCACTTTCTGTAAACGCCAGCGTATACGGAAGCGGGTAAAAAATATTTCCATTGAAAAGGTGAAGCGGATCGTGGAAGGTTTGATGATAATCCCACCACATGACCCAGGCGTGCAGATAGGGATCGCCGGCGTCGGCCACGGAGTCACGCAGCCGCGTCACGTAAGGCCAGGTCACGACCGACGTGAGTAGGCAAAACGCAAGTAAGATGAAAAGCTCGCGGAAGAAACGGCGGCGCCTGATGCTTGGGATAATGCGGTCAAGGACTGAGATCGCGCGCTGTTTCAGCGTTGATGAATTTGCACTGCGCGCAGTTGTCATTGCAAGCGGCGAAATGTTAGCTTTGGCCTACTTAATTAACAATTTGATTATTACTAACAGGCGGAAATCATCAAACGACCCGCTGTGTTATTGGACAGTGGGTGTTTTGATACCCGATAAGCTTCAGCTTGTCGTAACGCCGCGACAAACTAAAGTTTATGGGACATCTGTCTTTCCGAGACGGGCATTGTGTTTGTCTAATAGCTTGATGTCAACAGAACAACTGAACGATCTTCCAGGTCCCCCGGCTTCCATCATCGCCGGCAGATTCGCAGACCTAATCTGACCACGACGATTACACTTCAAATACTCTCTTGACGGATCACGGCCATTCAACCCTTCAGGACATTCGGCCAACTCTGGCGACGCGCGTGGGGCTGGGCGAAGCGTTACTCTACCTCTACATCGCAATCTTCATACGGCAATACTTGTGGCTCGTTTCCAGCAACCTGCTCGCGTGGACCTTAACGGTACCGCTTGCCGCCATTTGTTGGTACGTTTACGTATCAACCAAAAAGTTTCCACCCGAACGCGTTGGCCGGAGTTTCTGGCTGCTCGTAGCCTTGCCGCTATTGGCGATTTACGCAATGCGCGCGGCCTTTCCCGATCGTTCCTTCGACGTGCTGAACTATCACCTGTTGCAGGGCGCGCGTTCCATACGCGGTACGCTTTTTATGCCGGGCGATTTTTTCCCGTCGGCCGCGCCGTTCAATCCAGCTCCAGACATGCTCACGGCGATCAGCCGCACGCTGCTTGGTTACCGGTTGGGCACGATTATCAACTTGCTTGTACTGGTTTGGGCCGCGCAAATAACAGACAAAATTCTGCGTCCCTACGTAAAACGCGTGTGGGTGAGATCGGCGTCTGTGTTCGTCGTGTTTCTGGCTGAGCATCTGCTGTTTGAAGTCAGCACGTACATGGTTGATCTCCTGACGTTGCCACTGCTGCTCGAAGCGACATATCTCACTTTGGGTGCGAAGCGTAGGAATGATTCTCCAGAGGCAGAAATGGACAGACAAGAAACGCTGTCCGACGAGGAAGATAAGAACGAGCGTGCAAATGTTTTGCAGGTTGCTTTCCTATTGGGCGTTAGCGCTGCCTTCAAAATAACGAACCTGGCTGTGGCGCTGCCGCTACTGTTGCTTTGGGCGTATAAAAGTTGGAAGCAACGCAAACCGGCAATGCAACTGAAGACTGCCGCTCTGGCGTGGCTGGTTTTCGTCCTGCCGCTGCTGCCGTTCTCGGTGTACGTGTACCGCCTGACCGGCAATCCGCTTTTCCCGATCGGCAATGTTTTTTTCAAATCGCCGTATTGGCCGACTCACGGCGGCTGGGACAATCGTTGGGGACCGACGGGATTTTGGCAAACGATTTTCTGGCCCGTGATCGCCGTGTTTCACCCGGAAAGACATTCAGAGCTGGCGGTCTACTCTGGACGTTTATCTATCGGCGTTATCGCTGCGATCTTCGGCATATTTGTTGTCAGGAAGAACCGAATTGCGTTGCAACTCTGTTTGCTGCTGTTTGGAAGTTCTCTGTTATGGAGTATCGCGGCGACTGGCAACGGCCGATATGGACTTTATAACGAAGTCCTCGCCGGCATGATCGTGGTAGTTGTTGGTTCGGAATTGCTTAAAGATAGTACGCTCCCGGCATGGAGTAGAATTCCAGGGTTGCTGTTTTCACTTGCGCTGCTTGGCCAGGCCACGCTGGCGTGCGTTTACGTGCTGAATCATGAGTGGGGTGGGCGGCCAACATTCTTTGAAAGCCCGACTGCATATTTACGAGAAGCAAAGATGTTTCTGCGCGATCGTTCGCTGCCTCAGTTTCTACCGCCGGAACAGAGCAATGCTTTGGCCGCTGTTCCGGTGTGGGTGGAGAGTTCGGTGAAATCAACCGGCATTGAAGTGTTGCTGGATCACCAGCTTCCGATGATCTCGGTGAATCATCCAGAGTATTTTTTCACGCGCGAGTCGAGAAAGCGGTTTATTGACACAATAGAAGGTTTGAGTAGTCCGGTGATGTTCTCGTTATGTATCACCGAGGAACTTACGGCAGCTAAAGAGGCGGTGACATTGCGGGGCTTGGAAGTCGGACGGGTTACGTCTATGGATATTCCGTTTTTTTCAAATCACGACCATATCGGTATGATGTTGATTGAAATTCGGCGACCTGAAGGGGCAGAAGCACGCAGCAAGTTTGTATCGTCGTGGATGAACGCGGCGTTTCCTGACTACGATTATCGAGAACACATTACGGCGCTTAACGCGCCTGCCGTAATGCGCGCGCGGGAAAAACTTGCCATACGTTTTCGAGTGAAGAACCTGGGATATTCAACCTGGCCGGCTGTAGGCAATAAGGAAGGGCGATTTCAGGTCAACATCGGCAACCGGTGGCTGAAGACAGTTTCGAACGAAGTGAACGGCCTTGATGGACGAACCGGCATGCCGGCCGACTTGCCGCCGGGGAGTGAAGTAGAGCTGCCATTGACAGTCAACGCCCCGGGGGAGCCAGGCGATTATGTACTTGAAATTGATATGGTCCACGAAGGCGTCACCTGGTTTTACGAACGCGGCGCGACGCCGCTGCGCTTAATGGTGCGCGTCGAGCGCTAATTGTGAGTGAAGCGATTGGCTTGGGTCGTGGGTTTTGGTCTTTGGTCTTTGGTCTTTGTATTTGGTTTTTACAAAGGCCCAAAAACTAAGACCAAAGACGGTTATTTTAAATCCAACCGGAGGAATTTTTCGTATGCATCTTAAAACTGCTTTGTTGATTACCGTGCTGACAATTCTGCTCACCGCCGTCGCGTGCAAACGAGAGTCGACAACATCAACGACGAACACGGCCGAGTCTGGACAACCGGCTGCCGGCAAAACGCCCGGGCCGCTTCCTGATAGAGCCTTCAGGGCTGTACTGGCGTTCAAAGATGCGCCGGCAAAGTTGCGCACCGGACAGAAGGAGACAGTTGTGGTCCGCGTGAAAAACGGCAGCGATGTTTTCTGGTGGGCGCGTGGTGCAGAGCGAAACGACAGCCCCAGCAACAAATTTTATATTGCTGTCGGTAACCTATGGCTACAGGAAGATGGGAAGTTGTTGACGAATATGGATGGCCGCATTGGCTTGCCAAAAGATTTGCGTCCCGGAGAGGAAGTGGAAGTTCCGCTCTCGATTTCGGCGCCCACGACGCCCGGTAACTACATCCTTGAAATCGACCTCGTGCAGGAGCAGGTTGCGTGGTTTCACGACAAGGGTTCGGCGACTGCGCGAACGAATGTAACGGTCGTGAGGTGATCAAATACTAATCCGCAGATTACACCGATTACGCAGATAACAAACAGAGAGGTTGCACTGTCGGTAAGTTACATAGGCTATTATTTCTGCGTGCCGTGTAATCTGCGGGTCAATGATTTCAACTGATGAAAGTCGCATACTTTAGCCCGCTCAATCCGCAACCTTCCGGGATCTCAGACTACAGCGAAGAGCTCCTGCCCTACCTGGCGAAGGGCGCGGATATCACGCTCTTCGTTGACGGTTTTCGACCAACCAACCATTCACTGCTGACGCAGTTTGAATGCATTGATTACCATCACGACCCCGCCATTGATGAGCAGCTCAAGCTGCACGACGCGATCGTTTACCACCTTGGCAACGATCATCGCTATCACGCCGGAATAGTCGATACCCTGCGCAAGCATCCTGGTATAGCCGTGTTTCACGATCTGGCTTTGCAAGACTTTTTCCTGGGGCTCGCTCGCGAACGAAAAGACATGCGGCTTTATCTCGAGGAGATGCTTGCATGCCACGGTGAAACAGAGCGAAATCTGGCGGAAGAGCATTTGAGACGCGGCAGTGTCCCGCCACACGTCGCCGGGCCACTCAGCTTTCCGCTCAACTGCCGTCTGGCCCGCGACGCTGAAGGCATCGTCACACATTCAGAATGGGCCCGTACTCGCCTGCAGGCAACTACATCGACCGTACCGGTTAGGCGAATTAATATGCCCGTGCTAACGGGTCCAAGCGCAAACTCGAATCGCAATGACCATGACGCACCAGTTTCAATCGCATCTTTCGGGTTGATCACTCCCGGCAAAGGTATCGAACAAGTGCTTCGATTGCTCGCGACGTTGCGGCATGAATTTAATTTTCACTACACGCTCGCAGGCGCAAACAATTCGTACTTCAACGTGCGCACGCTAATCGATGAATACGATATGACTGATCGCGTGACCATAACCGGCCACGTTTCGCTAGCGGAGTTTAAGCAGCGCATCGCACAGACTGATATTGCGCTGAACATTCGTGAGCGCACCGTCGGTGAAACGTCAGCAAGTTTATGTCGCATCATGGCGGCCGGGGTGCCGAGCATCGTCGCTGACATTGGCTGGTATTCTGAGCTTCCAGATGATTCCGTAATCAAGATTCCCCTGGATTCCCACGCTGACGCGTTGTTGCAGGCATATCTACGACGCCTACTCCGCGACAAGGTTTTTCGCGAGCGCATTGGTGAGAATGCTCGCCGCTATATGCTGGCAGAGCATTCTATGCAGCAAGCGGCCAGCGATTATCTGGAATTTATTGAGGAAGTGATCGCACGTCGGCCCAGACGAACGCTTATTGCCGGCGTTTCAAAGGAACTTTCAATCCTTCGCTTTCTAGACGAACCGTTCATGCGCGGTGTTGCGGTCGAGCTGGGAATGTTGGCGCCGGCGTTCAAGACCCCCGCTGGTACGAGTGACAACGGCACTGCTTCGCATAAGTCGTCGAGCGTGGGACGCCAGGCAAGCGTAGGCGAGTCCTCAACCGGTTCGACTCAAGCCGGTGGACGTCTGCCAAAAATTGAAGCGGTGGATTACAAACGCGCAGCGATCGAATACCTCGACCGGCTCAGCGAAGAGCGCCATCACCATCTCCGCACTAAGCCGTTCTACAATCTTGCGAACAAGCCTGCAAAGTACAAGGGCGACGGTATGGATTCAGACATGCAACGACATTTTTGCGACTTCGCAAACATGGCCGTCACACTCGCCTTGCCGCCCGGCAGCCGCGTGCTCGACGTGGGCTGCGGCTCAGGATGGTTAAGTGAATACTTCGCGCGGCTCGGATATGAAGTAAAAGGAATTGACATCAGTCCGTCGCTGATTGAGATGTCGCGGGAACGCGTGGCGCGTGTGCCGTATGGCGCGGATCATGAAACGCCTCTGCGCTGCATGTTTGCGGTGCACGACATCGAACTCGAACCACTCGCCGAAAAATTCGCGGCCATCGTTTGCTACGACTCGCTACATCATTTCGAAGACGAAAAATCGGTAATTCGACATTTGGCAGCGATGCTTCCGATCGGCGGTCAACTCTTCGTGCTTGAAGGCAAACGCCCGCCGACGGGATCCGCAAGTGAGAAGGAATTGCTTGACGTCATGCGAGAGTTTCGCACGCTTGAGTCGCCCTTCGATGACGATTACCTGCGAGGGCTGCTGGACGAAAATGGCCTTGCGGTTGTGGGCGACTATGTAAGCATCAACGGTCTTTTTGAACGCGCACTTCTGGAAGGCGATCGGCTGTCTGTTGACCCGACCACGCTGAATTATCACTATCTTATCTGCAAAAAGGTGTCCGAAGGAGCGGCTGCGTCCAGGGTTCCCGACAGTCGACGTCCCAACCTTTTGCGCGCCGATTTCCGTTTGCTGTCGCCCTTGCGAGAGTCATTTGCAGCGGGAGAAGAATTTAATATCCCCCTCTCGATTACGAACACCGGGGACACGCTTTGGCTCGCCGGGAAATCTGCCCGAATGGGCGTAGTGATGCCTGCCGTGCGAGTTACCGATCATGCGGGTACGCTGGTCAATGAGTTCCATGGCAACCCGCCTTTGCCGCAAGCCATCGCACCCGGAGAAACTTTTAAGCTCACTATTGAATACACGACTCCACGGCGGGCCGGTTTATACACGCTCACCGTCGACCTGGTTGATCAGAATGTCTGCTGGTTTGAGCAGCAAGGCTCGAAGCCTTTGTCGATTGAATTTGCGGTCGCGTAATTGGGCTCAATCTACGCAGGCCTGGCTGAATTTCGTCGCCGCAGAATTTTTTGAGTAAGGCTTAAAGGGAACAGCAGGACTATTAACGTCAGCAGTGACAAAACAGCGCCAATCAAGACCGAAAAGGGCCGGTAGACCAAGCTCACTGCGTGCTCCCCTTGCGGCAGCAACACGCCGCGCAGGTTGTAATTCACACGCAGCAGCTGGGCTGGCTGACCATCGACATAAACTCTCCAACCCGGAAAATAATTTTCACTGACCACCAGAATTTCCGGGCCAGACGAAGCCGTATGTATTTCCAACCGGTTCGGCTCATGTTTCGTCAAGTCTGCGCGTCCAGTGGCGTCTGGCAATCTGCCGGGAAAGGCCAATTGCGTTTCGACCAGCGCCAACTGTCGTGGATTCCAAACATTGCCGTCGGGCAACTCGCCGGTCCGAACGACCGTGAGTATTTGGCTCTCAGTCAAAGTTAGAAACTCAGAAGCGAGCCAGGCGCGCGGCAAGGCGTGCGCGTTCTCGAAGATCGAAACACGTTCCAGCTGCTTCAACCGGCGCCAACGTCCGCCCGCTGCCGTTCCAGCAGCTTGCAACTCTGCTGAATCATCGGTAGCCCTGGTGATCCACTCAGCGCGTAATGGAAAGCTTCTGCTCTCGTTTGCAAGCGATATACGAAAGAGGCTAAGACTGAGATCGGGCGCAGTGTCGACCCTCGCCACGGTCAGCTCGCCGCTGGTAATCGTCGCTTTCTCGGGAAGCTTGAAAGAACAAACGTAGGTATGTCCATTGAACGTCGCTCGCTGGTCCTTAACCGGATAGCTGGTGGCAACGGGTGCCCTTTGGTTTCTGATTTGTCGGCGAATGTCGCTGCGATCGTAGGCCCATTCAGAGGTGTGCTCGCCGACGCGCAAGTCGAATTCGTACTTACGATTATCGTCCGTGTGGAGAACGAGATGAGCGACGGGGGTTGAATCGGGCAGTTCCAAAGACCATGAAAGATTCGTGATCAGAGCTATAGTGTCAGCCTCTACGGGTGGGACGGTAAACGATAGACGCGCGCCGGAAGTGAGGCTCGGGAGTTTGAGTTCCGCGGCGGCGAAGCGCTGATCGCCGAAAGATTCAGTCGCATCGGGAAAGGTCAGTGGGCCGGCCTCGGGAAGTTTTGCTGGAGTTCGTGATGGCGCGGCGGATGAATCAGTAGCCAGTGCAGCGGGCCGCGTTAACAGGTAGCGCACATTGAGCAAGTCAATTTCGCGCCCGCTGCCGCGCAGCGTGCGCTCAGTGTCGCCAAGCTCGCCCCATGTTTTCATGTCGCCCGCGAAGCGTTGATATCGCGCCAGACCAAATCCATCGTAGCCTGCGGCGTTTTCAATTCCGTACATCATGTAGATGTCAGGCTGGAGCGTTGCGATCCAGGCCTCGCCGCCGGCGCGTGGCGCTACCGGCACGTCAGGATCGAATGGCTGATCTTCGGTGAGGATTCGATACGACGCCCCACCTTCCGCGGCCGCGCGCTGGCGGAGGAAACGCACGGTGTCCGGTTCACCCCACAGTTCGAAATCACGCTGCGCACTCGCCCCGCGCCATCCGCTCGACTGCCCCCACACAGCCAAATCAACTACCAGGACACTTAACAATAATAGGGTTGCGCCGCGCCGGCCCCGCGCAAACCGCCATATGGCCCAGACACCAAACAGCGAGAACACAACCGGCAGAAAGAGTTCAGGCGCCCGCAGGAAACTGATGGGCGCATCTCGGCCAAGCTTAAAATTGGCGGGCCTTGCAAGAGTTACCGTCAATAACGTGAGAGCAATTACCGCTATGGCGGCAATTTTTACCCGACCTAAGGCCTGCAAATCTGATCGCGTTCTTACTAGTGTTGACACACCTCGCCCGGCAAGCACAGCGAGCGCAAAATCGACCTCCATCAGATGACGCGCCGGCACGCGAAATAGACTAAGTACCGGCACGAAATAAATCAGTTTGTAAAGGCCGAGCGGCGCGTAATGGCCCAGCGCCAGTAGCAAACCAACGACTACAACGATGGTCCAGAATTTCGTAATCTTGTCGGGACGTATCAGTACTGCGACCAGCGCCAGCATAAGGGTGATCAATCCGACGTAGGCAACGTATTCGGCATAGAAGGTGGGACCGATATAGGGGGCGCGAAAGATGAGGCCATCGCCGCCACCCATTAGATACGGCGCCAGCAACGTCAGCACAAAGCGCGGCGGCAGTGAAAATGAAGTGAAGTATTCGTAACTCGTCGAGCCGCGTGGGCTGTTGCGGAGTAGCTCGAAGGTCGGTACGATTTGCACCGCCGCCAGCAAAATTCCAGCAGCGACAAAAACGAGTGAACGCAGGTACGCCGTTTTCCGTTCAGGTGACCGGCGCGCCATGACAATAGCGTAGGCGGCGGCGACGATCAGTGAATATGCGAACGTCTGTTGATGACCGGTGAAACACTGGACCGCAACGAGCACGGCCAGCAAGACCCCGCGACGGCGTTGCTTATCGCTTATGCTGGTCAGGCCATAACCGTCCATGGCCCAAAGAATCCAGGGCAGCATTGCCGCCGTCTGAAGAATATTAGTATGACCGATGTGTGCGATTAGGAATGAACTCCACTGCCAGGCGAGACTGGTCACGATCGCGCCGACCACCAGACTCCCGCTTCTGCGCGCATAGAGATATGCGCCCAGTGCGGCCAGCATATAGGTGGCGAGCATCATTACGTTGGTCGCTACCGGTGCTGAGAAAAGCAGATACGGCCAGTTAAGTGGGAACAGCAGTCCCGCCTGGGCGGCGCCATGCAGCGGCATGCCGCTAAAAATGTATGGATTCCAAAGCGGAACGTAACCGGCTCGGATAATGTTCGCGGCGGCTACGCGCAGTGGTATGTTGAAGATAATGCCGTCGTCCGGAGAGATAACGCGTTGGCCCAGCACCGCGCGAAAGAAATAACAGAGCGGTGCGAGCGTTACCGCAGCGGCGGCCAGATAGTCTGAATTAATTCTGAGACGAAAACTGGATGAATGGTTCATTGAATCAGGAACGCGAGCTTTCGGCCGCTCCGCTTATTCTAATCGAGCCGCGTCGTGCGCTCGCTGCAGCGAACCATTGGATTTGGGTGCATCGGTCGGAGTTGATATGCGCCATCCTGCTCGCCGCTGCAGCATTCCAGATGCTCGCAGTAGTCAGGCGCAAAAATATTACGGTTGACGAGATCGTGATGATTCCCTCGGCATACTATCATCTGGTCGCAGGCAACTTCCAACTAGTCAGCGAACACCCGCCACTCTCGAAATTTCTCGCCGGCACGCCGCTGCTGTTGGTTCAGCCAAATGAGCCGCAGCCGCAGGAGTTCATGCGCTTCTGGGAGGGCAACGCCACGAATTTCGAAGCGATTTCGTTCTGGGCGCGCGTGCCAATGATCTTGTGCACGATTGCCCTGGGCATTTTGATATTCGTATTTGCTCGTAATCTATTCGACGCGCGCGCCGCGGTGTTCGCCGTGGCGCTTTTTAGTTTTGAGCCAACAGTGCTCGCGCACGGACGCGTTGTGCAAACGGATATGCCGGCGGCGCTGGGATATCTGCTATTCTTCTTTGTTTTCTATTGGTATTTACGAAAACCGACCTGGCGGCGCGCCGCCGCGCTCGGAGCCGCCACGGCGTTCGCAATACTTGCCAAGTTTTCAATGTTGTTGACCGCGCCGATTCTGCTGGTTGCCGCGATGGTATTGTGGTGGCGCGCCCCCCGAAAACAACAGCAGCGCTCGATGTTTTTGAAACACGCCGCGCTGGTCACGATCGTGGTCCTGGTCGCGATCAATGCGGCTTACTTCTTTCAGCGACGCCCCCTAAGTGACAAGGATGCTTTATGGGCCAAGAAGTCTTTTCCAGCACACCACATAGCCGTGTTGCGAACAACGCGAGCGGCTTCGTACATCGTGCCGGCTGACTTTGTTTTGGGTGTCTTCTGGCAAGTTTGGCATAACAACGAAGGACATCCGGCCTCCTTGCTGGGGCAGTACAGTCGTACGGGTTGGTGGTATTACTTTCCGCTTGCGTTCGCACTCAAGACGACACTTCCCTTTCTGCTGCTTTCGCTCGTCTCACTGGGCTGGGCTACATACCAGCTCATCAGAAAACGTGATCTGCGTTTTCTTACGCTGCTGGTGCCGTTTGCGATTTACACCGGCTTTGTATTTTTCAGTCACATCAATATCGGCATCAGATATTATCTGCCGGCGTTTCCATTTCTCTTCATCCTGGGTGGCGCTTTCCTGAATTCGTTGCTGAAGACGCCACGTGCTCGCGCCGCGGCAATTGCGATAGTGTGCGCAACATTTTGCTGGATTGGGCTCGAGAGCGCGCGAACGTTCCCGAATTATCTGACCTATATGAACCAGCTCGCTTCAAAGCATCCGCATTGGTGGTATCTTTCCGACTCGAACGTGGAGTGGGGCGAGGATGCTAAGGAGCTTGCGACTTACTTGCACCAGCGCGGTGAGACGCGTGTGCAGACAGCTTTCCTCGGCGACTTCTTTTCCCTGCATTACTACGGCGTCGAATCCATCAGCCTGATTTCGCCTACGGCAGGTGAGCCCGAGTCTACGCGATACGCCGCCATCGGCGCGGGTTTCTTGAATGGCTCAGTTACGCCAGAGTATTTCTTGCGCGGCGAGTGGCCCAGTGACACGCGCCGCATAAATTTTCTCGACGAATTTCGCCGCCGCGTTCCGGAAGCCGTTATTGGCAACTCAATTTATGTGTATCGCATGCAAGACTGATGTTTGGCCGAGTGCTGGGGGCATGAATTCCTGAATGCGAGCAGTCGTCGTAATTCCCACTTATAACGAATTGGCGAATCTGAAAACGCTCGTCCAAAAACTGCACGAATACGCGCCCGCGCTGCACATCCTGATTGTTGACGACAACTCCCCTGACGGTACCGGACAACTGGCAGACGAATTATGCAACGCGGAACCGGATCGCATTTCTGTGTTGCATCGCCAACGAAAGGAAGGGTTGGGCAAAGCGTATGTCGATGGCTTCAAGGAAGTGCTCAAAAAAGATTACGAATACGTTCTGCACATGGATGCTGACCTGTCACACGATCCACTTTACCTGCCCGATTTCTTCGCCAAAATTGAGAGCCACGACCTGGTAGTCGGCTCGCGTTACCTTAAAGGCATAAGCGTAGCTAACTGGGATTTCAAGCGGCTCATCATGAGCAAGCTGGCGACAAACTACGTCCGCTTTATCACCCGCATGCCTTTTACGGATACGACCAGTGGTTTCGGCTGCTGGCGGCGTGAAGCGCTACAAGCCATCAGCTTCGAGAACGCTTTTTCCAGCGGTTATGTTTTTCTGGTGGAGTTGAAATACAAAGCCTATCGCAAAGGGTTTCGCGTCAGCGAAGTGCCAATCATTTTCATCGAACGAAAGATGGGCAACTCCAAGATGGACTGGGCCGTGATCTGGGAAGCTTTCTGGGGCGTAATCAGGATCAGACTGAGATACTGAATGGGATCGCATGGTAGATCCTGAAGGCAAACAGAATTTCTTACAGCGACACGGCTGGACGCTGTTGATGGCTTCCGTTGTTCTTCTCGGCTCCATTCTTTACCTTGCCAATATCCGCGATAACCCTCCGGGCTTTTACATCGACGAATCATCCATCTCATTTAATGCCCACCTGATTTCGCAAACAGGAAAAGACGAACACGGCGAATGGTTGCCGCTATTTTTTCGGGCGTTCGGAGAATATAAGAATCCGATTTACATATATTTGCTTGCGGCTCTTTATAGACTCACCGGTCCCAGCATTCTGGCGGCGCGATTGCTGAGCGCGTTTCTGCTCTACGCCTCAGCACTTGTAATGGGTTTGTTGGCCGCGCGCCTTTCACGCCGGCGCGAGATAGGACTGTTCATTTTGATTACGGCGCTATTGACGCCATGGTTTTTTGAGTTGAGTCGAGTCGTACTGGAGGTTGCGCTTTATCCGCTGCTGCTGTCGGCTTTTCTTTTGAGCCTGCAACGCATAGCCGCCCTCACCCGTTGGTCATGGGTCCAGGCCACCAGCATCGCGGCGATGCTGGCCCTTCTTACTTATAGCTACTCCATTGGCAGGTTGTTCGCCCCACTGCTCGCGCTGGGTTTGCTCTTCTTTTTACCGCGCGTGAAGTGGGTTTCTGTTGGGCGAGTTTGGCTACTGTATGCTTTGCTGCTTGTGCCGTTACTCGTCTTTCATTGGCGACATCCAAACGCCTTGACCGGCAGGTTGCAAATCATCACCTACTCCGCCGCGGATAGTTCTTATCGAGATCTCTTGTGGGAATTTCTGAAGCACTATATCGGCAATTTCAATCCCTGGCGCATGGTGGTGCGGGGCGATCCGAATAGGCGGCAGGTCGCGGCTATTTATGGCTTGGGCCAAGTGCTGGCCGCAACCTTCGCACTCGCACTATTCGGACTTGTCGTAATTTGGCGGGAAGGTCGTGGCGATCCGTGGTGGCGTTTTATCGTCTATGGCCTTGCAGTCAGCGCCGTGCCTGCGTCGCTGACGAAGGATTACTTCCACATCTTGCGGCTGGCAGCTATGCCGGTGTTTATTGTGCTGTTGAGTATTCCCGCGCTTCGTTGGTTATTGGCCCATCAGACTAAACGGGCGTGGCGCTTTGCGCTCATAGCTGCTGTGACACTGACATTGTTTCAAGGCACGCTTTTCCAGTGGCAGTATAGAGCGTACGGTCGCTCATCAGCTCGCGCCCAACTCTTCGATGCAGACTACCCCGTCAGGATCTTTTCGGCGGCTCTGGCCCAGACTTCCAGACCCATCTATCTCGCCGACGCCGAACCTATTCCCGGTTACATCCAGGCTTTTTGGTACGCCACGCTACAACGCTATCCGTTAACGGCTTTCCAGCGCTTGCCTTCAGATGCACCGGCTCCCGCGGGCAGTGTTGTCATCACTACGGAAAACATACGCCCGCGCTGCCGGGAGCTTTTGCAAGTCGAACCATACACACTGTGTCGAACTGAGGGCGAGCCGCTGCGACAGCTGTCTCCGAGCGGGATGCGTGTCGAGCTCCGCGCGATTAATGCGCCCGTCAGCGCCAAAACCAGAGAGCAGATGATCCTTCGCGTCCTGGTGACAAACCGCAGCGATGTTATTTGGCTGGCTCGTGAACGCGGGGCGGCGCCGTTGCAGTTGTATTTGGGTAATCATTGGTTGGATTCCACGGGCCGTACGATTGTTCATGACGATGGACGCGCGCCGCTGATCCGAAATCTTCAACCCGGCGAGACGTTGCCGCTAGACCTCGTCGTTAATGCGCCGAAGCACGCCGGCGATTACATTCTCGAGCTGGACATGCTGCAGGAAGGTGTGTCGTGGTTTGCTCCGCAAGGCTCACCGACTGTCCGGCTTCCGATGAAGATCGAATAGCAATTTTTGCTCTCACCCAAAAAAGGAAGAGTGGGGGG
>DATLBQ010000471.1:0-6918 GCA_035526805.1 Pyrinomonadaceae bacterium
GGGACTTGTGAAAGTAATGCCGAAGGCAGCAAACGCTCGCAACTATACGCAATGCGATTCGATGCTGATCGGTTCAAACTCGGGCGCAAACACTTTTCCCTATATCGAAGTGATGAATAACACTTCGAGTGTCGAACATGAGGCTTCGACGTCGAAGATTAGCGAAGAGCAGTTGTTTTATTTGCAGCAACGCGGTATTTCGCAAGAGGACGCTGTCTCTTTGATCATCAACGGTTTTTGTAAGGATGTATTTTTGCAGTTGCCCATGGAGTTCGCTGTCGAGGCACAACGGCTCCTGGGTATGAAGCTAGAGGGCAGTGTTGGCTAAATAACCGGTGACAAGTTACGAAGGACGGGTGACTAGTAAAGTGGTAGTTAGCTTTTCACTTGTTACTTTTACTTGTCACTTTTCTATGGGAGCAGTCATAAGTGTTAGAAATCAAAAATTTGTACGCCGGCATTGACGGCAATGAAATTCTGAAGGGGATCAATCTAACCGTCAGAAAAGGCGAGATCCACGCCATCATGGGCCCCAACGGCTCCGGCAAGTCGACGCTCGCCAAGGTGTTGGCGGGTCATCCGGCGTATCAGGTGACTAAAGGTGAGGTCCTTTACGAAGGCAAGAACCTGCTCGAGATGCCGCCGGACGAGCGCGCACGTGAAGGCGTCTTCATGGCGTTTCAGTATCCAATTGAAGTGCCGGGAGTCTCCAACGCACAGTTTCTGCGCCTCGCCTATAACGAGAAACGCAAGCATCTGGGCGAGGAAGAATTGGATCCACTCGAGTTTAAGGATTTGTTGAAGGAGCGTGCCAAGGTTGTGGAAATGGACGCGAGTTTTATGACGCGATCCGTTAATGAGGGTTTCTCCGGCGGCGAGAAAAAGCGCAACGAGATTTTGCAGATGGCAGTGCTCGAGCCAAAGCTGGCTGTACTTGACGAAACCGATTCTGGTTTAGATATCGACGCGCTCAGAATAGTCGCCGGTGGCGTTAACCAACTTCATAACGCGGAAAATGCTGTAATTCTCGTCACGCACTACCAACGCTTGCTCGATTACATCGTGCCGCAGTTTGTGCACGTGCTGGCGAACGGACGGATAGCAAAAGAGGGCGGCAAGGAACTGGCACTCGAGCTTGAACAGAAAGGCTACGACTGGCTTAAGACGACAGTCGGTGAAGCGCCTGGCGCAAGTCTCCAAACAAATTAAGATGATGCTCACCGACACAGCAAACCAAACTAACTTGTTTCAGCAGGCGTTCCGCGAGCTCCAGGAGCGAGAGCCGGCTACGCATGCGTCGTGGATCAGACGTCTGCGGGAAAATGCCATGGCGCAATTTGAAGAAGTTGGCTTTCCCACGACAAAAGAAGAAGATTGGAAATATACGAATGTCGCGCCTATCGTAAAGTCGGGTTTTACTCCGTCCGTGCCGTCGGAAACTATTGACGATGCCAACGCCGAGGAGTTGGCAGGTTTCGGAACGCCGGAAAGCAAAGATAGTCAACTGGTTTTCGTAAACGGGAGGTTGCGCGGCGATCTTGCCTCATTGTCAGCGCTGCCCGCAGCAGTAGTTGCAATCGATCTTTCCAAGGCGCTCAATGACGACCGTTATTCCGAGGTTACGCGTGAGCACCTTGCACGTCATGCCGATTACGTCGCGAACGGCTTCACGGCTCTCAACACTGCCTTTAGCAGCCACGGTGCGTTTGTCTACATTCCAAAGGGCGTGACCATTGAGGCGCCGCTGCATCTGCTTTTTATTACCGATACATCTGTCGCCAGCCAGGTTGTTTTTCCGCGCGTGCTCGTGATCGCCGAAGAAAACAGCAACGCTACCTTGCTTGAGAACTATGTAAGCACTAACGACTCGCAGTACTTTACCAACGCGGTCGTGGAAGTGGTGCTTAAGGAAGGGGCGCGCCTTGAACACTACAAAATTCAGCGCGAGTCCGTTGAGGCATTTCATGTTGCGACCACCGTCGCCGACCTGGGCCCGAGTTCAAGCTACGACGCGACCACGATTACGTTTGGCGCGCAACTTTCGCGGCACGACGTTCATGTCACCATGGATCATGAAGGCGCGGAATGTTGGGTTGACGGCTTGTATCTTGTAACCGCGGCGCAGCACACTGACACGCACTCGGTTATTGACCATCGGAAGCCTTACTGCACCAGTCATCAGCTATACAAAGGTATTCTTGATGGCAAGTCGCGGGCGGTCTTCAACGGTAAGATCTTTGTCCGCCACGACGCACAGAAAACCGACGCGATGCAGACGAATAAAAACCTATTGCTTTCCAACGAAGCCCGCGTGGACACAAAACCGCAGCTTGAAATTCTGGCTGACGATGTTAAGTGTGCCCACGGTGCGGCCGTTGGTCAGATCGATGAAGATGAGCTGTTTTATCTTGAGACTCGTGGAATTCACGGGGACCTTGCCCGCAATCTCTTGACCTATGGTTTCGCGGAAGAGGTGATTGGCAAGATAAAGATCGACTCCATCAGGACACAGCTGGACGAAGCGGTTCTTAATCGGTTGAACGCCCGGCTTGAAGCCTAATCATGAGCACCACTGAAAGACTGCTGGTTGACGAACCCGCCGCACCTTCTTCAAGCGGTTTTGACGTTGAGCGTGTGCGCGAAGATTTTCCAGTGCTGCGGCAAATCGTTAACGGCAAGCCGCTCGTATATCTCGACAACGCAGCCTCGTCACAAGTTCCTCAAGTCGTTATCGATCGGGGCAGTATTTATCTCGAAGACGAGCATTCCAACATTCATCGCGGCGTCCATTATTTAAGCCAGAAAGCGACTACGGCCTACGAAGGAGCGCGCGAAAAGGTGAAGCGGTTCATCAACGCGCGCGACGCGAAGGAATGTATTTTTGTGCGCGGCGCTACTGAAGGTATCAACCTGGTGATGCATGGCTATGGACGGACGTTCATTGGCGCCGGCGACGAGATCATAATTTCGGCGATGGAGCATCACGCTAACATTGTGCCCTGGCAAATGCTATGCGAGGAGAAGGACGCTCGTCTCCGAGTGATTCCGATGAACGACGCCGGCGAGTTACTGCAGGATGAATACCACGCGCTGCTGAACGAGCGAACCAAATTCGTTGCCTTCACGCACGTCTCAAACGCACTCGGAACCATCAACCCGGTAAAGCAAATGATCGATCAGGCCCACAAATATGGTGTGCCGGTTTTGATCGATGGAGCTCAAAGCGCGCCGCACATGGTTGTCGATGTTCAAGACCTTGACTGCGATTTCTATGCACTGTCAGGGCACAAGATGTTTGCGCCTACGGGCAGCGGTATCGTCTATGGCAAGGCGGAGCTGCTGGAGAAAATGAATCCGTTCCAGGGGGGCGGCGACATGATCCGCAGCGTTACCTTTGAAAAGACGACCTATGCGGATTTGCCCAACAAGTTTGAGGCGGGAACTCCGGCAATCGCTTCGCAAATCGGTCTGGGCGCGGCCATAGACTACCTCAATTCGATCGACCGTAAGAGGGCCGCGGCGCACGAGCATGAATTGCTGCTTTACGCAACCGAGCGACTTAGGGCGATTGAAGGAGTGCGCATTGTGGGCACGGCGAAAGAAAAAACCAGTGTGTTATCGTTTGTAATTGACGAAATTCATCCGCACGATATAGGAACAATTCTCGATCAGGAGGGCATCGCCATTCGCGCCGGTCATCACTGTGCGCAGCCCGTCATGCAGCGATTTAATATTCCCGCCACCGCGCGCGCGTCGTTTGCCTTTTACAACACCAGGGAAGAAGTGGACGTGCTGGCGCGGACGATCGAGAGGGTTGTAGAGATATTCTCATAAGTGAAAGGTGAAAAGTGAAGGGTGAAAAGTTAGGTTAGACATCGAGTCCTGGTATTTCCTGAATCAATGGGCCTGGCATTTTCAAACTATTTACTATTCACTGCTTTTAGATGTCTGAACTAAGCGAACTCTATCAACAGGTCATTCTGGACCACAACAAAAAGCCGCGAAACTTTCGCAAGCTGGAGGCGGCCAATCATTCGGCCGAGGGTTTCAATCCACTCTGCGGCGATCAGCTTATAGTGTATTTGAGTCTGGAAGATGACGCAGTCAGGGAGATAACTTTCGAAGGCTCCGGTTGCGCGATCTCCAAGGCGGCCGCCAGTATGATGACTCAAGCCGTGAAGGGAAAAACGAAACAGGAAGCCGAACAATTATTCAGTGAGTTTCACGGTATGGTTACCGGCGAACTCGATGAAGAAACTACTGCTAACAATCTCGGCAACCTAAAAATATTTTCCGGTGTGCGAGAATTTCCAGTTCGCGTGAAGTGTGCCTCGCTACCCTGGCACACGATGCACGCCGCGCTAAACAACCAGGAACTCGTTTCAACGGAATAGACGGAAGTGAATCCGCTAAGGCGCAAAACGGGTTTGCGTAAACGAAAGAGGACCGGGGAATGACTCGCCCGGTCCTCTTTCGTTGTTGAGACCTTAGTCGATTCTAAGGGAAGTTTGTAGCCCGCGCAGGGCTTTGGTTACCTCAGGTACAAGGGTTGTTTGTGCAGCCAAGCGTGTTCCGAACGTGCGCGGCCGAATGAATCCACGCCTGTCCCTGAGCTGCCGAAATGTTTCCGTGGTCGACATAATTCTGAACTGAATTGATGAAGTCGGCTAGCTTTGCACATGCCGTATTCGTGTGCCCTTTATTAATAGCATCAAGAGCGGCATTCAATTTACCGATCAGGCCCTGCCTTTGTTGTCCACTGAGCGAAGAACTCTGGACGCTGTTCTTGAGGTCATTGATCGTCGCCGATGATGTTTTTACGGTCACCGTGAAACTGCACGAAACTGGCCCATTGCCACCCGAATCGGTAACCGAGTAGGTCACGGTGGTTGTGCCGATCGGGAAGACTGAACCACTCGCCGGACCTGCTGTCCGAATTGGCGTTGCTCCCGGACAATTGTCTGTAACAACCGGCTCAGTGTATAGGGCAATCGCGCCCGACGGACAGGTTGGCTCGAGCGTGATGTTCGCCGGACAATCAATCGTGGGCGGAGGGTTCGACGCGCTGGTCATCGCGGTTTGCGAGTTGTCAGCCGAATTAGGATCGTCTGTATCCGAACTCACCGATGCGGAATTGCTAATAACAAGGCCGTTAACCACATCGCAGTTAACCGTGGCTACCAGCGTAACGGTTTCAGACGCGCCCGACGAGAGCGACGCGAAAGTAACCGTGCGACTGTTACCTGACCCACCGCAGACGCCTCCTCCAGTTGCATTGCAGGACACGAAAGTAGTTTGGGCAGGCAGGTTATCAGTCATCACTACGTTCGCCGCCGAATCCGGACCGTTGTTAGCCACGGTGATCGAGTAAGTAACATTCGATCCAGTGACTACCGGTTCGGGGGACGCTGACTTTGTGACCGAAAGATCAGCTAAAGGCGCAAAGTAAGCGACCGCCGCGTCGTGGTCAGCGAGACGTTCGGGCCGGCTCGCGTCAGTGGCAAACGCCGCAGGGAAGTCAGCGTTGTAGCGCGCGTAGGCGAAACGCTTATTGCGCGCCAGCATTTTGTTGTTGACCAGGACATGGTCAAGAGCCTGCGCGTTGCCCTCGAAGAGTAAGGAATACCTCTGGTCGGGGGTTAAGGTGGTTATCAGATCCGAAAGCTGGTGAGTCCACCGGTCGGGCGTGCTCGGTTCGACAACCTCTTCGGGCGCGGTCGGGTCGCCCTTGAACGTAGCTTCCACGTCAGTCAGGCCGTCGTTGAACTCAAACGCGTTGAGATCGCCTAGAACGACCAGATTCTGATTCTGTAGCGAATCGATCAGGTCGGCGATATCGTCGGCCTGGAGGCGGCGCTTTTCGCGGTTGCGCGCACCTACCGTCCCGGTTCCACAACTGCCAGAGGGCTGCTGACTGTCAACGGCGATCAGTGATTTGGTGTGGTTGAGGACTACGGTCACACGCAGGAGGTCCGCGGTCCCTGCTTGCGGCACGTCAGCAGTCAGGACATATGACGGACGGTCGTGGAGCAGATCGGTGTTCCCGCAGTATGTAAAGGTATCGGTTCGGTGGTACTGCACCGGCGCGCCAACCACCGTAACCCGCGCGGTGTTTACGAGATATCCAATGTCCTGGCTATCAGCAAAGGTGGAGGCGCTCTCATCGAGGTACGCCTGATAGTTAACAACGCTGGGGTTGCCAACGTCGGTATTGACCTTTGTGGCCAACTGTTGCAGGGAGGGGAGGTCGAACACCTCGATCACGCCGAGGATGTCGGGCGTGCGCAACACATTGCGGATGGCGAGCGATGCCTTGTTAAGTCGATCTGCAAAGTTGCCGTTAGAAACGCCGAAATTCTGCAGATTGGCATGGGCAATTGTGAACTCATTGTTGTTACGAACCGGGGCCGGCGTGGCAGCCGTGACACCAGGAACGACGCCGGGCGTCGCGTCGGCGTCAAGGACGATGCGGTAGTTAAGAAAACCGAAGTCCAGTGGCCCGGAGATGCCGGTGACTATCGCCCCGGTCGAGACGATGACTTGCGACCGACGAACGTTGGCAGCAGTAATCGCGTCGTCGCTGTCAACCATTACCCGCTCGAAGTTGCCGTCAAAAATTGGCGGCAACGGGGGCGGTGACCCGGCGTACGGACCATCGTCGGCGGCCGGAATCGGATCGCCTGATTCAATGCCTGGCTCGCGGAACGGCCGCGCTCGCGGCGGCTCCACTCCCCAGAACTCCCCAAAGCCATTAGTCGGCTCAGACACCGTGATTGAGCTGACGCTCATTCGCATGAACTCATATCGCTCTAACTCCGCGCCTCGGCTGACCGCGGCGGGGTCAAAGATGTTAAGTGAGGTCGCATCCAGCGCCGTGGGCAACGCGTCGCCCGACGACATGACCGCGATCGTGGGTCC
>DATLBQ010000472.1:0-4195 GCA_035526805.1 Pyrinomonadaceae bacterium
ACTCGTTTCCACCATCGAGTCGGTCTTGACAGCCAATTGCAGGGACGCAGGAGTAATTGTGTCAGGGGTGATATGAGCCTCGCCCATGAATTCACGAGCGGCTACGAAATGTTCGTGGCCCTTAAACCAAAGGAGTCCGCCACGCAAAGCGTGCGCAATGAACTTGCTTTGTCCGGAGTCCAATATGAAGCGATCGGTGGCGGTTGGCGGTCCGTTAATGCTATCGACGTCGCACAAACCCGCTGCACGCGACGGTCGCTCCACCATCAGAGCCGCCAGGCACAATGGGCCAATCAAGAGCAACGATAAAATCTTTTCTCGCGTAGTCATCTCTAATACCTCAAAACCTAACGCCCATATATTTGATGGACGGTTACTGCGATTAATTTTGCTTTGCTCCCTGCCACCTTTTTTCCTGTGTCTCTGCAGTGAATACCCTACAAAGTAGCTTCCACACGGGCACAGAAGTCACAGAGAACGGCAAAGAGAGTTTCCTTCTAACCGACTACTAACGTGACACATTGATTTTGCAAATCAAATACTTTTTGGATAACTTTACAAGAAGGCCCGAAAATACGGCGCCGCTGAACGAATCAAAAATGCCAAAGGCAAAGACAGTCTCGCAGAAGCAGTCACCGGTAAAGCGCACGCCCGCAAAAAAAGGCGTGGCGATATCCGTTGAAGAGTTTCTGAACCTCAAACGACCGAAAGGCAATCTGATACTCGACGTCGCAGAACAGGCCGTGCCTTTGACCAGCCTGGAACGCGTCTACTGGCCCGACGAGAAGCTTACGAAGTTTGACCTGATTTGTTACTACCTGAAAGTCAGCGAGCACATTTTGCCGTTTCTGAAAAACCGGCCGGCAATTTTGCAACGTTGGCCCAGAGGCGTTAACGCGCCGATGTTTTTTCAGCAGGACCTGGAAAGCGCGCCGGCGTTTGTTAAGACTCAGAGGTTGGTAAACCGGGAAGGGCGCGAACTGGACTATGCGGTTTATACCACCACCGCTTCGCTGCTCTATTTCGTTAACCTGGGAACGATCGAACAGCATCCGTGGCATTCGACCGTGCCGAAACTTGATAACCCAGACTGGATCGCGATCGATCTCGATCCGAAACAAGCCCCGTGGGAAAACGTCTTGCAAGTTGCGCTGATTACAAAACAGGTCTGCGATGAAGTTGGACTGACTGCGTTTCCCAAGACTTCAGGTTCGTCGGGTATACATATCTATGTGCCACTCAAGCCGACGAATGAGTATGACTCGGTCGCGGAATTTTCGCGGTTGTTAGCCAGCGAGGTGGCTGGTCGTGCACCGAAGATAGCGACGGTCGAACGAACGATCGCGAAGCGGAAGGGAGAGCAGGTCTACGTTGATTGGATGCAGAACGCGCGCGGGAAGAGCCTGGCATCGGTTTTCACGGCTCGGGCAAAACCAAAAGCAACGATCTCGATGCCGTTAAGCTGGAAGCAAATTGAAAAGGGCGTGAAGATTTCCGACTTTACGGTCAAGAATGTTCCCGCTCTGCTGAAGAAAAACGGCGATGCCTGGTCCGACTTTTTTGATCAACGCCAAAAGCTGAAGCTGTAATACCAGACGCTAGATATTAGAAGCTGGATGCTGGACTCATCTCGCATGACATCTAGCATCTCGAATCTCTCAGTCAGATGAATTATTGGTCGATCTAAGTTTTCTGACGCCAGCGAGCGCACAGATCACCAGCAGCAGCAGTCCAGACGGGAAATTGAAACGAGAAGCCCGACTGTAATAACCGCGTGGGAACAACCCGGCGGCTCTTAAGCATAAGCTCCGTTTCGCTGCGAAGGACGAAAGCGCCCAGTTCAAGCATCCACTCCGTCGCCGGCAGAGCAAACGGAACACCCCAAGCTCTGCGGAGAGCCTGCATGAACTCGGAGTTGGGCAAAGGATTTGGCGAGGCAAGATTAACCGGGCCTTCCAATTCCTCATGATGAATCAACCAATCCACCGCCAGCACAAAATCCTGATCATGTATCCATGAGACAAACTCTCGGCCGTCGCCAAAGCGGCCGCCAAGTCCAAAGCGCACCAAACGCAGCAGCATGTCGAAGGGGCCACCCCGTCCAGGACTCATAACGATTGCCGAACGCATCAGCACCCTGCGGGTATTTGGCGTTGCGGCCGCGTTGAGTTCGCGTTCCCATTTCTTCACTACGTCAATGCTGAAGCGCCAGGTTTCCGGCGCGTCAGGTTCCGATCCGCCAATGATTCCGTTGGCTTCGTCGTTCGGCGCGTCGTAGCGATGAGCGTAGAGCGTGGCTGTGCTAGCCTGCAGCCAAACGCGCGGCGCATTGTTTGTCTCAGCAATAGCCTGCCCCACGACTCGGGTTGAATTAACTCTGGAATCAATGATGCGGCGGCGATTTTCCGCTGTGTAGCGACAATTTACGCTCTGACCGGCGAGGTTAATGACCGCATCTGCCCCTTCTGTTTCTGACACCCAATCACCGAGTTTCTCACCGTCCCACTTCACCACGCGCCAGGGCAGCGCATTAGTTTGAGTTCTACTAAGGACAACAACCTCATCGCCACGTTCGTGAAACGCGCGGGACAACACAGTGCCCACCTGGCCCGAACCGCCTGGGATTACGACTTTCATTCATTCCCGCTTTCCGTTTTTTCTGCGTCGTGATTTGTTTCTGCAGCAAGATCATCTCGCAACTCCGCCACGAGTTTTAGCGCCTTCTTACGCACCGGTCGCATCAGTGGATTGCTTGCGAGCGAGATTAGCTTATCCAGGAGGTCAACCGTCTGATCAATCAGGCGGTAGGTGCGCGCCCGTTTGTTTGAGGAATCGTGAATCCAAAAAAGAATGATCCCCATGTGGTAAAGCCAGAGCAGGTAAGGGAGCTCGGCCCGCAGATCGTCAGGGAGGCGCGCCTTCGTCTCCGCGACCAGATCTTCAAAAAGCCTGATGCTGTCGCGTCGCACCGGCGCCGCCGCGTCTGCAAATGGATTGAGCGGACTGTGTGGATCGGCCGCGGTCTGGAAAAGAACGCCGGCAAACTCATGATACGGCTCAAGCGTGTCGATCTTGAGCCGTATCACGAAAAGCAGGCGCGCTTTTAAAGAAGTTTCCTTTTCCAGCGCCGGCAGCGATGCGCGCAAGTGCTCTTCATGCGTGCGATGATAGAACGCCTGGATCAGGTGATCTTTCGAGCCGAAGTAATGGTAGGCGTTGCCGAGCGACACGCCGGCCTTCTCGGCAATAGCGCGCATGGTCGTCTGTTCGTAGCCGCGCTCGTGAAGTATCTCCAAAGCAGTGTTCAGGATGAGCGCTTTGGTTTGTTCACCCTTCGCCGTCTTGTTTGTTTTTGCTTTCGGTTTCCTGGCAGGCTTCATTCTCTTTACCTCGACCAACCGCCAGCTCGACTGATCTGATACCGACGCTGCGATATAAGCGACACGACTCGCCGCGTCGTCGGCAGTAACTCTGGCGAGGCGAGCCGGTAAGACCACTCGCGATACCGGCACAGCGCCCAGAGGACCATGAGCCAGGCCTTCGGCCCGAAATACACTGCACCCTCATCACTGATAACCGTGAGGTCGTTGACCGTCGGTTCATGATCCAGCATTGGAAACCGACTGCGTGCTTCGTCAGACTTCAACGGAACAAGAAGCAAGGGAACTAACTTGGGCTGCTCCTCGAGCCATTCGTGCACTCTTCGGCATAGTCCACAATGCGGATCGTAGAGCACGGTTAGCGATGACATGTTACGCCTCCCGCACTGCGGTAAATGCGTCCGGCATAACTGGTGGCGGAGAGTTCCGCAATGCCACACGACGGCGCATGCGACTGAAGATGAAGAGGTTGAAGAAGTGCATCCCTCCCAAAACAAGCAGCACCATCCCCACTTTCACCGACAACGCCTCAATGCCCTCCTGTGCCGACGCCAGCGCGTAGCCCAATTTGAGGGCCATGCAGACGTAGCCAAGATTTATCAGGTAAAAGCCGACGACCAGCAGGTGATTCACAGAATCTGCCAGCGGCTCGTTCCCATGAAACACGTCGACCAGAAACACGCGGCCGTTCTTGTGAAGGGTGTGGGCCACCCACACCGTCAACGCAATGCTTATTGCGAGGTAAACCAGGTAGGTCATGATCTCCACGGACATAACAGCCTCCTTTTGTGAACGTCGCTCGAAATTGAACGTGT
>DATLBQ010000473.1:0-12683 GCA_035526805.1 Pyrinomonadaceae bacterium
CTTCCAGTCCGGCGCTCCAGTGCATCCACACCCCTTTCGTCTGCCAAAGTCCCGTAGAGCACCAAAGGTGGCGTGCGCCATCGCCTTCGACTTATCCCGATCAGTACTTGTGTGGTCCACATGGTGAAGTGCCGCGAGATGACCATGGGTGTCATTTCCCGCAAAGTTCTCATGGCTGAACGAATCTTGCAGAAAATGCAAATACGTACCGAAGAGGAAAGGATTTCCGCCGTGAGCGCGAGCTTGAGAGAGTAATTCAGCTGCCCTAGCCGCATTTTCCGCTGGCGTACCGAAGGAATGGAACGCCACATTCCGTGCTCTTTGGGCAAGGTCGGGGAAAATTGTCGGGTTTCCGTTAATTACCACTATTGAGTTACCCCATCCGGGTTTCTTCCAGTCGCTTTCATCGGAGTCCCAGTCGCCCTCCGCGATCAGCCTAGCGTCGGCATCTGAAAAGCACCCTGTCTTTAAGGCAAGATAGTAAGTCAGATAATAATGAACATCGATCTCGAAAAGCCCGGACGGATCCTTTGCGTTCTGCGGATTATTCGCGACATACGCGAACTGATTTATTCCGCCAGTAAGGCCGATCGGATCTTCCGAGATGAACCGTCCCAGCTGCGGGTCGTACGAGCGGGCGCGATAATGAAGTAACCCCGTTAGCGAATCGCGTTCGCGTCCGGTGAAGCTGTATCGGGTTCTCGTACTGCCCGCCGAATTCCCGTACCCATCGTAGGCCATCCTTTCCACTAGTTGGCCTTTGGTATTCGTAAGCGCGGTCGTAGTACCCAGTTGATCTTGCGCGAAGTAATAGGTGGTCGCCGCCGACGGCCCTTTCTGACGAATCTTGTTGTCAATTCCGGGACCATTAAGATATTCCACTGACGTGCCATCACTGTTGCTGTCTTTAACTGCATCCTGCCCGTCATACGTAAAGTTTGTTGCAGTTCCACTCGAAGCCGTGCGTTGGATTCTTCTTCCTAAAGCATCGTACTTGTAACTGACACTTCCGGATGATGGAGTCACCACTTGAGTTAGTCGGCTTTCAAAGTCCCAGGCAAACTGTGTCGCGCCGTTCTGAGCCTTTGAGATCAGGTTGCCGTTATTATCGTAGAGATAGCTGGCGGCGGTGGTGGCTACGAGGCGATTGTTCGGCTGATAACTATAGCTCGCGCTTTTATGCGAATTAGTCCGATTGCCAACCGCATCATAAGTATAGGTTTCGTTGGGCGTGCCGGTGTATGTAGCTGAGCTCAACCGCTCCATTGGATCGTAACCGTAGACGTGTGTGCCGCTCTGGTCGACATTCTGACTTAGGTTGCCGGCAACGTTGTACTGATAATTGTTATCCGCGATTACCGTGTTCTTCTTCGCATCTTTCAATCGGGTCAAGCGGTTGAGACCATCGTAGCTGTAGGTGGTGGCGATGCTATTCGGCAGCGCACGCGAAATTAATCTACCTGCGCCGTCGTAGGTATAAGCAATCGCGAGGTTAGCGCTGTCTGTAATCTTAATCAGCTGATTGACGGCATCGTAGGTGTAGGTGGCATTTGTTGTCGCGCCAAAGCTCAACCTGGTGCGGCGGTCGTTCGCGTCATAAGCGTAATTAAGCACCTGTCCAAAAACATCAGTAGTGCTAATTGTGCGGCCGCGGGAATCATACGAAAAGCTCACCGTGCCGTTCGCGTTGGTAGCGCTGGTCAATTGGGAAAGTTTGTCATAGCCGTAAGTTACCAGACTCGCATCGGGGTAAGTTACTTTCGTCAGCCGATTCACGGCGTCGTAAGTGTAACTGGCTGTCATGTTGTTATAGTCGGTTCGCCGGACGCGGTTACCAATCGCATCATAGGAAACGGACATCGTGAGACCGGCACGCGTCGCCGAAGTCGGGCGTGAAAGGTCGTCGTAATCAAACGTATACCGCTGACCAAGCGCGTCAACCACCGCGATGACATTCGAGCGCGCGTTGTATTCGTATTGGGTAGTCTGTAAAGCCGCGTCAGTAACCATCACCACCCGGTTTGCATTGTCGTAGGTAAAAGCGGTCGCTCGTCCGGCGGTGTCGATACGCTTTGTCACGTTACCTACCGCATCGTATTCAACTGATTCCTGAAGCCGAGCTGCGCCGGCGACTGCAGGTGGATAGATCGCCTTAATCAAACGATTGTTTTCGTCATACTCGTAATTTGAACTCCGACCTAAAGCGTCAGTCGTCGTAACCAGATTGGACATCGCGTCATAGCCGAACGTGATGCCTCTCGCCAGCGCATCGGTTTGGCTTTTCAACCGATAAGCGGTGTCGTAAGCGAACGTAGTACTGTTATTAAGCGCATCCGTTATCTTCGAGCGCCGACCGGCCAGATCGTAGGTAAAAGTTATGAAAGACAGATCCGGACGCGTGATCTTGTTGACGCGGCCGGCGGGATCGTGGGCGTAACGTGTGATGAAATTGAGCGCGTTGGTAGTTGTCGTCATACGACCGCGTGCGTCGTAAGCAAACTTCGTGATATTCCCCAGAGCATCGGTTAGCTGTGAGATGTTGCCGCTCGCGTCATATGCGAGTGCGGTTGCCTTTCCGAGCGCGTTAGTCATCGTCAAGAGTTCGCCGCGTGCGTCGTAGGTGAACGTCGTAATATTGTTCAGCGCATCTTTCACGGACAGGAGATTGCCGACGGCGTCGTACGCGTAGGTAGTGACGCCTCCCATCGCATCGGTAGCCGTCAAGATTTGACCAAGCTGGTTGTATGTGAAGCTTGAACCGCCCAAGACACCGGTACCGCTTAATCTGTTCCCATTGGTGTCATAGGTGTAAGTTGCTATTCTTCCAAGCGCATTTGTATGGCTGATAACATTCGACTGTTTGTCGTACGTCCAGGTTTGCACCTGCGAGCCGGCGCTCCCACCGCAAGCGCACAAACCCTCGACCCGCGTCACCAAACTTCGGCCGTTGCTATTGTTGAACGTGTATTTGCTAACGCGGCCAAGCGCATCAGTAACGTCCGTCTCAGTCGCACTGACAAAGCTGAGTGTGTAGAGCTCCACTCCCCCATGTTTTGCTGATGTGATCGCGCGTCCCTCGCTGTCATAAGTGTGCGACTCAACCACGTTGCCGAGCGCGTCTGTAACGGACGTCAATCGAAGGTTGCCGTCATAGCCGAATTGAAAAGCTGAATTGTCCGCGTAGGTAACAGATAGCAGTTGATTGCTGCCGCCGTAGGTGTAAGTGGCGATTGTGCCCAGCGTATCGCCGATTGAGAGTACCTGCCCATTCGCATTCGTTATAAACGACAGCACGCGACCGAACGGATCTGTTACGGAAGCTAACTTGCCGCCGCCGTCATATGCGAGTGCAGTTTGATTTCCCACTCGATCGGCGAGCGAGACAAGTTTGCCAGCAGCATTGAACTGACGTACGCTGCCGTTCGTCATAGTCACCGTAAACCCATTGCTTGCGTTCTGCAGCAGATACCCATGGAAATCTTCTTCGAGAGGCTCCATAACGCCCGATGAACCCACTGCCCGGCCTAAATAGATGGCGCGCCCATCAGATTGGTTGAAACGCGTAAGATTATTGCCGTAGGTCTGAATCGATTCGTCGTATTCACTTGACCATCCTCTGCCAAACAGTCCAGGTCGTTGCGAGTTGCTGTTGTAGGTGCGCAAGATGCTAATTCCCGGTCCGGCGGACGGCAATGCGTAATCGTTTTGTTGTAAATACATGTTCCCGTTTGTGACGTTCACAGGCTCACCTACATGAGTGTTGCACGATGTCGCGCCATCATTTTCGCCATCGCCGATAATCCACAAAGTAACCGTTGAGTTCGAACATGCGCCCAGGCTGTCACATTCTCGATATACAAAACTATCGCTGCCGCTAAACCCCGCCGCGGGACGAAAGTTGAAAACGTCAGTAGTGATCGTATTAGACAATTCGCCATGCTGGGGTGAACTTACTAAGCTGTTCAATGTGATGGCGTCACCTTCAGGATCAGTGTCGCCGAATAAAAGTGGGCCAACGTTCGTATTGCCTCGAATTGAGTATTTCTTGTCCACTGGCGTGGGTGCACTATTAGTGACGTTAATACTCACCACCGCCGTGGCACAGGCACCCAGGCTATCGCAAATTCTATAATTGATGCTGTCAGGACCCGTATATCCGAATGCCGGCGTGTAATCGAAGGAATCCGGAATGATGGTGTTGGACAAATCTCCGCAGTGTTGGCACAAGACAGGAATCGCATTCAGCGATATCGAGTCGCCGTCGGGGTCAGAATCATTCGCTAACCAGGGACCGATGCGCGTCCTTCCATGCACATTGTAGAAATCATTCTGCGGCGATGGTGCGGTGTTGTTGATCTGAATGCTAACGATAGCGGTCGCGCACGCGTCATGGTTGTCGCAAATCTGATATGAAAAACTATCGGGGCCTGTGTAACCGAAGGTGGGATGGAACCAGAAAACATCAGACCGCGCTGTGTTGAAAAGCAGGCCGTGTTGGGGCAAGGTAATGAAAGCACTCAAACTTATGGGATCCCCATCCGGATCGGAGTCGTTAGCTAACAGCGGGCCAACGTCAGTGTCGCCGTGCACCTGATAAGAATCGTCAATCGCCAGCGGCGCCGAATTAGTTGCGAAGTTGCCGAACGCTTTTTGAGTGGGGCCAAGCGTCATGACGGCCGCAAGGGAAATACAAAGGCAGACGAGTAGCAGGAAGGAGCGCAGGCCTTTCATTTTTCTTCTCCGTGGTTGAGGACGTTAAGCAGAACAACACTCTCAAAGCGTTGCAGTGCGTGGAGCGGAATGGTCGCCTGGCAGAACTTAGGAACGAGCGGATGGACTCTTGAGAGGGTGTGTGTAGAAAATAGCGGGGTGAACGCGGCGGAGCTTACAACCCGATAAGAGAAGTGTCAACTAATTCGACGGCGCAACTGCTGTTTTATTTTGGAACTTTATTGTTGACAGTAAAAGGAGTTACAAGAGACCTGGCATCGTCGCTCTTCGCGAACTCTTTTGCTAAGAATTACAATGGCGGCGTCCGACTGAAGCAACCGCGCCATTCTCTCAAGTTTGAATTGTTTGCCAAAAAATCTGGTACTCTTTGGGCAAACCATCTGATCGCAAGATGGGGCAGTCTCAATGATGGAAGGGCTACTGTCATGCAAAGAGTTACGATTTGCCTTATCGTTTTGAACGCATTAGTGCTCGCCGTTCTTCCCATTCCAACGTTGGCGCAGCAACAAGAATATCCGCGGCCTGATTACCCGTTTCCGGGTTTTCCTGAAGAGTTCTCACCCTTAAGAACCTCGCGACCTGCAAAGCCACAACGATCGCTGACTCCTTCCAAGAAGTTCGTCAAATCCGGTAATCCGATATCTAATCGATACATTGTCGTATTAAAGGACGACGTGGTTGACCCGGCAGCCTCTTTGGCAGCGCGGCGTGGGGCGGTAACTGCGATTGCGAATGCTCATGCGCAAGTTCATCTCGGCAAAATCGGTTATATCTACGAGACCGCATTGATAGGGTATTCAATTGAACTGCCGAACGAAGCTGCCGCTATCGCCTTAAGTGGCGATCCGCAAGTCAAGTGGGTCCAGGAAGACGGACAGGTTCAATGGCAAGATGCTGATTCCTTCCAGTCAACGCCGCCGTGGGGATTGTCGCGATTGACGGCAGCATTTCCACACCCTTACCGGACGCTAATTGAAGGACGAATAGTTTCTGCGTCTTCAATGCACCGGTTCTGGCGTCGTAGCCTATGTCCTTGACTCCGGGATCAGCCGGCGCATCGTCCGCGACAAGAAACATTGCCGTTGACGCTGATCGCCGTGAAAAGCTATATTCAATTCGCATTATCCACACAGCCACGGATGATGCGCGCCCCACAGGTTTTCGCAAGCGCCCGTTCCAGCGCAGAAATCAAAACCGTTAGTTCAGTTTTCAGGTTCGAAAGGTTTGTCGCCGCATGTCTGTAAAAATTGACGATCTGCTACGCATTGCCGCCAGTCACAACGCTTCCGATCTACATCTGAAGGTCGGGGCCTTTCCGGTTATGCGCATTGCCGGCGAATTACACCCAATCGCCGATGCCCCGCGACTGAAGCAGGAAGATACTCTCGACATGGCGTTTGCCATGATGTCGAATCGCCAAAAGCAGCGGTTCAAGGAAGTGTCGGAAGTTGACATCGGTTACGGCGTCAAAGGGCTGGGACGATTTCGCGCGAACATCTTTCAACAGCGCGGGACGGTAAGCGTGGTCCTGCGCGTTATTCCCGACAAGACCAGAAGCTCGGCAGAGTTGGGGCTGCCGCCGGTAATCGATCGCGTCACCGAAGAACGGCGCGGACTCATTCTCGTCACCGGCGCCACCGGCTCCGGCAAATCAACCACGCTGGCGGCAATGATCGACAGAATAAATGCACGGCGCAGCGGACACATCGTAACTATCGAAGACCCGATCGAATTTTTGCACAAGGACAAACAATCATTTGTGACTCAACGTGAAATCGACGTCGATACGAGATCATTTGCAGAGGCTTTGCGCGGCGCGCTGCGACAGGATCCGGATGTGATACTGGTGGGCGAAATGCGCGACTACGAAACTATTGAAACTGCGCTGACCGCTGCCGAAACGGGGCACCTGGTGCTTTCCACCTTGCACACGCTCGACGCCACTGAGACCGTGATGCGCATCGTTTCTTCGTTTCCTTCACACCAACAAAAGTCTGTGCGCATCCAACTGGCCGGAATTCTCAAGGCCGTTGTTTCTATGAGACTGGTTCGCGCTGCCAAGGGCGCGGGTCGCGTGCCCGCCGTTGAAGTAATGATGTCAACTGCTTTAATCCGCGACTACATCGTCAACGAAGAAAAGACGAGCTTGATCCGTGAGGCAATTGCGGCTGGGGCGTCGCAATATGGCATGCAGACTTTCGATCAGTCGCTATTCCATCTGCTTCAGTCGGGATTAATCACGATGGAAGAGGCGTTGCACAACGCCACTAATGTTGATGAGTTTAAGATGCGTGTTTCGGGGATACTCTCGGCCGAACAGGCGATGAGTTCAATGCGGAGTGTGCCAAGTCCAGCTCCAGCTCCTGCTGCCGCTAATCGCACGAAAGAAGATATCTTCGTCAAACACTAAGCAGAAGGTAGGAGACAGAATACAGTAGGCACCAGGCAGAGGATGAACGACAAAGGGGGCTCGGGTTTCGCCGTAGCGCCCTTTTTTGTGCCTATAGGTTACTGCTTACTGCCTTCTCCTTTTTCCGCGAGGCTCGACAAGGGCGCCAGCGATAATCCAAACGTGTGCGGATTCTCGCCAATGATCGCGGCGGCAAAAAAATTCGGTACATAACGCGCGCCTTCCTCGCGAAAAGTTCCGTCAAGTTGGTCGCGGTGCGCAAACAGCGTCCAAAAATTTCTTTCGTAGTCGCCCGCGTCTCTTAATTCACGCAAGGTATTTCTGACCCACGGCGCGCCAGTGTTGTAACTAAGCAGCACCAGCGTCATGCTTTCAGCGTCGTCGCCGAGTTCCGCCATGTGGTCTGCCAGGTAGTGGGCCGCGGCGGGCGTCATCTTTTCCGCGTCGCACATTTCCTCGTCAGACACGCCATAAAGCTTCGCCGTCTGCGGCAGGAATTGGAACAAACCTTTAGCCCCGTAACTACTTTCGTTACAAGGTCGGTAAGCTGACTCGATCACCGGCAAATAAATCCCGATGATTACTGGAACGCGGCGCGCGCCAAACGAACGCGCGATCAGCGGTATGTACTGCGGTGCGCGCCCGTAGATATCATCGAGCGTGTCCTCGCCGTTCGTTCTTTCGCGCCGCGTCGCATAATAGTCCACATATTGCTTAATCATCTGCAATGCTTCCCGGTTCAATTTCGCCGGACGATCGCCCATCATCGCGGATATGCGCTGCTCTTGTTCCCTGACGAATGCGAGTCGTTCCGTCTCGTTCATCTCCGCATAGAGTATTCCTTGACTGCTGCTGGTGTTTGCCACGGTGGCAGCGTACGGAATTGGCGCTGTCGAGGGTCGAGAGTTACGTGAGTAGAATGTGATCGCGGCAGTAGCAGCTAACAATACTAATATCAGGACCAGCATCGGCCAGGCATAACGGTGAACAAACGATCTGCTGCCCCAGCCGGAAATGCTCTGATCCTCGCTGCGATAATGGAGGGTCGGACCATTCACGGAAGGTCCACTGTCTCCTCGTCGCAGGCGGTTGAGTTCCAGAAGTAACTCATTCGCGGTCGGAAAGCGATCTGCGATCGACTTGCGCAAACAACGATGGACAGTCCGCGCGAGTCGCGCCGATACTGCGTAGTGGCTGCTCGTAACTTCGGGAAGCGACGGTGCATCACGATCCAGAATCGCCACAAGAGTATCCATGCGTGTGGCGCCCTGAAACGGCAGTCGTCTCGCCAGCATTTCATAAACGACTACTCCTAGACTCCAGATGTCAGTGCGCTCGTCGACCTGAAGACCACGCGCTTGTTCCGGTGACATGTAATTTACGGTCCCCATCACCAGTCCCGCTTCAGTGCGGGTTCTGCCGTCAGCTGTGATTTCATCCGAATATTCGAGCAGCTCCGTCTCCATCAACTTTGCGATACCGAAATCCAAAATCTTAACCAGCCCGTCGCTGCGGCGCATGATGTTCTCGGGCTTGATGTCGCGGTGCACAATGCCTGCGGCGTGCGCGGCGGCAAGTGCCGACGCCACCTGTTCGGCTATGTCCAGAATTTCGTCGAGCGACAACTCCCGCTCGGCAAGCAACTGGCGAATTGTGCCGCCGTCGATGAACTCCGTCGCTATGAAATAGACTCCGTCGGTCTCTCCAACTTCATGAATCGTTAGGATGTTGGGATGATTCAAAGCCGAAGCGGCTCGTGCTTCCCTCTGAAAGCGGCGCAAGCGCGCGTCATCGGATGCGAAGTAGACCGGCAATATCTTCAAAGCGACCAGACGTTGAAGCCGCTCATCTTCAGCGAGGTAGACTTCCCCCATACCCCCGACGCCGAGTCGACGGAGAATTTTGTATGGGCCAACGGTGCTGCCCAGCTTGTCCGTAAGGTCGCCACCGAGCAGGATATGCGCGTCCTGCGTTAACGCGGGTTGCTCGATGAAATCACCGGCGTGTTCGTAGGCGTAAATTAAAGAATTCGCTTCCTTAAGCAACCGCTGGTCACCCGCGCATGCTCCATCCAGGAACGAAGCTCGCTCGCCCGGGGGGCAATCAAGCGCGTCTT
The DNA here is from genome assembly GCA_035526805.1 of Pyrinomonadaceae bacterium. Lineage (GTDB taxonomy): Bacteria > Acidobacteriota > Blastocatellia > Pyrinomonadales > Pyrinomonadaceae > PSRF01. Next base: position 9,258 of record DATLBQ010000473.1, read on the forward strand.
GCAACACCGCCTCTACCTCTTGCCATTGTTCAGGGGTCATACGGGAAGTAAAAAGTGAATGGTGAAAAGTGAAAAGTCAGATCAAGCGCTCTCTCTTTCACTCTTTACTCTTCACTTTTCACTCTTCACCTTTCACTGCCTTATAAATCCACGCCTTCGCAGCACGCCAATCGCGGCGTACCGTCATTGCCGAAACTTCCAATACGTCAGCTGTCTCCTCGATGCTCAAGCCGCCGAAGTAACGCAGTTCCACGACGCGACTCTTGCGCGGATCAAGCTTTGCCAATTCGTTCAAAGCTTCGTCCAGTGCCAATAGTTCGGCCGCGCGCGGCGGAGACATTAGCGCCGCTTCTTTGGTCACTGCCTCAAGCGAGACGCGTTGCACATCACCGCCATGTTTCATGTACTGTCGGCGCCGTGCGTGGTCAATCAAAATGTGGCGCATGACCTGCGCCGTGACCGCGAAGAAATGAGCGCGATTCTGCCATTCAATGCGCTGCGATCCCGCCAGCCGCAGATACGCTTCATTCACCAGTGCCGTCGTTTGCAGCGTTTGGCCATTACGCTCGCGCTGCACATAACGATGCGCAATGCGACGAATTTCGTCGTAGACCAGGGGCGTTAACTGATCGAGCGCGGCTTTATCTCCCTCGGCCCATTCAATGAGCAGCCCGGTGAGATCATTAGCCGCAAGGTCGTCAGCACGGATCGTCATCAGCCGCGATTCTAACATCTGACATCGGTCAAGCTTGAAGTTTGTCGAATGTTGTCTTCAAGAATATTGACAGCTAAAGTTTGTGTGATTTCGATGAACATTTTTGTCGCTGTTTCTCGCTAGCAGTTGCGGCTGGTGAACACCCTTCTCTGCATTTCTCGCTTAAACACTTGAAGGGCTTTTCGTTCCTGCTATTTTATGAACCCAGAAAGAGGACAACAATGAAAGGTCAAAAAATGCTCGTCGTAATTTTGGCTGTAATGTTTTCGTTAACAATCACCGCGCAGGAACTGCGCGCGCAAACAACCTCTGCCAGGATGTATCAACAAATGACGCAAACTGAGCGGGCGCAATTCGTAGCCTCACAGGCACGACGCGTCGCCAGTGAAATGTCGGGACGGGAGTATGAATTCACGCCAGCATTCATCGAGGATATTCAGCAATCTGTCAACCAATACACCCGGCGGATTGGACACGAAGGCAATTCGGTCGCGGATAAACGTGATTTACGACTCGTCGTCGAGCGCGGACAGATCCAGGCGCCCGCACTTGTGGCCGCATTCAGGGCACGTAACGTGTCGCCGCTCATTGGCCTTTACCTTCCGTGGATAGAATCGGAATACATAAACAATCCGCCAGCCGGTTCGATGGGCGCGATTGGCATGTTTCAGTTTCTTCCGAAGACTGGAGAACGGTTCGGCCTTTCAGCCGCAGATTTATTGGACGTGGAAAAATCGGCGGACGCGGCGGCGCGCTACATCACGGGCAACCTCGAGCAATTCAAGGACGATCCGATGAAAGAGGCATTGGCGTTGCTGGCCTACAATCGCGGCGAACAAAAAACTGCGCGCGACCTCAAAGCTCTTGTCACCGATCAAAACAAGCAGTGCAGCATCTGCGTCCTAACCGCGGAGCGCGGCAAACTGGACGAGACGTTTCGCCGTGAAAGCGTTTATTACGTACCGCGCTTCTTCGCAGCCGCCATTATCGGCGAGAACCCGCAGGCGTTTGGCCTGCAAGGGCAAGCTTTGTCTGCCCGATAAAATGTTCAGTTAACGCGCAGACGCCTCATGACGCGCACACCGGCGCGCCAATCTTCGTTGATATCGAAACGATAAATTTCGATGTTAGGATCGATTGAGCGCGCCAGTGCATTAAAGGAAGGGTGCACGCGAAGGGTTGGCGCTACCAGGTAAACAAGCGGCGACTCATTGCTGATTTTTCTGTCGCCAAAGAGCTTCGCTCGTGCGATATGACCGCGACGCCGGTGTGCTTCCACGCGCTGCCAATAGTCGACTCCCTGCAACACATGTTCGCGCGCCTCCGACACTTTTAATTCGATAACTACCAGCCGTCCGTCTTGTCTCAGCGCCAGCAGATCGACTGGCCGAACACCGAGCACCCCGCCCCGAGCGGTCCTGAACTGAGCATGCAACGGTGCAATGATTAGACCAGGATCCAATCGCGTAATGTTGCGGCGCAGCAGCGACTCCAGCCATGCTTCAGCGGCATTTCGATAGAGGGCATGCTGATGGTCTGTGGACTTAGCTGATCGCTGATCGATCAGCGACGTCAAAAGATTTCTCCATTCGTTTTCGGTCTTTTCATCCAATAGGCGCCGGCGCGCGCCTTCGACACCAAACCAAACGCGTTCGGTGCCCAAAAGACGGCGAACACGCGCGAAAGGCAATCCAAAGTAACGAAGTGTTTCACCGTGGCGCGCCCTAACAACGTCAATCGCGTCGTATGCGAGTAGGCAAAACTGATTTGAAAACTCAGTTGGATCACCGGCAGGGACCGGTGGAAAGTGCGCCAACTTTCGCTTCCATAGCGCTGCACGAGTCGGCACGTCTACCAACTTCATTTCAGTCAACTGCTGATCAACGAGATAGACAGCAATCGCGTCTCTCAGGCTGCGACGCAATAAAGCAACCCGCTGAAGGCTGGACTTGAGCAGATCCTTCTCTACCACCAACCACAGCTGTTGAATATAAGGAGGGCGCGCGCGCTCGCCCGTGCGCTTGAACCACATTAACGCCGAGGAAAGAAATGCGTCTGCGTCACTTGCCTTGCTTGAAGCAACTGATCCAGTGATCGCGATGCGCTGATGTCTTTGCCGCAAAACGATGCGCGCGTAACGGCCCGGCTGTCCTCGCCGAGCGCCGGGACTAAGCGCCGCGCGCTCGAGTTTTGCGCCTGACTGAATTGCACACGCCAAAAGGCCGAGCTGCATTGAACGTTGTTGCCGGGCTCGCTTAACAGTTAACGCGATGGCACTCGCCGCGGCACGTGGCACGAGTTCAATTAGAGGACGTTCAGCGCCCATGCGCCGTGAGGCTCGTAGAATCAATCTCTCGCCGATCAATTCCCAGTCAAATATTTTCCAGGCTCGGCTTCCCTTTTCAGTCCAGGCAGTGAGAATCAGCCGACCATAGCTGACCGTGATGTCCAATTCACTTCTTCTCAACGCCTGCGAATCTCCGCCGTTGAGCGTGCAGAACCATTCGGCATGCGCCGACAACAACTCGGCAATCTTTGCGCGAGCTGACTCGATCCGAGCCGTGGTGTTAACGCGTTCCATTGCAATTTGTCGACGTGGCGAGCGGTGGAAGCCTTTTGGAGTGCGCTGACAGGTCAGTGCACTCCAAAAGGTAATTCTCAAAAAAAATGCCGACGAACTAGCGGTTAATCGAGGGTGTGCAAGCGGTTTG
>DATLBQ010000474.1:0-5353 GCA_035526805.1 Pyrinomonadaceae bacterium
GAATAGCTGAAAACAGTATGACATGCAGTTAATGTGCGCTGCTTGATTTATCGGATCTGCATCGAGGACTCTGGCGCAAAAAACCGCTGCCCATTGGTTCTTTGGTGAGCCGACCTGATGTCGTAATTTTGGCTGGCGACATCGACACAGGCGGCCACGCTGTCGGATGGGCTGCTAAAACATTTGCGGGTCTTCCGGTTCTTTATGTGGCCGGAAATCACGAAGCGTATGGCATGACCCTGGAAGATGCTGAAGCGGAAATCAAGCAAGCGACCCTGCAACACATGAACGTGCATTTTCTAAATTGCGATGAAATCGTGATCGATAATGTGCGGTTGTATGCTTTTCGATATCGTATCGGGCGATTCTTGTATCTTTGCAGGGACGGCGCGGCTATAGGTCGGTTGAGCAGCTGCCCAGACCTTACTGCGGATGGCCGTCATCACGCAGAAAGGATTTAATTGTCGGTGCAGCCAGCGGCTCATGGTAGAGATACCCTTGAAAGTTAGCGCAACCTTCATCCGCCAGGAACTGGCGCTGATCCTCCGTCTCAACCCCTTCGGCAATAACTGATAGGCCCAGGTTATGGCCAAGTGCGATGATAGAACGCGTAATAGCAGCATTGTTTTGGTCGGTCGTGACATTCTGTATGAAAGACTGGTCAATCTTAAGCTCATCCAATGGAAGCTTTTGCAGATAGGCAAGTGAGGAAAAGCCAGTCCCGAAATCATCCAGCGCGAACCGCACGCCAATTGCTTTCAAGGCGATCATTTTCCGCCTTGTTTCCTCGATATCACTGATCAGCATGCTTTCGGTAATTTCAATTTTTAACTTGCCAGGATCTGCACCGGTTCGTGACAGGATTTCAATGGTCTGGTCGATAAAGGCTGGGTGACGGAACTGTCTTACGCTGACATTGACCGATAAGGTCAAATGCTGTGTCGGGGGATCCTTGGTCCACTGAACAAGCTGCTGGCACGCTTGCTCTAGCAGCCAGTTGCCTATTTCCGCAATCAGTCCAAGCTCCTCGGCCAGCGCGATGAACTCGGCCGGCATCACCAGCCCTCGTGTGGGATGTTGCCAGCGCAATAGCACTTCAACCCCGACGATACGGCCCCTACGGTCAACCTGCGGCTGATAAGCAAGATAAAACTCTTGTGCCGTAAGCGCTTGACGCAGGTCGGCCTCGAGTTGACTACGTGCGTTTACCGCATCCTGCATTTCTGCGCTAAAAAATCGGATTGTATTGCGCCCTTCGGCCTTGGCTTTATACATAGCCATATCAGCACGCCTGAGGAAGTCACTGGTCGACACCATCTCGTGGTCAAATATGGCAATGCCGATACTCGGGGTAATGCGATGCTGCAACGTCTCGAGCACATATGGTTCGTTAAGCACCAACAAGATTTTTTGCGCGACTTGGCAAGCGTGCGTTGCTTCATTAATTGACCCTGTACCGAGATGTTCGAGCAGTACGACGAACTCATCGCCGCCGAACCTCCCCACGCAGTCGTAATGCCGCACGCAAGTCTGCAATCGCTGGGCGACTTGCTTCAGCAGCATATCGCCCTTGTCATGGCCGTGCGTGTCGTTGAGTGCCTTGAAATTATCAAGATCGATGAACAATACTGCAGCGTCCTGCGGTGTGCGGTGGTGCATTGCAACAAGCCGGTCGATCCGGTCCAAGACGAATTTTCGGTTTGGCAAGCCGGTTAGCTGGTCCACGTAGGCAAGCTGGCCAATCCGGTGTTCTGCCACCTTTTGTTCTGTAATGTCCTGCGTCGTTCCGGCCAGATATTCCTGACCATTCTTTTCACAAAATAATTGGCCGATGGTTTCAAAGTAGCGAATCTTCCCGTCCTTTCGCATCACCCGGCATTGCACCGACGCGTTTCCGAACTGCATTGCCGTCTCTTTGGCGGATCTGACCGACTGCCGGTCCTCCGGATGCACGAGATCGATGAAGGCTTCCATGGTGCCGCCAAATTCCGCAGGCGTCAGACCATACATATAGAGGATCTCGTCAGACAAAGACAGATGGTTTTCTGCGACTTGGTACTTCCAGCTTCCTACACGCGCAATATGTTGTGCCTGCTTCAGGTGATCTGCCTGCTCATGTAGTCGGCGATTAACACGCTCAAGTTCAGCGGCAAGCTGTTTGAGTTGGGTATGCTGGCGCCTGAACTCAAGGTGAACCATGACCTGATGCGCCACAGTACGAATATGCGCTCGCTGGACATCGTCGATCGTCCTCGGCTGTGAGTCTAGCAACGCAAGCGTGCCGAGTCGCTGACCGGTAGGCGACACGAGGGACGCGCCAGCATAGAAACGGATAAAGGGTGCTCCACGCACTTCGGGCAAATCTCTGAAGCGGGCGTCTAACGTGGCGTCGATCACCTCTAGTAAATCATCTTGCAGAACCGCATGCTGACAAAATCCGGTGGCCGTGAACCGCGACAGGCCGTACTCGCATTCGAGCCGAATATTTCCATTTTCGTGCGAGGTAACCATTGCCATTGGCACGCCGCATAGATCCGCTGCCAGACGCAGTGCCTCTGCAAAATTTACTGCCAAACCTGAATCCTGATCACCCAAGCTCATGCTTATTCCTTGGACTAGGTACTTCTAAATACCATAACAATATTATCAAAATATCATTGATTGGCGCCATGGACAACGACTGCCTCAATAACATTCAAATGCGCATGAAAGTACCTGATGGGAAACGCATTGAGGCACAGGCCAAAGGCACCTGTTGAAGCTCAAGGAAAGCTGGGCCATTCGTATCTGGTGGTAGTTAGCAGACGACAGGAAAATCTGGCCTCGTTTAATCTGGCGATTGACAGTAGGCTACTGGCTGCGGATTGGTTCGTTCGCATGTCGCAGATGTGGCTCAGGACAGCCACGTTTTGCCCTGAACAATCCAAATGTAGCAAAAGAGGCATCGACCTTTTCAGTTTGAGATAAACGAGCAGACTCCAACTTCGGTTGCCGCCTGGACCGAACAGGCACGTCTTGACTCTTCATTAGCATTTTTTTCTCAGTCAAGTTACGACATCGTTGCACCTATCGACTAAATAGTTACGTCCGAATTTTTAGAGACCAGGGTGGGAACGCTAGTGTTAATGACGTTCGCCTACCATTAAAGAATGCAGCATGGTTCAAAGATGGTCCAGCATTGACATGGATCAGAACTGCCGGGAAAGGTAAACTTTATTAAAAATATGTTAGTAACATTCCGGCCTTTACGGCTATCGGTGTGAGACATTATTTTCAAAAGAATTGGCCGTGTCCACCGGGGTTGGCGGTCGGCACAAATCCAGCACCATTTTACAAAGACTATTCTGGCAAAGTTATGGCAGAGCATCGTTCCTTCTATCAAGATCTTACGGAAATTGCAGAGAGCCGCATTACTGAGTTAATGCGGGAGGCAGAAAAATGGGAAGCGCGGGACCCGACCTGGCTGAGCTCCGTTTCCTATCTTCGTGCCAGCGCGTTCACTATCTATTTAGCTTGGCGTGATGTGACGGAAGGATTGCACACCGAGGATGACTTGGAGCGCCTGGAGGCACTTGCGCATGGCACTTTTTGGGTAGAGGAATACTGAGGGACTGCGTTATAACCCCTATTGGCGATTGGCCCGTAAAAGGACGGCAAAAGTTTCGGCAATAAAATTGAGGTGCTATTCACGGACTCACTACGGCGAAAGCAAAGGCGATACGGTGGAAACTAGACATTGACACGGACGAGAAGTGCATGCACGTTTTCGAGTTTAGCCAAAGCAAATTTCCCCAATTTTCAGCCAATGCAAGAAACCAAATCACGAATTTGCTCACATCTGGAATCGACGTCGAGGCTACATGGAGAGAATATCGAGCAAATACCGTGGTCCAGATTTAAGATTGTCATTTGGGATAACCGTTCTGTTGCAAAATTTCAACTTTTCAACAAGTAGAAGAAGAAATAAATTTGAGGCAAATAATGACGTTAAGTCTTTGTTTTTAAAGGCAATTAGTCATTTTCGTATTAACACCCCGCAGTCGAAAAAAAACCCGCCGGGCGCGGCGGGTTTCCATGGAGGCGCCGGTTGCCCGGCGCCGGTATCGCATTACTTCTTCTCTTCGCCTTCAGCGGGTGCTTCGCCTTCGGCAGCTTCGCCAGCGGCTTCGACCTTGCCGGCCGGGATGGCTGCGGTTGCTATGGTCGGGTCATCGCCATGCACGATAGCCGTCACGCCTTGCGGCAGCGTGATGTTGGACAGGTGCAGCGAAGCGCCGACTTCCATGTTGGCCAGGTCGACTTCGATGAACTCTGGCAGGTCCTTCGGCAGGCAGCTCACGTCCAGGTCGGTCAGCACGTGGCTGATGATGCCAGCCGACAGCTTGACTGCAGGCGAGGTTTCCGCGTTGATAAAGTGGAAAGGCACCTTGACGTGGATTTTTTCCGAGGAATTGACGCGCTGGAAATCGGCATGCATGACCAGTTGCTTGTACGCGTGAACCTGGAAGTCGCGCAGCAGGACCTGCTGGACCTTGCCCTCGATTTCCATGTCCAGGATGGACGAGTGGAAGGTTTCTTTCTTCAGCGCGTGATACAGCGCATTGTGATCGAGCGAAATGGCGACCGGTGCTTCGGTGCCGCCATAGATAATGCCAGGCGTCTGGCCGGCAATGCGCAGGCGGCGGCTCGCTCCGGACCCCTGCTCATTGCGTAAAAAAGCGACTACTTTCATGATGAACTCCAAGTGTTGCGGGGCTGGCCCCGCGTTGCGCAACCCCCGCGACCAGGGGTGCAAAGAAGAATGCGGCTTCGGTGTGAAGCCGCATCCAGGATTCTGAATTTCTATTTAGTCGATAAACAGCGACATGACCGAGTCGCCCTTGCTGATGCGCTTGAAAGTTTCGGCCAGCAGTTCGGCGCAACTTAGTTGACGTATCTTGCTGCAGCTACGCGCAGCTTCGGACAGCGGTATCGTGTCGACCACCACCAGTTCGTCCAGAGGCGAGTTGGCGATGCGCTCGATAGCAGGGCCGGACAGCACCGGGTGGGTACAGTAGGCGATGACTTTCTTGGCGCCGCGTTCCTTCAATACTTCGGCTGCCTTGGTCAGCGTGCCGGCGGTGTCGACCATGTCGTCCATGATCACGCAGTTGCGGCCCTCGACCTCGCCGATGATGTTCATCACTTCCGACACATTCGCCTTCGGGCGGCGCTTGTCGATGATGGCCAGGTCGCAGTTCAGGCGCTTGGCCAGCGCCCGTGCGCGGACCACGCCGCCGACGTCGGGCGACACCACCAGCAAGTCGTCGTAATTCTTCGCGACCAGGTCGCCCAGCAGTATCGGCGATGCATA
>DATLBQ010000475.1:0-9584 GCA_035526805.1 Pyrinomonadaceae bacterium
GACTGGCTAGCATGACGAATTCCTGGCGTTGAGACATGGCTGAACTGATTCTCCAAGGCATACCTTCGACTCCCTTCGGTCGCAAGGTATAACCTGTCAAAAGTGTTCACCATGTCCCCGATCAGGTGTTTAGCATGTCCCTGGTCTATACAGAAGGTGGGCTTGCCCCCGCTGTTCCTGAATGATTGGGCCGAACGTCGACATTCTCAGCTTAAGCGCAAGTCTTTTCTAATCCTCTCGTTCATGTAAACGGAACAAGGGCAACTGGCGAGCGTGATTGCCGGTCTAACAACCGCAACCATCACCGCCCGGGTTTGCCGTTCGTGCGAACTTTGAAAGTGATTCGACTTTAACGAGACCACGATACCCGATCATGAAAACCATCATCTCCATCGCTTTGCTCGCGTTCCTTTATTATCTTCCGACGACCGCTCAACAAGCTGACTACGCAAAACTCAGATCGGAAGCGGAAAGGTTCTACACCTCCGGCTCCTACGCCCGCGCTAATGAGCTTTACGCGAAGGCCGACAAGACCGGCCTCTCGCCGGCGGAAGTTCGCTGGGTGGAGTTTCGCATCGCCGATACATCCTGGCGCGCTCAAGCAGCGACCGAGACTGCCGACACCACCCGGTTTGACCAGGCGCAGAAACAACTGGAAGAGCTCATCCGCGTAAACGATAAAGATGATGAACGGGATCTGGTATGGGCGGAGGCGCATGAATCGCTGGGCGATTTTTTCTGGACGCGTCGCAACCAGATCAATTGGGGCGGGGCCTGGCCGCATTATCAAGCGGCGCTTGACTGGTGGGCCGGCCAGCGCGACATCAACCCCGCGCGCCTACGCTATCTTCAGATTGTTTTCAAAGCTGCCGACCCGCCGCGTCCAAATGAATATTATTTCTACACTTACTATGGCAACTACATTCCCTTCGATGTCTTGGAAAGCGCGCTGAAAATCAGCACGACTGAGCACGAAAAAGCGCACCTGCATTTTCTGATCGCCATGACCATGCGTTACACCAGCAGCGATTGGGAAATGCGGCAACGCGTTCCGGAAGAATTTGAGGCGGCGCTTAAAACCGGCAAGCAAACGGACTGGTACGACGATACCTTGTTTCATTTCGCGCAGTGGATGACCACCATGGGCGAAATTCGGTCGTTGGATAACGGTGGGTGGGAACAGCAGCCTGACTATGTTAAAGCGCTCGAACTGTATCGCCGTTTGACCACGGAATTCACCAAAGGCGCAAGCCGCTATGACGACCAGGCGATCGAGCAAATCAAACAGATCACCGAACCCATGATTACTGTGGGAGTGGCGAATGTTTTCCTGCCCGAGTCTGAGCTGCAGTTTACCCTCGGCGCACGCAACCTGCGACGAGCTGATTTTGCGCTTTACCGAATCGACCTGACGCGGGATGTCCACTTCACGAAAAGCCTCGACGAAGATGAGGGCGATGGTGAGGTTGGAAACTGGATCCAGAGAGTGCGACTCGACGGCAAAGCGCCACTACGCACATGGTCAAAGCAAATTGACGGCAAAGGCGACCACAAACCTTACAGTGAGGAAGTGCGCATCGACGGCAAACTGCCGCTTGGCGCTTACCTGCTCGAGGCGAAAAGCGGTTCGCTGTCCGCGCGCGATCTTGTTTTAGTTACCGATGTTTCGCTGGTGTTGAAGTCGTCGGCAAAGCAGGCGCTGGTTTATTTCGCGAATGCCGTTACTGGCGCGCCCGTCGCCAACGCAAACATCACGCTCTGGGAAAATTACTACATCGGCGGCAAATGGCACTCACGCAAGCTCGCGCAAACAACCAACAATGATGGTCTCGCGGCTTTCCCGCTTAAAAGCACAAGCAGCAGCAGAAATCTGTACGCCGCCGCCGCAAGCAATAGCGGTACTGCTGCCACTGGGGTTCGTCAGGCTTTTGCTTCAGGCTATGCCGGCGGGATAAGCGAAGCCGGCGATCCCTGGCGCATTTACGCGTTCACCGATCGTCCGGCCTATCGTCCAAAGGAAACGGTGCAGTGGAAATTCATTGCGCGCAGGTCTGGCAATGGTGTGTATTCCACTCCAGCAAACCAGGTAATCGAATACCAGATCAACGATCCGCGTGGAACCAAAGTAACTGAAGGCAAGGCGACGCTCAACAACTTCGGCAGCGCCTGGGGTTCGCTTGAACTCACGGAACAATTGCCGCTGGGAGAATTCAACATTCAGTTTTTTGACTTCGGCCGCAAGAATAGTATCGGCAGCGCAAAATTGTTTCGGCTTGAAGAGTACAAGCTACCTGAGTTCAAAGTCGCCGTGAAGACACCCGAAGAGAATGGTAGAAAGAAGTCGTTCCGGCTGGGTGAAAAAGTCGAAATAAACATTCAAGCTGACTATTACTTTGGCGGGGGCGTCAGCAATGCCTCAGTCGAAGTCGTTGTGTATCACAATCCGTTTTATCACTACTGGTATCCGCATCGTGACTACGCCTGGTACTACGACGACATGGAACAAATGCGACTGCGTAGTTACTACGGTGGTCCGGGCCAGGTGGTCAAACGCGAAACAATCAAAACCGATGCTACCGGCAAAGCGACGCTGACTTTCGATACGCCGCGCGAGAATTACAATCAGGATTTTCAGTATCGAGTTGAAGCTCGCGTCACTGATTCATCGCGCCGGGAAATTATCGCCAGCGACACCGTGCGCGTCACGCGCCAGCGCTATTACGTTTACCCCAAGGCACAACGAAACATCTACCGGCCCAAAGAGAGAGTCACCATCGACATCAAAGCGCTTGATGCCAATGAACAGCCGGTGAAGACGGAAGGCCAGGTGAAGATCACGCGCGATTATTGGTGGGAAGTGTGGCTCGATCCGACCGGTCGTGAAGTAAAAGGCGATGAGCTTCGCTTAATGCGCCAAAAGCCGGCAGCGTTTCCTCCGCCCGTACCCAGGGGACAAAAGCCGTGGCGCTTAAAGTTTCGCGGCTATCAGCACGACGAGGTGCTGACGCAGACGGTAAAGACCGATTCCGAAGGCGCGGCAGAATTGCAATTTACGCCTGAGCGCGAGGGCTACTATAGAGTTGCCTGGGAAAGTTCGCAGAGTAGTCAAGGGTCACCCGCCAACGCCAGGCGAGATCGCTTCCTTCCGCCAATCAAGGCTGAAACTTATGTTTTCGTCGCTACGAACGCCACCAGCGAACTCGGCTATCGTCACGACGGTGTCGAGATCGTCGTCGATAAAGACACGTTTCGCGCCGGGCAAACTGCGCCAGTCATGTTGTCAACGTTCACCAACGATCGCTATGTGCTTTTCAGCGTTGCGGCCGACGATCTCTATAGCTACAAGCTTGTTCACGTTACCGGAACCGCCAAATTGATTGAGCTCCCAATTTAAGAGAAGCATGTTCCGAATATTTATCTGAACGCCGTGATGGTCAGCGACGCGCAGTTGTTTGAAGACACGAAGCAAGTCATCGTTCCGCCAGTGCAGCAGTTTTTGGCCATCGATGTGAAAGCCGATCGCGAACAGTATCAACCCCGCGAGGAAGGAACGCTTTCGATAACAGCTAAGGACGCGAACGGTAAACCCGTCTCCGCGGAAATCGGGCTAGGGTTGGTCGACGAATCCGTCAAATACATTCAGCAGGACTACGCCGGGGATCCGCGACAGTTCTATTACGGCAATAAACGATCGCACACGGTTCAGACCCAGAGCACTTTCAACCAAAAGTCCTATCTGCGTCTCGTCGAAGTGACGAAGGGACGTTTGGTCGACAGCAAAGCGGCGAAGGAAAATGAGGACGACGAAGTTAACCGCTTCGGGGGCGGCGGCGTGGGAGGAGGTAGTGGCGGAATCGCAGGTGAGTTTAGGCGCACAGACGCGCTGAATGCGCCGTCCGGGACATTGTCGGAGGCTGTAGCAGTTGACGGCATTCGTGAGAGACAGCTCAAGGACTTGCCGATAAATAGCCGTGCCTACGAAAACTTTGCAAAGCTTAAACCAAGCGCCGAGCCGTCACCGCCGGGTCAAGACCCCGCCGTGCAAGTACGCAGCGATTTTCGCTCAACCATCTTGTGGCTGCCGGACGTCTTGACTGACGCGAACGGCGCCGCGACCGTTAAAGTGAAATATCCCGACTCGCTAACAACCTGGTCCGCGACGGCGCGCGCCGCCACTGCCGTCAATCAATTCGGCATCGGCAACGTATCAACACGGACGAAGCAACCGCTGATCGTTCGTCTGCAGGCGCCGCGATTCTTTGTGGTCGGCGATCAGGTGACTGTTTCTGGAGTCATCAACAACAACACCGATCAGCCGATGCGTGTCGCAACTTCCTTGACAGCTGAAGGTCTGACTGTCCACGGCCTAATTATCGACGGCCAAACGGTGAAGGGCCTGCAATCAACGATTGAAGTAAAACCCGGCTCGGAAGGAAGAGTTGATTGGTTGATCCGGGTCACAGAAGCGCGCAAAGCGAAATTGAAAGTCGAAGCGCGTGGCGAAAAGTATGCTGACGCCATGGAAAAGAGTTTTACTGTTTACGAACATGGCATCGAGAAATTTGTGTCCCGCTCAGGCAAGATGCGCGGCGACGGTGTAACGGTCAACCTCGACATTCCGAAAGCACGACGCTCCGAGTCAACGGTGCTTTCAGTACAAATAGCACCGAGCATGGCCACGACGATGCTGGACGCGCTTCCTTATCTGATTGACTATCCATACGGCTGCACCGAGCAAACGATGAGCCGCTTCCTGCCGGCTGCAATTACTGCAAAAACGCTGCGCGATCTGCGCCTGGATCCTGAGACTGCGATGAACCGGGTATTTGGCGGCATCGAGCAATCAACCGCAAGTGCAACTCATCCGAAGGGTAAGCATGGCCTGAACGAGCTCGACACGATTACCCGCCACAGTCTCGAACGTCTCTACAATTTCCAGCACGCTGACGGCGGCTGGGGTTGGTGGAAAGATGGCGAGAGCGATCACTTCATGACGGCTTATGTGCTTTGGGGTATGGCGCTGGCGCGTCAGGCCGGCATTGAAGTGAAACTGGATGTAGCGGAACGCGCGGCAAGTTATCTTGATAAGGAGCTCGTTGAAGAGGAAGTCAACTACGACCAGCAGGCGTGGATGCTGCACGCGCTCGCGGTCTATCAAGGCAAGTCCAATGTCCAACGTCCAACGTCCAACGTCAAATCAGATGGCGCCAGGGCTGGGAGCGCAGGCATCCTGCCTGCCGCCTCTTCCGCCATCACTCAATTCCAGTCTAAGGCTTTCAATAACCTCTACACGAATCGCGATAAGCTCAACGCTTATACGCGGGCGCTACTCGCGTTGTCGGCCCATAGTTTTGGTTACACCGACAAGGCCAAGACGCTGATTGAAAACCTGGAAAACGGGGTGAAGATCGATTCCCAGCCCGACAGCTCAATCGTGCAGCAGGGCGTGCGGAGTTCTGATGCGTCCGTGATGGCTACGGCACACTGGGGCGAAGATGGTATTTACTGGCGCTGGTCGGAAGGTGGAGTCGAAGCCACTTCGTTTGCCTTGCGCGCACTTCTGGCCGTCGATCCGGACAACAAGCTGATCGAACCTGTGACCAATTGGCTGGTGAAGAACCGGCGCGGTGCGCAATGGAGTAACACTCGCGACACCGCCATCGTGGTGCTGACGCTTAACGATTACCTGCGCCAGAGCGGCGAGCTCCAACCGCAGATCGGATACGAGTTGGTGGTAAACGGAAAATCGATAGCGACTAAACAGATCGCGGCTGCGGACGCGCTCGGAGCGCCCAGCAGGTTCGACATTCCGCCCGAAGTGATTCGTGATGGTGCAAATGACGTCACCATTCGGCGAACCAGTGGCGCTGGTCCCTTGTATTTCTCAGCGGAGGCAAAGTTCTTCAGTCTCGAGGAACCCTTGACGCCTGCCGGAAATGAAATCTTTGTGCGCCGCCAATACTTCAAACTAGTCAATCATCCGACTCTACTAAAAGGCTTTGTTGCCGAACGGGTTCCCTTGAACGACGGCGACACGGTCAAAAGCGGCGAGCGCGTGGAGACTGTCATCACAGTCGAAGCCAAAAACAATTATGAGTATTTAATATTTGAAGACCTGAAACCCGCCGGGCTGGAGGCGGTGGAGATACGCAGCGGCGAGAGTTTGTTTGTAAAAGAACTTAAATCCGGCGCCCTGACTGAAAAGAAGTCCACGCTGATGAACTATACCTATGCCAGCGACTTCACTGGCCGCACGCGTTGGGTTTATCAGGAACTTCGCGACCGTAAAGTGGCGCTGTTCATCGATCATCTTCCGCAGGGCGTGTGGCAGTTGCGATACGAAATGCGCGCGGAAAGCCCGGGCGCGTTCCACGCGCTGTCGGTGTTGGGGCATGCAATGTATGTCCCGGAAATCCGCACCAACGGAGCCGAGGCGAGAATCAAAGTAGTTGACTGAAATCTATTGCTGATTGCTATAGCTTGGCGCCAGCGTGAGGAACCTGATGACACGCTGCTTATTTCCTTCTACGGTTCAGCTTTGCGAGTAATTAGTCCCGTCGCAACCACAGATGCCTAATAATTATTGCTTTTGCGCGAGTTTTAGTCTCTAGGTAAGAAAATGTTCTTGCGTGCTTACTTATGTGAACCACTTCGCTGCTGGGGCCGAATTTCGAACTGCGACACTTGTACGGGTGCTCTAGGGTGTCAATGATTGAACTCGCCTGTAGCGCCTCCCTCAACTTTGGCAAAATCGTATACCCAGTGCGAGCGTAGCCTACCATAAGCGCACTGGTCATTGCCCATGCATACTCGCCTCTTACAAAACGAATGATTCCCTTGCCGCAGTAATGGACTCCTGCAGAGTGCGTTGAGTCTACAGGCTTACATTCGACAAAAAGCCAGTCTTGCGTGTGTCTGAATACGTCTGGTCTATCAGCAAAACCAAAAAGTAAGTCGGGCATTTTTTCGATGTTAGTACCATCGTAGTTCTCGATCTTAGCGTCCCGCGTAATGGTGGTTAGCAACTCACGGTCAAACCCTTCAACTACGCTCCGATTGAAAACCTCGTCGTAAAGACATTTATACAATTCCTGTGTCACTGAGTTTTCAACAGCAGTGAGTAAGTCGAAACCTGGTCGTGGGCTGTTTCGCATCATTTCCCAGGCCGCGCGGATTCCATTTTCAACGACGAGAAAGACCGACAGCGAGATTGCAGGATGAGGCAACCTCATCGTTCTTGCTTTTGTTGCGTAAAAACCAACAGCCATACTCAATCCTCGAAAAATTCCATGTACTGGCGAACAATTTGTGCGCCTAACAGCCGCGCCCGGCTTGGAGTCCAGTACCGGTATTGATTAAGGATGCCGACAAGCAATCCGCCTTCGACATGTTCAATTATGCTCGTCGTGCCAGTGTCGTCGGCCAACCCTAGGATCAGATCATGAAAGAACGAGTCTGGTCCCGCTGTTACCTTGCCTCGCTCGCTGATGAGAATTATGCCGAACGGGGATTTGTCGCGAAGAAACTTGTCGTTTGGCTTCCACGCGATGACCTGAGGTTCTTTTCCAAGCACTCTGAAAAATGGGCGGATAACCGATTCGAGTCGCCGCCGGAAACCTTCACGCTCCATCGGCGTTGGAATTCGGCAGGCCGTTTTCCGAGCATGATCGAATGGCCATTCAACGGCAACTGTGTCGTCAATGACCTCGAAATCAAGCTTGTCTAGATGGTAGAGTTGACCGAAAAATGAATCAATTTCTGGGAAGGCTGATTTGTCCTCTTCCACCAACCGTTTCGAAAGATTCATTACTGCTTGTCGCTGTTCGGGGCCTAGTGAATCGACGGGAATAATCGGACAATCATCAAGGTCACCCTTCTGAAACTTACGTCGTTCCGCGCCGAACTCCGCGCTGGTCAGCAGCGAGTAGTGCATCCAAATGTTGCTATGAACAAAGAGGTGTAAGTAGCGAACGGCCAGTTCTCCGAATTCCAGCCCAGCGGCCGAGTAACCGTTAAAGCTCTCGTTATAGGCCACGTCACTGAAAGCCAACAATGCACGCCCTGCTGTTCTGTGTTCGCCTGGCGTTACATTCACTAGTACTAGTGGCTGACGATAGATTTCGGGCGTTCGCGGTCGGACTAGAGTCTTACGTTCGAAAGTGGGTAGCTCGGATGGGCGAACTTCAAACTTAAACAAATTGGTAGCGTAAAGATTCGGCAAGCCCCACAAAAACGAAGCGTCTTGCTGTTTTTGCGCCCCGGCTATCTGGTAGCCATTCCCGGTAGGGAGATGGAGGTCTGACGTCCAATACTCTGTCAATTGACGAGCCGTCGCAGACTTCAGTTTGCGAATTACCTCGATGTCCAGCGCTGTGCCGACGCCCAACGCCTTCCACAACCATGCCTCGTCGAAAGTCGATTCGACTTCGATCGCTTGGGCGGACTTGGAGTCAATGCGCAGTTCGCCTCGGCGATTCAATGCCTTATCGTAGTGTGAAGTGACAAAGCGCATCACGTGATTCTCATTCGGGCGACGATTCAGCGCAAACAAAAGCATAAAAGGCTGATTCATCTTTGGCCAGACGCGCGTGTCTGCGAGGTTCGAACCGTTGATGATGCCGGTTATTTCGATCAGTCGAAAAACGGTCTCGCGGGCACTTTGCGGGACGTCTTCTTGCTTCAGCAAGAGGCGGGCCGGCAGCGCCATTGCAATCCGTCCATTTGGCTTGCACCACTCGGTCGCTTTCCACAGGAACGGTAAATCTGGCGCGTTGTCCGGGTTCTGATAATCATGTGCCAGCGTCGACTCACCCTTGCGCTCAATAATAGCCTTGCTTACCGCAGTAAAATTCGCAGCCAGTGCTTTGTATTTCTCCTCCAGACTCTTCCACGGCGGGTTACCGATTACGAGGTCGAACTGCTGGTCAAACTGGGTTCCAAGGTGAGCACCCAAACTGCCGATAACCGGGCCCTCCTGCTCGTCAATGTCTTCGCGGCGATGGTTGAAGAGCACGCGGTCCTTCAGTTCATCGAATATCAGCGCCTCTGGTGGAACGGGATTTGGATCGAGTTCAATGGCCGTAAGGTATAGGCTCAACGCCGCCAGCCTGAGCGCGTAGTCGCTGATATCGAAGCCGGCTAGTTGCCTACCGAGAATCCTGCGGATTGCCTTTGTGTCCGGACGTTTCCGCGTCTCTTCCCATCGCTCGCGGTAGAGCCGACGGAACGCGAGGACCAAGAACACGCCCGCGCCGCATGCCGGATCGAGCACGCGAGCCTCTGATGCTTTGGGTAGGGTGTCGAAGGCTTCACTTACTAGCGTGGCGGCAATGTTTCGTGGGGTGTAGTGAACGCTGGTTTCCTTCGAAGTAGGGTCCCACTTCCTACAAAACGCTTCATATACTTGGCTTAATAATCCGACCGGGATGTGAGCAAAATCGAAAACCGCCCACGGCAATGACAGTTGATAGCTTTGTGAGCCAACGTGCTGTGCTCCTCGCACGATCGCGCCCAAGTGAGTGAAGACCGCATGATTTGTTCGACGAGCTATGTCATCAAAGAATGCCTGATCGCCGCCGTTTGTC
>DATLBQ010000476.1:0-6407 GCA_035526805.1 Pyrinomonadaceae bacterium
TCAGGGTTGGGAAGGCGGGCTTGCCCCCGCTCTTGATTCTCTAAATAGCTGCGCGCCTTTCAACCGGCGCGGCAGCTGTGGCGCCAATTTTCTCGGCTGAAACTTTGGCTTGCATGAACAACAAAAGATAATCGCGTCCGCCGGCTTTGGAATCGGTGCCGGACATGTTGAACCCCCCGAAGGGATGAACACCAACAAGCGCTCCCGTGCACTTTCGATTCAAGTAAAGATTACCCACATGAAATTCGCGCCGGGCTCTCTCAAGTTTTGCTTCATCTGCGCTGTAGACGGCGCCAGTCAAACCATACTGCGTATCGTTTGCGATCCTTAACGCGTCGTCGTAGTCCTGAGCTTTTATTACCGCAAGCACTGGCCCGAATATTTCCTCCTGTTCAATCGTGGACCCGGGCTTCACATCTGCGATCACTGTAGGCTCGATGAAAAAACCCTGCTCGCCGTCAGAGCCGCCACCAGCTAAAATTCTGCCACCTTCGCTTTTACCCTTTTCGATGTAGGAATTGATTGTCTTAAACGCTTTTTCGTTAATGACGGCGCTCATACCCGTCGCCGAGTCGGTTGGGTCACCCATTTTGATCTTCGCAATTCGTTCTGCAATCTTCTCGAGCATCTGGTCGTAGACGCCGGCATCGATAATAGCCCGCGAACACGCTGAACATTTTTGACCCTGGAAACCAAAAGCTGACTGCACAACTCCAGTCGCCGCGTCCTCGAGATTTGCGTCGTCGGCGACGATGATGGCGTCCTTGCCGCCCATCTCCGCGATCACCCGTTTAATCCATATTTGCCCATCATGGACCTTCGCAGCGCGCTCGTTTATTCGCAATCCAATTTCCTTTGAACCCGTGAACGCAACAAAGCGCGTCTTCGGATGGTCAACGATTACGTCTCCAACTTCCGCGCCCGATCCGGTCATAAAATTTACAACCCCGGCAGGCAGGCCAGCCTCTTCAAGCACCTCAAAGAACTTGTAGGCGATCGTCGGCGCGTCAGATGACGGCTTCAACACGACGGTATTTCCCGTTACAAATGCGGCGCTGGTCATGCCAGCCATGATCGCGAGCGGAAAATTCCACGGCGGGATCACGGCCACCACGCCCAGCGGAATGTAATCAAGCTGATTGGCTTCGCCCGGTAGATTCACCAGCGGCTGATCGGCGCCATATCGCAACATCTCACGACCGTAAAACTCCAGAAAATCAATTGCCTCAGCGGTATCGCCATCTGCTTCGGCCCAGGTCTTCGCCACCTCATGAACCATCCAGGCCGAGAACTCGTGTTTCCGTTTACGCAAAATCGCGGCTATGCGAAACATAAAGTCGGCCCGTTCGGCGGAGCTAGTGTTCTTCCAGCTTTGAAAAGTCTCGTAAGCCGACTCCACGGCTTTGTTAGCCAGTTCTGTCGTCGCCTTCTGAAAACGACCGACAACCTCGGTACGATTCGCAGGATTGATGCTGTCGTGTTTCGCATCAGTTGTGATTCGCTCACCGCCGATCACCAGAGGGTATTCGCGGCCCAATTCGCTCTTAACTTTTTCGAGGGCGGCGCGCATAGCCTGCGCATTTTCTTCTTTAGTGAAATCGGTAAATGCTTCATTACGAAATTCGGTCGGCATGTGTTACTCCAGTTAGAATTGTTTTTAGAATAGTAGCAGAAGAGAGTGGGCCGTGAGCAGTGGGCTGTGCGCAGACAGAACAGGAAACGAGTTTTCCATTTTTAATTTCTCATTTTCCATTTTCCATTTAAGACCGGTGCGCGACGCGATGAACAATGAAAAATGTCAAATGAGAAATGGAAAATTCTCTTAGTTCTTCGGCTCACCACCCACTGCCTGCTACTATTTCGCGACCCATTTCCCCGCTTTTTGCAGCTTCTTGATTTTGCGCTTTACCAGCTCGCGTTTGAGCGCGCTCATTTTGTCGAGGAACACGATGCCATCGCAGTGGTCGGTCTCGTGAAGCATGCAGCGCGCAGTTAGTTCCGTCTGATCAATTTCAAACTCATTACCGTTAATATCATAAGCGCGAACGACAGCTCGCAAGCTGCGCTCGACTGGAGTGAAAATCCCCGGGAAGGAGAGGCAGCCCTCTTCGCCATTCTGCTCGCCTTCAACGTGAATTATTTCAGGGTTTACCATCACCACGCGCTGATCCGGATCCTTTCCGCCAGAACAGTCCATCACAAAAAGGCGCTTTGATATACCGACCTGCACGGCAGCGAGACCGACCCCGGGCGCCGAATACAAGGTTTCAAACATGTCGCCAACGAGCTGCTTGAGCCCCTCGCCAAAATCCGTGACTGGATCAGCCGGCGTATCGAGGATCGGATTGGGCCACGTCACTATTTCCATCAATGCCATTACTTAAGTTCGAACTCCCTTTGAGGACTGCGCGTTTTTGGAACTGGCTACGATGTTCGATTCTATGATTAAGTTCGCCTCGCTGCTACCACTCGGCTGCTTTGCCACTACAGGGGGACAGGCAGGGATGCCTGTCCTACTAATACCCGCGCAGTTGTTCGCGATAACCTTCGAAGTTGCGCTTCATCTCTCCCAAACTGTCTCCACCAAACTTCTCGCGCATGGCTTCAGCCAACACCAGCGCCATCATCGCCTCACCGATTACGCCCGCTGCCGGTACCGCCGTGATATCGGAACGCTCAAATGCGGCCGACTCTTCCTGCTTCGTATCGATGTCCACCGAACGCAACGGCCGGCGGAGCGTTGAGAGCGGTTTAAGGTGTCCGCGAATTCTTATCTCTTCGCCGTTTGTGATTCCACCCTCGAGTCCACCGGCGCGGTTGGTCTCGCGTATGAAGTTTTTCGTCTCGTTGTTGTATGCAATCTCGTCGTGTACTTCGGAACCCGGCAAAGCGCTCGCTTCGCTGCCCGCACCAATAGAAACGGCTTTCACGGCTGGAATCGACATGAAAGCCTGCGCCAATTTTCCGTCAAGCTTCAGATCCCACGCCGTGTGGGAACCGAGTCCGGGCATCACGCCACGAGCGACAACCTCGAAAATACCCCCCAGCGTGTCTCCAGCCTCGCGCTTAGCGTCGATCAGTTCGATCATCTGTTGCTGTAATTCCCCGTGGGCGCAATGCAATGGCGCCTCGTCGGGAATCGCCGCAATTTCGTGCCACTGCAGTTGCAGCGGGCGATCCGGAATCCCGCCCAACTGAATAACATGACTGCGAACTTCAGCACCGAACGAAGCCAACAACTGTTTAGCCAGCGCTCCGCAAGCCACTCGCGCCGCTGTTTCGCGCGCCGACGCGCGCTCAAGAATATTTCGCAGATCCCGCGCTTCAAACTTTTGCCCTCCGGCAAGGTCAGCATGCCCAGGACGCGGGCGTTTCAAGCGACGCGACTTTTCCGACGCGACCTCGCGCGGCTCAACGGCCATCACGTCAGTCCAATTCGCCCAATCTTTGTTTTGAATCATCAGCGCGACAGGCGATCCCAGTGTTAGACCATGCCGCACTCCGCTTACGATCTCCGCCTGATCCTGCTCGATCTTCATTCGGCCGCCGCGACCGTAACCCAGCTGGCGTCGTTGTAGTTCATGGTTGATGAGCGCCACATCTACAGGCAATCCGGCGGGTAAGCCTTCAACGATAGCGACGAGTGCTCGACCGTGTGATTCTCCAGCGGTAGTGAAGCGAAACATAAGAACGTGAATCGTAAATGGTAAATAGTGAATGGTAAAGGTGCGTGGCTTGGCGGTAGCGGTTCGACTTCAAGTAGCCGCGGATTTACGCGGATATACGCGAATCAGACAGAAACACAGGAAATCGAGAAACGCTCAGATCTAAAACCAACACGTTGCTTGTTCTGATCAGCGTGTATCCGCGTTAATCCGCGGCTGATTAACTACCTTGCGTCATACGACTTACGCGATGAGTTGTTCAGAAAAGATATTCCCGCGACCGAGAATGCCGACGGGATCAAATGCGCGTTTCAGTGCGGCCATCTGGCGCAAGTGCTTTTCACTGTAGAACAACGGCAGATAGTCGCGCTTCAGTTTTCCGATACCGTGTTCGGCAGAAAGCGTCCCGCCGACCGCTGCGGCGCGTTTAAGAAACCGTGCATAAATCTCTCGTGCTTTCGTCGCTTCGTCATCGTTTCGCGGCAGAATGTTAACGTGAACGTGGTTGTCGCCGATGTGCCCGAAGATGGTGTAACGAAGATCAGTGGTTCGCAAAGTGCCCTGGTACAAGCGCAGCATTTCAGGAAAGGCTTCGTCGGGCACCGACATGTCCGTCGAAACCTTGCGTTGGTTATGTCGAGCAAACCATTCATTCATCAGCACCGGCAGCGCGTGACGGAATTCGCGTAACTTCGCCTGGTCTTGTGCACCAGACGCGAACCAGGACGCGTCGGTTAATGCGTGGTGACGCTCGAGCAGCGACAGCCACTCAGTCATCAACGAATCTTCAGTCGCTGTCGTCGTCTCCTGCTCGAAAAATATCGCTCCCACCGCGGCGTCTGGAACCGTCTCGTATTTCGTGCGCAGAAACCGAAGCGACTCACTATCGAAATATTCCAGCGCACGCGCATCCATTAGGCCATCGATAGTATCTTTAGATCTGCGCGTCGCCGGACGATGCCCTGTTTGTCCGCGGTTAGTTACCGACAGGGCTTTCTCCATTAACGCTCCAAGCCTCCCACCTTCGCCTTCACGTTTTTGACGGCTTCCCAACGACATCTCGCGGGCCTCGCGCACGAAGTCCAACAGATTTTCTTCGGTACTGAAGAAAACGACACCGCTTAATAAACCCTGAGGCTTCGGCAGCAACGCAACCTCCACTTCGACGATCACACCTAGTGTTCCTTCACTGCCAATGAAGAGATCCAACACGTCCATTTCCGGCGCCACGTAGTAGCCGGAGGCATGTTTTCGAGTTTGCGGCAGGTGGTAAGTCGGCAACTGCGCCTCGATTGCCCCGCCGGAGGGTAGCGGAAGCTTGAGATGGCCAGACGCCGAGGCGCGAACGTCCCCGCGTCGCAGATCAATTAGATCACCAGTTGCCAATACGACCTTCAGACGCTCCACATAATTCCTGGTCGGTCCATACTTGAACGTTCGCGCCCCTGAAGCGTTCGTCGCGACGGTACCCCCCAGAAAGCAACTGCGCTCCGTCGGGTCTGGCGGATAGAACAAATCTTCCGACTCTACGAATCGTTGCAGGTCACAAAGCATTACTCCGGCTTCAGCGACTGCTCGGCCGCTGTCACCTTTATGGACAACACTTTTTATGCAATTAAGTTTGTCAGTCGCGAGCACAACACCGTCGAACGGAATACGGCCACCGACAGTGCCTGTTCCGGCGCCGGAAACTGTGATTGGAGTTTTGTTAGCAGACGCCGCGCGGAGAACCTGCGCAACTTCTTCGTCGCTTTCAGGAAAGACGACGTGGTCAGCATGCCCGTCGCGCATATGACTCGCGTCGGATAGGAAGGATTGAATGGCGTCCGGATCGGATTTGGTTAGCATGAATAACAAGATGGGGGAAGAGGGGAAAGGGGTAATGGGCGAAAAATCACGTTTCGTTGCGGGTGGCCCGGATCCTTACCCTCTTCCCCTTTTATCCCCTTCCCGGTGGCTTTATGCCAGCGTCAGCTCACGCTCGCGCAAAACCTTAATCCGGTCGCGCAGCTCCGCGGCATGTTCAAATTCAAAGCGCTTGGCCGAGGCACGCATCTCAGCTTCAAGTCTGGTAATAGTCGCTTCAATATTCTCAGGCGAATAGTCTTCGATATCTTCAAGTTCACTCGGCACTTTGAAATAGTCCGCCTCGGAGGCTGTGATCAGGGTTGACTCGATAGGCTTCACAATTGTGGTCGGGGTAATTCCCTGCTCTTCGTTGAAAATTTCCTGAATCGATCGACGCCGGCGCGTCTCGTCCATGGCGCGCTTCATTGAATCGGTGATGCGATCGGCGTAGAGAATTGCTTTTCCCTTGGAGTTGCGCGCGGTGCGGCCTATGGTTTGAATCAGCGACTGCTCAGAACGCAGGAACCCTTCCTTGTCCGCATCCAAAATGGCAACGAGAGAAACTTCGGGCAAGTCGAGGCCTTCACGCAACAGGTTGATTCCAACCAGCACATCAAACTCGCCGCGTCTTAGATCACGCAGAATCTTTATGCGCTCTAGCGTTTCAATATCCGAATGCAGGTAACGAACGCGAACACCAACCTCAGTGAAATACTCTGTCAGGTCTTCCGCCATTCTTTTCGTCAACGTTGTCACCAGTACCCGCTCGTGACGTTCAGCTCGCTGCCGGCACTCTTCTAGCAGGTGATCTATCTGCCCTTTTACCGGATGAACTTCAACTTCCGGATCCAACAATCCTGTCGGCCTGATGATCTGTTCGATTACTTCACCACC
>DATLBQ010000477.1:0-11145 GCA_035526805.1 Pyrinomonadaceae bacterium
ACTTGGTCATGTTGCCGAGCGAGATTCGAATTGGAAGGACAAGTTAAACTCATGGCGCAATCTGACTGGTGCTGTGCCCGGACCGATGGAAGTGTGGCTCGCACATCGCTCTCTTGCCACATTGGAAATGCGACTGGAGAGACAATGCCGCAACGCTCTGACGGTCGCAGAGTATTTGATGACTCGCGACGACGTGACCGGACTACGCTATCCCGGCCTTGCCCACGATCCGGGGCATGAAATCGCTGCTCGGCAAATGAAGTTTTTTGGTCCAGTGATTGGCTTTGTATTGGCTGACCAATCGCGTGCGGAAAGGTTCTTGAGCTGTTGCAAATTAGTCATCGAAGCCACAAGTTTTGGTAGCGTACATACTACAGCTGAGCGCCGCGCACGTTGGGGCGGCGACAGAATACCAGAAGGCTTCATACGGCTTAGCGTTGGTTGCGAAGACGCGGTGGATATAGTGGCAGACATTGCGCAAGCTTTAGATGTTATTAACTAAGAAACCGGTATGTTTGACTTTTGTGGTCCAAAGCAAGGTTGAATGAAGTGATCAGAACTTCCCTAAAAACTTTCTTTAGCGTGAAGAAGTTAAACTACGCGCATCAAGGAGTCAGCGATGCTGTACATGGTGATCGAGCGCTTTAAGAATCGCGACGCAGTACCTGTCTATCAGCGGTTCCGGGAGCAGGGTCGATTGATGCCTGCGGGATTAAAGTATATTGAAAGTTGGACTACCGCAGCCTTAGATTGCTGCTTTCAATTAATGGAGGCCAGCAATCGAGGAGCGTTTCAGGAGTGGACGGCGAAATGGGATGACCTCATAGATTTCGAGATTGTGCCGGTTGTTTCGTCGAAGGAGGCCGTGGCCCTGATAACGTCAAAGCACTAGTTTTCTGGTAGCCTGACCCTCCAGTATCGCCAGCGCATTCTCTCAAGTCATGAAAACGCTTTACGCTGCTTTACTCGCGCTGGCGACCTGCGTTCTTGCAGCCGCGCTTGAGGGCGTGTGCGCGGGTAGAAATGTAAAGGCGTTCTTTGCCAGTGTGAAGTTTCCGCGCTACTCCGCTCCGCTGTGGATTTGGTCAATAATTGGAGGGACCTATTACGCCATTTTCTGGATTGTACTCTTTCGCCTCTTCAGGCTGAATACCTACTCTCCGCTGAACCTATTGCCCTAACACTCCTCATGTTCATGATGGTCGTCAACGCCCTCAGCAACTACGTCATTTTTCGCGCTCAGAACCTGTGGCTCAGCTTCATGATCGGTAACGTATTTCCGATCATGGACATTGCCTTGCTAGGCTGTCTAATCAGCCTTGATAGCATTGCCGCATGGTCACTTGTTCCATATCTGATCTATCGCGTTTATGCGATTTGGTGGGGATATAGTCTTTGGAAGGCTAACGAGGGGTAATGTCGGTGGCAGACGACGCGATACAATGACAACCGCGAAGACCAAGTGGATGGCTGAAATAGTTAGTGCCGCAAGTATAAAAAGGCGACGAACACTGCCGCCACAATCGCAACCAGAACAAGTCCCCACAAAACAAACCTGGCAATCATTCGCTCCGCATCGAGATTCATCGCACACGTGGAACAGCCGCGTGAACTCGGATCGATCATGGTGCCGCAATCACGACAGGGTCTAAGGTCCATAAGCTCCACCTGCAGCCGGTTCTTCTGCATTACTCAAGATCGCAACCTATGCAATAATAAATCGAAGTCGTTTCAAAGTCGCTTAATTGAGGCCTTGGCTTTTGCATGAGCGAACCCCAGCGAACCCCCAAGAGTCAACCCCCGGACTTTAGCTCGTGGGTGGACTTGCACGGAGATTACCTTTACAAGTACGCAATATTTCGTTTGCGTGACGGCTCAGCAGCTGAAGATTGCGTGCAGGAAACTTTCCTGGCGGCATTGAAGGCTTATCGCGGTTTCGAAGGCCGAGGATCCGAGCGCACCTGGCTGGTAGGAATTCTTAAACACAAGGTGACAGATCATTTCCGGCGAGTTACCCGCGAAGCGCCGATTGGAGAGACTGAGGGCGACGAGTTCGAGCATAACGAATTCTTTACGAGGACGGATGAGTGGAACAACCATTGGAACAACAACTACGCGCCCAGTGATTGGCATGCGACACCCGCGGAATTGATCGAGCGCAGTGATTTTTGGAAAGTTTTGAACGATTGCCTTTCTCCCCTCCCCGAGCGAACTGCGAGAGCTTTTACTCTTCGTGAGGTTGACAGCCTAACTAGTGAACAGATTTGCGAGGCTTTGAACATCACTGTGAACAACCTTTGGGTGATGCTACACAGGGCTCGGCTGCACTTGCGCAACTGTCTCGAGATTAACTGGTTCACCAAAGAAACAACGGACTGAGAATGGCGCTAAAAGCCTACGACAAAATCAAACATGCGGTTAGATGGTGGTTGCTCCGTCGTCTGCCGACTTGCAAGCAAACCGTGAAAGTCATCTCGGAATCGATGGAACGGAAGTTATCGCTTCGAGAGCGGATTACCGTTAAGCTTCATTTGTGGATCTGTCTTTGGTGTGTTTGGTATCTGGAACACCTGAACTTGATGCGAGACACGATTCGCGCTAAGGCCTCAGAAGAGGTAAACCTTGAGTCTTCATCTCTTCCTCCGCTTTCAGCGGAAGCGCGTGAGCGCATGAAATTGCGCCTCAGCCAACCCAACGACTAAAACCCGCCCTGTCTCGTAAGGTTTTCTTCATTCGTCCGACAACTCCTTGCAGGGCAGAGTTTGCCTTGTAGTTGGGTTGGTCGGATTATGGAAAAGAAACCTACGAACTCAAAAGTACACGATCACTCGCACAGCGTGAATCGGTTTGCGGTCATTCCGACCGCAGATCGGCTCAACGCGGATCTCAGGTTTACAGGTCGAGGCGTCACTATCGCTTTCCTTGATTCTGGATTTCATCGACACCCCGATCTGGTCGAGCCTAACAACCGCGTCGTGGCTTTTTACGATATCAGCGGTGAAGAGACAGAAACTGATTCGGAGCGACTGATTGAGTCGTGGCATTGGCACGGCACGCAAACTACGGTGGCTGCGGCAGGTAATGGTCACCTCTGCTACGGGAAATATCGTGGAATTGCCTCGGACGCGCGACTCGTGCTGGTGAAAGTCAGTAACAACGGACGAATCAGTGAAAAGAACATCGCGCAGGGACTCCGTTGGGTTATCAAAAACCGCGAACGCTTCAACATTCGCGTACTGAACATTTCACTCGGCGGTGACGAAGACGTTCCCTGTTCCCTAAGCACAATCGACCAACTGGCGGAAGAGGCCATTCGGCAGGGCATCGTCGTCGTTGTCGCAGCAGGAAATACAACTGACCACGCTCCAATTCCACCAGCAAATTCGCCATCGGTAATCACGGTGGGTGGGTATGACGACGGCAATAATCCAGAACAAAAGGAGCTCGGCCTCTATCACTCGAGTTTTGGCGTGACTGCAGGCGGAACGGTGAAGCCGGAATTGATTGCGCCGGCAATGTGGGTAGCAGCACCAATTCTTCCCAACACCCGCCTGTACGAACGGGCTGAAGCCTTATCGAAGTTGGCATCCGCGCCGGACTACCAATTGCGAAGCCTTGCGCGTGAACTTGAAGAAACGGCTGAACTCCCTGAATCGATAGCTCTCGGAGATGTCGCAACCATCCGCAATTTTGTCGAATCGATTTTGGAAAGTCAGAAGATTGTCGCGACGCACTATCAACATGTGGATGGCACATCTTTCGCGGCGCCGATTGTGAGTTCGATTGTGGCGCAGATGCTTGAAGCCAACTCAAAATTAACGCCGGGCGCCGTCAAAAACATCTTGATTTCAACAGCAGACCGCATAACAACAGCGCCAGCTATTCGCCAGGGGTATGGCGTGGTAAATGCGCGCCGCGCAGTTGAATTGGCACTACGCGAAGAACATGGGCTTAAGACTGTCGGTTGCAGTCCGCCGCGAGTTGAGAATGGCAGGCTTGTGTTTTTTTATCACGACGATGAGGCGCAAAGCGTTTCGCTGGTTGGCGACTTCAACAGTTGGAACACGGCATTGACGCCGCTGCGGAAGGACGAATCCGGACTCTGGTTGGCGGAAGTCGAAGCGCCTAAGGCAGGAAACTATCAATACAAATTTATCGTGGATGGGAGCCGGTGGCTTGAAGATCCGAGTAACGGAATGAAAGTGCCCGACAACTATGGAGGACTGAACTCAGTCCTGGCGATTGATTGAAGAGGCACATTGAAAGTCTATAGCATCACCAGAAAAGCGGCGAGACGATGGCTCTTGCGCATGCTCCAACCCTGCCAGGCAATGGTTCCCGTCATGTCCGAATCACTCGAACGGCGGCTCGGTCTAGTTGAACGGACAAAACTGCGTCTACACCTGATGGTATGCGCCTGGTGTGCGCAATATCTCAAACAGATCAAGTTGCTCCGACAACTTCTCAGCCAACGTGAATCGACTGGCCCAGACGATAACGCCGGGCCTCCCACACTCACTGACAAAGCTCGCCAGCGCATTTCCGAATCACTTCGTAACTCAATGTAAGGAATCGAGGCTCGCTGCGACTAATAGTTGAACGAGGAAGTTAGTTCAGGCGGAAATAAAAACAATGCGACGAAGGTCAAAGATTAAGAAGAGGCTCCACCGCAGGCGATTGCAAGCTTTGCGGACCAATCCGAAACAATGGCGAGGCGCAAGCGAGTTCGGTGGAAACAACTTCAATCAAATGAGCGCAACTCCTGCCGAGCTGTTTTAGAGCAGGCATTACATCAACAGCGAGCGAGGTTCGCGCGAGTCGCGCGATGAGGAAAATGGAACTAACAAGTTCTGACAGTATCAGTGTGTTCGACAGTTTGCGCCGGCGAATGATGTTGCCGGAACAGTGGACTTTTGCAGAACCAATCAAAGCCTCTAATCGGTGGAGTCAGCAAATGACGGAAGCATTGAAGGCGCATTGGCCGGAGTATTTGATGGAAGCAAGTGAGCTTTGCTTATTCATGATCTCGGCCTGCGCTTTTACTGTGCTGCTCTATCACCCTGCCTCACCGGTTACTCAAGGAATTCAAAATGAAGTCATACGAAGAGTATTGATGGGTGTCGCAATGGGCTCAACAGCCGTGGCACTAATCTTTTCACCTCTGGGTAAACGATCTGGAGCCCACTTCAATCCTGCGGTGACTTTAACGTTCTTTCGACTTGGAAAGATCAAGGCTTGGGATACGGTCTTCTATATTCTGTTTCAATTTGCTGGCGGTATCGTCGGCGTATTAATCGCCTCACAGCTGCTGCGAATGCTGGTTTCGCACAAATCAGTAAACTACGCGGCTACTATGCCTGGCCCAAAAGGACCGGCAACAGCATTTGTCGCCGAACTAACAATCGCATTCATCCTGATGACGGTAATCCTGACTGTCTCAAACACGAAGCGGTTGGGTCGGTGGACGGGACTATTTGCGGGTGCGCTAGTCGCTGCCTACATCAGCATCGAGTCACCACTTTCCGGAATGAGCATGAATCCGGCGCGCACATTTGGCTCGGCACTCGGCGCCCATCAATTCACATCGCTTTGGATCTATTTCACGGCGCCACTGTTGGGAATGCTTTTGGCGGCGGAAATCTATCAACGGATCAGGGCCGGTGGCACGGTTACATGCGCGAAGCTGCATCACCACAACAACCAGCGTTGCATCTTCAGGTGCACCTTTGAAGCTAACTGACAGCGGTTAGCCATAGAGACGCGGAGACAGCGAGGCAGAACGGACAATGCGAAGCAACAAACTTAAAAGGACGTGGTCGCTAATTGTCGCGATATAACTTCGGTCTCCGGTTCTCTGTGGCTAATCATCAACAACTTTCTTAGAAGGAGAATTTAAGTCATGAAACATCGAAAGCTTGTAATCGGTCTGGCGCTACTCGGGGTCTGCTACCTGGCCCAATTCACGGTCGCGGTGGCCAAGCGCAAAGCCGGTCCAACCAAATTCACAGTTAAGGTCGAAAACATTTCTAATCCGGAAGGCATGACGGCTTCGAACGGTATGAAGTTTCCGTTCGCATTGTCGCCCGGCATGTTTGTGCTGAGCGCGAAGAAGGCACCGATATTTACAGAAGGCAAGATCGCGGGCAGCAACGGTCTGGAAATGCAGGCTGAAGACGGTGATCCATCCGGATTGGTTAACTCGCTTGAGGCCATGCATCACGCGTCGAATCTGCATGGCGTGTTCAATACGCCAGTGGGGGCAATGGGCGCAGGGCCGATTCGCCCCGGCGACAGTTATGAATACAGCTTTACTGCGATGCCAGGCACGAAGCTTTTCACCACGATGATGTTCGGGCAGTCGAACGATTGGTTTTATTCGCCGGATGGTAATGGCATTGCGCTGTTTGACGCCAAAGGTAATCCCATCAGCGCCGACGTCACAGACAAGTTGATCTTGTGGAAGGCCGGCACGGAAGTCGACGAAGAGATCGGCATTGGCCCGAACCAAGGACCGAGGCAAAAGGGTATGAATACTGGAGTTGATGAGCATGGCGTCGTGCGCCGTGTGAATGATGCTCGATGGACCGGAAAGAATGCCGAGTTCTTTCGCGTGACGATTACCGCTGAACAAGGCATGTGATCTTACACGGAGCGCGGGCGTCCCGGCATCAGCTTGGACTAAAACCCAGGTCGTGACCGCAGGACGTGCGCGCTTCGGTAAGGATCAAGGGGAAACGCGTAAGGAGAGAGCTATGAAATCGAGTCTCAAGATCGCCGCAATGATTTTGGCACTTGCCAGCCTGACCTCTGTCGCGCACGCGCAAACCACCGACAAGAAATCGCTGACAATTGACGGCGCCAAACGAGTCATCGCCGCCGCGGTTGCTTACGCGAAGAAAAGCAACGCGCCAGGGGGAGTAATCGCGGTCGTGGATGAAGGCGGCAACCTGATGGCGGTGGAACGACTCGACGGTACGTTCGCTGCCGGCGCAAACATTTCGATTGGCAAGGCTCGTACGGCGGTGCTGTTCAAACGTCCGACGAAGGTATTCGAAGACATTATCAAGAACGGCCGGACCGCGATGGTCGCTTTGCCCGACGCTTACTTCACGCCGCTGCAAGGCGGAGTGCCGATCACGATCGATGGACAAATCGTCGGCGGAGTCGGGGTCAGCGGCGCGTCAAGCGCCCAGCAGGATGAGGAACTGGCGATGGCTGGCGCGAACGTCTTTTCTGGCGAACAGAAAATGAACGACACCATGCCGATGAAAGCTTCGCCTGTGCTGTTCTTTGATAAGACTCAGGTGTCGGCGTCCTTTTCAAAGGGTGCGGTACTGCTGGATGGCACGAATCGCAACTATATGGTTCACACCAGCCGGCGTGATCAGCCCGGCATGGCTGAGATTCACATGCTGGACACCGACATCATTTATGTAATGGAGGGCACGGCGACCTTTGTGACTGGGGGCACAGCGGTCGATGCGAAAGAAATTGCGCCAAACGAAATTCGTGGTGCGCGGATCGACGGCGGCGAGACGCGCCAATTGTCAAAGGGCGACGTGATCATCGTCCCGAACAACACTCCACACTGGTTCAAGGAAGTCGGCGGAGCATTTCTCTACTACACAATTAAGGTTCGGTAGCGTCTTGGCGGCTTTGCCACCCTACTGAAAAGAGGATTCTCATGAAACGAATTCAGATTCTTGCGGCGACATTGTTAGTGATGCTGGCTGCAATGGCCGTTGAAGCCCAGTTGCCAACCAAACAAGTGCTGACGCTCGACGCAGCGAAAAGGATTGCGGCGGCTGCTGAGGCGGAAGCAAAGAAGCGAGGCGCCACGGTCGTGATCGCAGTTGTGGACGACGGAGGTTACTTGCTGGTGCTCGAACGGCTGGACGACACGCAGGTCGCCAGCGTCGATGTGGGAATCGCCAAAGCCCGCACGGCGGCGATTTTTCGACGGCCAAGCAAGGTGTTTGAGGACCAGGTGAAGAATGGCCGAGTGGCAGCGCTGGCTCTACCGGGAGCGGTGGCCTTGCAAGGCGGAGTTCCGATCATCATCGATGGCAAGGTAGTCGGCGCGATCGGAGTCAGCGGCAACTCGCCCCAGGAAGACGAAGACATCGCGAAGGTCGGAGCCGATTACGCGGCTGCGGCTATCAAAGGAGACAACAAATGAGCGCGCGAAATTTGAACCTAATGCTTAGAGGCGGATTCTTCTTGATCGTTGCAGCAGCGCTGTACGTTGGTCTATCGGGAAGCCTGACGCATGCCTCGCAGCCAATGAAGACATCGGCGGATGTCCCGACCGGCAAGCCGCAAGCGATGATCGATCTTGCAACCGACGATGGCCTGCGTGTGGTAAAAGGCGAATGGCGCTACAGCGACACGAAAATTGTCGAGGTTGATTTCGTGGGCGCCGGACCAGACAAGCAGCCGACTGGCCCACCCGTAAAGACCTATGATTACACGCCCCATGCCGGTGGCTTGGACTTTGACGATTCGAAGTGGGAGACGATTAGTCCTACAAGTTTGGATCAGCGCCGCGGCAACGGTCGGCTCGGCTTCAATTGGTATCGCATTAAGCTGACCATTCCCGAACGTGTCGGTGATTTCGATCCAACTGGAACGACAGCGATCTTTGAAACCTCGCTCGATGACTATGCCGAGATCTGGGTTGACGGTGAATTGTCGCGAGCATTGGGCCAATCAGGCGGATCGGTCATCGCCGGCTGGAATGCGGAGAACCACCTGGTTGTTGGCCGCAACGTGAAACCGAGTCAGCAAATTCAACTGGCCATCTTCGGCATCAACGGCCCGCTTTCAAATCCGCCGACAAATTTCATTTACCTGCGCTACGCGAAGCTCTCGTTCTACAACACTGAGCCTGGCCCGGTCGCGTTGACGCCAAACGAAGTCAACGTCGAGGTTGTGCGCAACGACCCGGCAATAAACGAAGTCGTCGGACCAAATCCGAAAGTTTTCAAGCTCGCCGAGGGATTCAAGTTTACCGAAGGACCGATTTGGGTGAACAAGGATGGCGGCTACCTGCTGTTCAGCGATCCGAACGCGAACACGATCTACAAGTACGCGCCCAACGGAAATGCGGAAGGAAAACTCAATCTGTTTCGCACGCCGAGCGGCTATTCAGGCGCCGACATTGCCGATTATGGCCAACCCGGATCGAATGGTCTGACGCTCGATCCGCAGGGACGTCTCACGATTAACCAGCACGGCAATCGTCGCGTCGTTCGTGACGAGAAAGATGGAACACAGACGATTCTGGCGGATAGTTATCAGGGCAAGCGTTTGAATAGTCCAAACGATCTGGTTTATCGATCCGATGGCACGCTCTTCTTTACTGATCCACCATTCGGTTTTCCCAAGGCTTTTGAAGACTCGCGCAAGCAGTTGCCATTCAGCGGTATCTTTTCGATTTACAAAGGCAAGCTACAGCTCATCAGCAAGGACTTCAGCGGTCCAAATGGAATCGCCTTATCTCCGGACGAGAAGTTTCTGTATGTCGGCAACTGGCCGCGTGCGCTGACAGGCCAACATGCGCCCGCCAGCGACGAGCCAGTGAGTGAGATCGGCGAGAAGCACAAGGCGATCATGCGCTACGAAGTGCAACCCGATGGCACGCTGAAGAATAGAAAACTCTTCTTTGATTTCACCAGCGCGCCCGGCGAGGACGGACTCGACGGCATCAAGGTCGACAAAAAGGGCAATCTGTACGTATCCGCTCCCGGCGGACTTTGGGTCATCTCGCCGGAAGGCAAACACCTCGGCACGATCGTCACGCCGCGACATCCGCACAATATGGCCTGGGGAGATGCGGACGGGAAGACTTTGTATCTCTGTGCGCGCTCAGGTTTGTATCACATCCGGCTCAATATTCCCGGAGTGCGACCGTAGTCAACTGCCAATCATGAATATCAGTGAAGGAACTTAACTATGGTTAACGAGACGGCGGTCACAAGAAATGATGGTGCGATAAAGAAGCTCGGCGAGTTTCTAATTCGCTATGGCTGGTAATTGTGCTGGGTTGGATCGGCGCGATGAAGTTTACGATGTATGAAGCCGAGGGCATCAAGTCGTTGGTCGAGACCAGTCCGCTGATGAGCTGGATGTACAGAGTTTTTACCGTGCAAGCCACTTCTAACATCATCGGACTTGCTGAGATCACAGCAGCCCTGTTGATTGCGATTCGGCCAATCTCAGCCAGACTTTCGGCGATCGGAAGTGTGCTTGCTGTTTTCACGTTCTTAGCCACGTTAACGTTTCTGTTTTCTTTGCCGGGTTGGGAAAAGAGTCTCGGCGGCTTTCCAGCGCTTTCGGGTTTGGGCGGATTTCTACTTAAAGATGTAGTGCTGCTCGGTGCCTCCTTGTGGACACTGGGTGAGTCGCTTCAAAACGCCCGACTCTCAGCCAACAAATGATGATCGAGGTTATGTCGGCTTAATGAGTTCAACAGCTCTATCTGTGCCGTTGACGAGCGGCAGACCAGCAACCTACCGCCTGACGGTAGCGTACTTTGCCGCGTTCATCGCACTTGGCCTGACCGTTGGATCGCTTGGCCCGACTCTGCCAGGTCTGGCTGAACAAACACATGTAGGCTTGGGTGCGATTGGCTACCTTTTCACTGCTCGATCGATGGGCTATGTGCTTGGTGCGGTTCGTGGTGGCCGACTGTTTGATCGCCGGGTCGGTAATCCAGTGATGGCTGTGATGCTCTTTGCAATGTCCATCATGATGACCCTTGTTCCGGTCGTTCCCAAACTCTGGTTGATGCTCATTGTAATGCTCATACTCGGCGCGGCGGAGGCTACTCTTGATGTGGGCGCTAATACTCTGCTGCCGTGCGTCCACGGAAACCGCGTGGCGCCATACATGAATGCCATGCATTCATTCTTTGGCGTGGGTGCCTTAATAGCTCCAATCGTCGTCGCCCAGACTGCGCTGCTCAGTTACTCGACGACTACAAGTTATTTTGTTATCGGTGCACACTACTGTCCCAACGTTAGTGGAACAGGATCAATTGTTTGCAAGGAGTGGTTAGCTCCATTTCGCATTGTGACAATGAAAGAGCCTCTAGAATCGGGGTTTTCTCGAAAAGAGTGACGCTTAGGATTTGTAGGATTCTGT
>DATLBQ010000478.1:0-15011 GCA_035526805.1 Pyrinomonadaceae bacterium
GGGGAGATTGTAATGCGCCTGAATAAATATCTTACTTTGTTGTTAACGCTGGCTGTGCCTTTGGCTACCGTCGGGCAAGCGGTTCGGCCGACAGACTTTGATGTCCTTATCATGGGCGGCACGGTTTATGACGGGACTGGACGCGCTCCCAGGCGAGTGGATGTTGCTATTAAAGGCGACCGCATCGTCGCCATTGGGAACCTGGGCAGGCAACACGCGCGAAACGTAGTGGACGCGCGTGGCCTCGCTGTTGCTCCCGGCTTTATCAACATGCTGTCGTGGTCCACAGAGTCCCTGATCGTTGACGGTCGCTCGCAAGGTGAGGTTCGGCAGGGCGTAACTACCCAGATCATGGGCGAAGGCTGGTCAATGGGACCGCTCAACGAGCGGTTGAAGAAGCAGGTGGTCGCCGAACAGGACGATATCAAGTTCGACATAGAATGGACCACTCTCGCGGAGTATCTGAGATATCTCGAGCAGCGCGGCGTCTCACAGAACGTCGCCTCCTTCGTTGGTGCGACCACGGTTCGGCAGTACGTCCTCGGCGAAGGGGACGTCCAACCGACACCAGCACAGCTTCAGCAGATGCGCGAACTCGTGCGCCAGGCAATGGAGGAAGGCGCGCTTGGTGTCGGCTCCTCCTTAATATATGCGCCCGCGTTTTATGCCCGGACGGAGGAGCTGATCGAGCTGTGCAAGGTTGCGGCGCGCTACAAGGGCAAATACATCTCCCACCTGCGTAGCGAAGGCAATGAGTGGGTCGGAGCAGTGGAAGAGTTGATTCGTATCAGCCGCGAGGCGGGACTTCCTGCAGAGATTTATCACATCAAAGCCGCCGGACGGCAAAACTGGGACAAGGTGGACAGGGTGTTAGCGCTCGTCAACGCCGCGCGCCGCAGTGGTCTAAAGGTCACTGCTGATATGTACATGTATCCAGCAGGTGCCACGGGGCTCAACGCCAGCCTGCCGCCATGGACCATGGATGGGGGCTACGAAGCCCTCTTCAAACGGCTCGAAGATCAAGCCACGCGCCAGAAGATAGCCGCGGAAGTGAGCGCGCCGAGCAACAAATGGGAGAACCTCTACCTGGCCGCAGGATCGCCGGAGCGCATTCTGCTGGTCGGTTTTAAGTCCGAGAAGCTGAAACCGCTTACGGGCAAAACTCTGGCCGAGGTCGCGAAGATGCGCGGAAAAGACCCGATCGAAACGATCATGGACTTAATACTTGAAGACCGATCTCGCGTCGGCACAGTCTACTTCCTGATGGCTGAGGACAATCTTAAGAAAGAATTACGTCAACCATGGGTTTCACTCGGCTCTGACGCTGCATCGATGGCGCCCGAAGGAGTTTTTCTTAAATCCTCCACCCACCCGCGCGCCTACGGTAACTTTGCACGTCTCTTAGGCAAATACGTACGGGATGAGAAAGTGATCTCGCTTTCCGAAGCGGTGCGGCGATTGTCGGGCCTTCCTGCTACAAATCTGGAGTTGGACCATCGCGGCTTTCTGAAGCCGGGCATGTTCGCGGACGTAGTGGTGTTTGACCCGCAGACGATCGCCGACCGCGCCACCTTCGAGCAACCGCATCAATATTCGATCGGAGTCAAACACGTTTTCGTCAACGGCGTTCAGGTGCTGAAAGACGGCGAGCACACGGGCGCGAAGCCAGGGCGAGCACTTTGGGGGCCGGGTAAAATCAAATAGTACAGACTTCGAACAACGCGCTTCGTCGACTATGAACTTCTTGTGGGAGCTATCAATGAAACTACGCGGACTAGTTTTTGCACTTCTATTGTGGGTATCCATCTCAGGCATCGTGAGCGCGCAGGGAACGCGACTGCTCCGCCATCCAACGGTGAGTCGCGACTCGGTGGCTTTCGAGTACGCCGGCGACTTATGGGTCGTCTCACGCAGTGGTGGGCAAGCCCGGCGTGTCACTTCCACGCCCGGTGTCGAGCTTGATCCATATTTCTCTCCTGACGGCTCGCAGATCGCGTTCACCTCAACGATTGCCGGAAACACCGATGTATATCTCGTGCCCTCCAAGGGCGGCGATCCAAAGCGCCTTACTTATCATCCGGGCATCGATCGCGTTCGTGGGTGGACGCCTGATGGTCGCCGCGTGATATTCGCTTCTGTGCGAACGAGCGCGCCGCAACAGGCGTACTTTCGCCTTTGGACCATGGGTTTGGATGGCGGAGTGCCCGAGCCGCTGCCGATGCCGCGCGCATTCACCGCCTCGTACTCAGCAGATAGTCGCCGACTGGCTTACGAGGAGTTAACGACCGCCTTCATTCCAGAGTGGTACGAGACCAGCGAATGGCGGCACTATCGTGGTGGGCGGACTCATCCAATCTCAGTGATGAACCTGGCCGACTACTCTGTTGAAAAACTTCCATGGAACAACAGCAACGATACGCTGCCGATGTGGCTCGGCAATACGATCTACTTTCTCTCCGATCGCAACCACACGGTTAACCTTTTCGCCTACCGCATCGACACGAAGCAAATGTCGCAACTCACGCATCATGACGACTTCGATATCATGACGGCGTCGGCTGGTCCCGATGCAATTGTTTATGAGCAGGCCGGCTATATCTATCTGGCCGATGCAAATACTGGAGCGGCGCAAAGGCTAAACATTGAAGTGACCGGCGATCTTCCCTGGGCGCGTCCTCAGTTCAAGAAAGTAGTTACCATGATTCGTAACTCGGCGCTCTCGCCGACTGGAGTTCGTGCGGCCTTCGAAGCTCGTGGCGAAATTTTCACCGTGCCGGCGGAAAAGGGAGACTATCGAAACCTGACGCAAAGCACTGGCGCTCACGACCGCAGTCCATTGTGGTCGCCCGATGGCGCTCAACTCGCCTGGCTTTCCGACACAAGCGGAGAGTACCAACTCATGCTTGGCAATCCGCTCGGCGTCACGAAGCAGCGGGCAATCGCGTTGCCATCAACAGCTTTCTTCTCCGCGCCTGCCTGGTCACCGGATGGAACGCAGATTTTGCTTCAGGATAATCACGGCAACCTTTGGGTGATCGACGTAGCTAGTGGGAAGCCGACGAAGATTGATACCGACAACTATCCCGATCCAATACGCTCGTTCGATGCGACCTGGGCGCCGGATTCGAAGTGGGTCGCCTACTCAAAGAATTTGCCCAGCCATCTGCGGGCCATCTTCCTTTATTCCCTGGCTGACAAGAGGGCGTACCAGGTTACTGATGGATTGGCGGACTCGATCTCGCCCGCCTTTGATGTAGGAGGCAAGTACCTCTACTTCCTGGCAAGCACGAACTACGGACCGAGTACCGGCTGGCTGGAGATGAGCTCGATAGATCGTCCCGTGCGCAGAGCGATCTATCTGGCTGTGCTTGGCGTGAGTGAACCATCGCCGCTCTTGCCGGAGACTGGCGACGAGCCAAGACCTGCGCCTACTCAAGAACCGCGCGCAGAGCCGGCGCCGCAACCGACACCTGCCGTGTCAAAGACGATCAACGTTCGCATCGACGTGAAAGGAATCGGCCAACGAATACTCGCCGTCAACATACCAGCAGGCGATTACAGTTACCTCTCGGCGGGCGCAACGGGGAGCTTTTACTATACCGAACCAATCGCGACCACAGGACCTGCGCCACCGTCATTGCGATTGCAGCGATATCAACTCAAAGAGCGGACGGCAAGCCCTTTCCTTGAAGGCGTTCGCTCATACTCGTTGTCGGCAGACAAAAAAAAACTTCTTTATCAAGCCAGCGGTGGCGGAGGCAGCAGTTGGGGAATTGTTGCTACTGATCGCCCTGCGAAAGTCGGCGAAGGGCCAATCAACGTGGCCCAATTGGAAATGCGGATCGATCCTCGCGCCGAGTGGGAACAGATTTATCGTGAGACGTGGCGCATCCAGCGCGAGTACTTCTACGATCCAAAGATGCACGGGAACGATTGGCAGGCGATCTACGACAAGTATCGTCCGCTTCTTGCCTACGTGGGACACCGCGCCGACCTGGGATACCTGATCGCTACGGTGGGCGGCGAGTTGACGGTAGGCCACTCGTATCTAATCGGCGCCGGCGACGTGCCGAGCGAGGATCCGGTGTCGGTCGGTTTGTTGGGAGCGGACTTCGCAGTAGAAAACGGGCGCTATCGGATCAAGCGAATTTTCACCGGCGAGAATTGGAACCCCGACTTGCGAGCGCCGCTGAGCGCACCGGGAATTCAGGTCGCTGAAGGCGATTATCTGCTCGAAGTAAATGGCCGACCGCTCGTGGCAGCCACGAATCTCTACAGCCTCTTCGAGGGGACCGCCGGACGTCAAACGCTAATTCGAGTGAACAAGACTCCCTCGATAGAAGGCTCACGCGTTGTTACCGTAATTCCGGTCCCGAGCGAAGACGGTCTTAGAACGCGGGCGTGGGTTGAAGACAACCGCAGGCTAGTGGACAAGCTCTCGGGTGGGCGCCTCGCGTATGTGTGGCTTCCTAACACTGCCGGTCCGGGTTACACCTACTTCACTCGCTATTACTATGCCCAACAGGATAAAGACGGGGCGATCATTGATGAACGATACAATCACGGCGGCCAAGTCGCCGATTATATAGTCAACGAATTAGATCGAAAACTCATGGGCTACTTCGTTCAGCGCGACGGACTGCCTGCGACCTCACCGACCGCCGGAATCTATGGTCCTAAGGTGATGATCATCAACGAATCGGCCGGCTCAGGCGGCGACGCACTACCCTATTACTTTCATTTGCGAAAGCTTGGGCCATTGGTCGGAACTCGGACGTGGGGCGGTCTTGTCGGCACGCTTGGTGGTCCACCAACGATCGACGGCGGCAGCATCACTGCGCCATCGCTGGCATTTTATGACCTTTCGGGTAAGTGGGCCGTAGAGAACGAAGGCGTGGCCCCGGATATCGAGGTGGAGTACACGCCCGCCGAGGTGATCAAAGGACACGATCCGCAGCTTGAACGAGCGGTGCAGGAAGCACTGAAGCTGCTCGAGCAGAACCCGGTTCGACGAGTGCCAAGACCCGCGCC
Organism: Pyrinomonadaceae bacterium; assembly: GCA_035526805.1. GTDB lineage: Bacteria > Acidobacteriota > Blastocatellia > Pyrinomonadales > Pyrinomonadaceae > PSRF01. The sequence goes on from DATLBQ010000478.1 coordinate 5,032, forward strand.
CATCAATCGCGTGTCGAAGCAATAAAAACTCGCCACGGGTCAGCCGTTAGTTCTCCATAGCAACTGACCATTGGCTATTGACGCCCGACTAATGACAAGACATGAATGATTTCAAACGCAGAACCCAGAGACCAGCTCGCTTGCGCGAGTGGTTGTTTCTCACCATCAGTGTGCTCGCGATAGTTCTGACGGCTAACAGGCTTGCTAACGCCCAAACCGTTAACATCGATCGCGTCGTTGCAGAGCTCGAACCTGAGATTCAGCGAACATTGATCGCAGGGAATATCCCTTCGGCCTCTATCGCGTTAGTAGCCGGTGATCGAGTGATCTGGTCTGGCGGGTACGGTTACTCGAATCTGTGGGCGCGCACTCCCGCCACGCCAAGCACGGTCTACCTGATCGGCTCAACCTTCAAGGCAATGTCCACCATCGCTTTGCTCCAGCAGATGGAACAGGGCAAATTCAAGCTTGACGATCGCGTCAATGACTACCTTACTGAATTCAAGATTCAGGGTGAAGATCCTCAGCACCCGGTCACGTTTCGCCACCTGCTAACTCACACTTCAGGCTTACCCGGCGACTTCGGCCCATTTCCGGTATGGGGCGACACCCTACCGCCAGGGCTGGAAGAATATCTCCGGAAGTCGCTCAAAGTCGCCAAGCCTCCGCTCACTTCTGTCGTCTATTCAAATATGGCCTACACGTTGATCGCTTATCTGGTGCAGAAGTTTTCGGGCGAGCCCTACAAACAATACATTCAGGAGCACATCTTCACGCCGTTGGAGATGACGAGTACGGCGTTCGAGCCGCGACCGGATATGGAAGAGCGTCTCTCCATTCCCTACACAATCGAAGAAAAGACCGGGAGCCAGGTAGCAACAGTGCGACTTAGGGCCTCCGTCTGGCCGGCGGGCATTGTCTATGGCACGGTGCTCAATCAAGCCAACTGGTTAATCACCAATCTCAATGGCGGGGCCTTCAAAGAGAAAAGGATCATTAGCGAGCAGACCTTGGAGCAGATGTTCACACGCCAATATGACCAATTCAAGGGAGGGATAGAGGGCATTTGGGGAAATGAAACCGCGGGGTTCGGACTGACGTGGTGGACACAAGTGCGCGATGGCGACCGCTACATCGCGCACAGCGGCAGCGTTCCCGGTTATACGGCTTTCCTGCTTGGCAATCGGGATCGCAAGTTCGGCTTCGCCATCCTGACCAATGGCAATCGCGCGCATCCGCATCTCTTCAAGCTGGCAGATCGAGCGATAGATTTACTTAAAAAGTACAGCAGCGTAGAGAAGGCAGTCACACATCAATGAGAATCAATTTACGAAAGCTTCTGAGTCTTACATTAATACTCGCGCTGTGTGTGATCACAGTCGCTCAAACACGACGCAGCCCCAAATTCCAACCTCGGTCATTTGACCCGGTGCTGCTTCACGCTCAAACCAACCCGCCCGATCCGCCTGACGGTTTCAAAAAGATCGAACAGATGGTTCCAATGCGCGACGGCGTGAAACTGCACACCATAATCTACACGCCAGAGTCGCACAGCGGGCCATTGCCAATTCTTTTGAATCGCACGCCCTACGGCATTGATGGAACCTATCGAGCCTTTCCGAGCGGCATTCTCAAGGAGTTGATTGAAGACGGGTACATCTTTGCTTTTCAGGACATTCGTGGTCGCTTCAAATCGGAAGGACAGTTCGTCATGTTGCGTCCTCTGCGTGATTCGCGAAATGCGAAAGCCATCGACGAAGGGACCGACACATACGACACGATCGACTGGATGCTTAAGAACTTGCCCAACAACAACGGGCGCGTGGGAATGTTCGGCACGTCCTATCCCGGCTGGCTCGTGGTGATGGCGGTGCTCGAACCGCATCCCGCGCTGAAAGCCGTGGTTGAAGAGGCGACTCCCGCCGATATGTTTCTAGGTGATGACTTTCATCACAACGGAGCGTTTCGGCTTAGCTATGGTTTCGAGTATTGCTTTGCGCTGGAATCGTCAAATCTGACGACCAACTTCAAATTTGATCGATACGATACTTATCAATGGTATTTGCGACTCGGTCCACTCTCGAACGTTGACGCGAAATACTTTCACGGAAAGATACCGACGTGGAATAACTTTGTTTCTCATCCGAATTACGATGAGTTCTGGCAGCAGCAAGCCCTGGTTAATCAGCTCAAGAAGGTCACGGTGCCCATCATGCACGTCGCCGGCTGGTGGGACCAGGAAGATTTTTATGGACCAGTCAAGGCGTATGAGATTCTGGAGAAGACTGATATGAATCATGTCAATTACCTGGTGGCCGGCCCGTGGAACCACGGCGGATGGAATCGTCTCACCGGAGATAAATTGGGAAACATCGATTTTGGCAGCCCGGCGAGCCAATACTTTCGCGCTGAGGTTTTTCATCCGTGGTTTGCCTTCTATTTGAAGGACAAAGGCAAACTCAATCAGCCCGAAGCGCTGACGTTCGAGACCGGCTCCAATCGATGGACGTCGTTCGATAGCTGGCCGCCACGCGCCAATGTTACTCAGCGCCAGCTTTACTTTCGCGGAAATGGTGAGCTTTCATTCGACCCGCCTTCAGGACAACAGTCGCAGTTCGACAGCTACGTCTCCGATCCTGCGCATCCTGTCCCGTACAGACAACGACCCGTCGAACCCACCTACAATCCGGCGGACCAGGGAGGCTCGCGCTGGTCGAGCTGGCTCGTTGAGGACCAGCGGTTTGTTCAAAATCGCCCCGACGTGCTGACCTGGGAGACCGAACCTTTGAAAAAGGATACGGTCATCGCCGGTGACATCATGGCGCACCTCTTCGCTTCGACTTCGGGAACTGATAGCGATTGGATAGTGAAGCTGATCGATGTTTATCCGGAGAGTTACCCCAAAGATCCTACAATGGGGGGCTATCAACTGATGATCGCCGACGAGATTCTGCGCGGCCGCTTCCGCAATTCGTTCATAGAGCCTGAGCCCATTCCCGCAAACCAGATCGTTGAATACGCCATTGACCTTCATACAAACAATCACGCGTTCCTTCAAGGTCATCGCATCATGGTCCAGGTTCAGAGCACCTGGTTCCCGCTGTACGACCGGAATCCGCAGAAATTCGTCCCGAACATTTTCCTGGCAAAGGAATCTGATTTTCAGCCGGCCACCCAGCGAGTCTTTCGCTCGGGCCGCAATGCCTCTTACATCGCTCTTCCGGTCAAGATAAAGTGAGGGGCCTTTAAACTGATTATTGAGGAGATGCAATCGTGAGAAGATTAATGGCTTTACTGCTCTGTGCCCTCGCTTTGACGTCGCTTGTGATTGGTCAGGTTCCCACCAACCCGGCGTTCACGAAAAAAGAAGCTTCACCATCGCCAAATCCTGAGACGGTACGCGAAAGCATTCATGAGATGACCGCTGCTGATGTCGAAGCATTTCTGGACGGCATAGTTCCTTTGCAGCTCAGTCAGACCGATATTGCCGGGGCGACCGTTTCAATCGTGAAGGATGGGAAACTGCTTTTTGTCAAAGGCTACGGCTACGCTGATGTTCAGAAGAAACAGTTTGTGTCAGCGCCGGAGACTCTGTTTCGGCCGGGCTCGATTTCAAAGCTTTTCACCTGGACCGCCATCATGCAATTGTTTGAACAGGGCAAGCTCGATTTGGACCGGGACGTAAACGACTATCTCGATTTCAGGATCCCTGAGGCGTTCGGAAAGCCGATCACGCTGAAGAACATCGTGACTCACACACCGGGCTTCGAGGAGCAGATCAAAGATCTGTTCACTACGTCCGGCACTCCTAATTTAGGTGAATATCTCAAAACTCACATTCCCGCCCGCATCTATCCGCCGGGCACAGTTCCCGCTTATTCTAATTACGCAACCGCGCTGGCCGGATACATTGTTCAGCGCGTATCAGGCCGTCCTTTTGACGAGTACATCGCCGAGAATATTTTCATGCCGCTACGCATGACGCACTCGACATTTGCTCAGCCGCTTCCGTCGAGTCTTGCTGCTTCGATGTCTGGAGGTTACCAGCTGGGCTCAGATCCCGCACAACCATTCGAAGTCATCAACCCTTTTCCGGCCGGAAGTCTTAGCAGCACTGCCACGGACATGGCCCAATTCATGATGGCCCATTTACAGGATGGCCAGTTAGGCGAGGCCCACATTCTCAAACCAGAGACGGTGCGCTTGATGCACAGCCGATTGTTTGCGCTTGATGACGCCGCGAACGCCATGTGCTATGGCTTTTATGAAGAATCGCGCAATGGTCATCGGATAATTGGACACGGTGGCGATACCATTTACTTCCACAGTGATCTACATCTGGTTTTAGATCAAAAGGTAGGCTTTTTCGTTTCATATAACAGCGCGGGTAAGGAAACCGGTTTGGGAGCTTTTCCCAGGATAATCCTTTGGGAGGCATTCCTTGATCGTTATTATCCGTATTCGGTGGCCGCTGCAACCTCGTCAAACTCAAACGACGCCGCCAAAGCGGTCGCTGGCACATACACTTTGAGCCGCCGCAGCGAAACTTCTTTCCTGCAGACTGCATCTTTGCTTGGTCAGTTCACAGTGTCGCCGGCAGGCAATGGTGATATCGAAGTGTCGCTGCTGACCGGCGCGAGCGGTAAGCCCAAACGCTGGGAGGCTGCCGGTCCGATGACATTCGTCGAGCGAGACGGTCAAGACAAATTAATGTTTAAACCGGATCAGAGTGGAAACCTGCAAATGATCCTGCCGTTTCCATTCTTTGTCGGGCAACGAGTGGGCGCACTTCAGAATGGAAAGCTTCTTCTTACTGTGTTGTGTATTTCGCTTGTTCTAATGCTTCTGACGCTAATACTGTGGCCCGTTGCCTGGTTCGTGAGAAGACATTTCGGACGGAAGTTAGAGTTAACAAGTAAGGAACTCTGGCTGCGGTTGGGAGTTCGAATTGTCTTTGCTTTTGATCTTATTTTCGTCGTTTCGCTATTTAGCCTGGTGACTTATGGGCTCACGCATCTTGATATCTTCAGCGATAAAGGCACCAAGTGGTTCTACCTGGTCCAGTTCATCGGTGTCCTGGGCGCCGCCGGCACAATCGTTGTGCTTCTCAATGCCGTGCTTGCATGGATGAGCAAACGAAAAACTATTTGGGGTAAATTACGAGCAACCATAATGCTACTCGCATGTCTTGGGGTGCTATGGTTCTGCTTCGCCGGAAATCTCTTACACTTCAGCTCGACGTATTAATTAGCATCCCGAGAATCACGATGAGACGACTATCATTAACACGACTGCTAACTGCGATTCTCCTAACGCTGGCGATCTGGATTGGCGTCAGGGCAAGTTATCAAGTTTCGCCGCTCCCGCAAGTTGCAACCACGCCTAAACCTTCACCTGCTCCTGCCCGATGGCGGCCTTTGCTCGGCGAGTATGTTAGCGACAACGAGACTCCTTTGATCATTCTCGAAAGCGACGGAAAGCTCTGTGTCTTATTCAACCGAACTGAACTCGCTCCATTACGAGAGCTCACCGCAAATTCGTTTGAGTTTGACGCCTCCACGAGTCGTAGAGGCGAGCGCGTTCTGTTTTCGCGCAATGGCCGAAGACGGGTGGCGCGAGTTGCCCTTGGCAAATTGCTGTACAACCGCAAGCCTCTCGGTCCAGAGGAGGGCGCGAATCAACTCAAAGTGCAGCCTCTCCGCCCGGTACCCATACTTATTAAGGAGGCGCTTACAGCCCAGCCTCCGAACGAAACCGGAGATTTTCTGCCTACTGATCTGGTCGAACTGAGGAAACTTGATCCGACGATCAAGCTGGATATCCGCTACGCCACTACCAACAATTTGTTCGGCACGGTTTTCTATTCCCAGGCGCGAGCGTTCATGCAGCGTCCGGCCGCAGAAGCCGTCGTTCGCGTTAATCGAAAACTTAAATCGCTCGGTTATGGTCTGCTGGTCCATGACGGGTACCGGCCCTGGTATGTGACTAAAGTGTTTTGGGACGCCACACCAGCCGACAAGAAGCTCTTTGTTGCTGATCCTTCGAAGGGTTCGCGTCACAACCGCGGCTGTGCGGTTGACCTGTCGCTTTATGATCTGAAGAGTGGCAAACCGGTGGAAATGGTAAGTACGTACGATGAGACGACGGACCGCGCCTACCCAAACTATCACGGCGGTACTTCGCTACAACGCTGGCATCGTGATCTCCTGCGTGCCGCGATGGAGGCCGAGGGCTTCACGGTATACGAAGCCGAGTGGTGGCACTTTGATTACAAAGATTGGCAGAGATACCGCATCGGCAATGTGCGCTTCCTTAAAATAGGTCTTAAGAATCCGTAGCTTCATGCTCCGACATGAGAAGTTTGCTGCGAAAAATATGTATATAAGATTGATCTCTGCGGTTTTATCCTGCGCTTTTGTTCTGGCGATTCTCGGCCAGCAAGTCACACCGTCGCCACATCCGCAGATCGGATCGGCTCAACAGACCTATGAAGTCGCAATAGATTTCAATCGTCGCGTCCCGATGCGCGACCGCACCGAGCTATCTGCCGACGTGTACCGGCCCAAAACGCCGGGACGCTTTCCGGTTATTCTCAATCGCACCCCCTACACCAAGACCAGCGCGAGCAACTTTAAGATTGCGCAGTATTTCGTGGCTCACGGTTATGTCGTGGTCTTTATGGACGTGCGCGGGCGCGGAGATTCGGACGGCACTTTCGAGCCTTATCGTAACGATGCACAAGACGGCTATGACACCATTGAGTGGTGTGCCACGCAGCAGTGGTCAACCGGGAAAGTAGGTACGCTGGGTGGCTCGTACAATGGCGCGATCCAATGGCTCACCGCCGTTAAGCAACCGCCACACCTCGCCACCATGATCGTGCTCGCTTCGCCGTCGGATCCATTTGTCGAGTGGCCCACAGGCCAGCCGCTGCCGGTCGACATCAGTTGGTATCACTTCACGGCGGGTCACGTCCTGCAAAACATGGAAGCAGTAGACTGGAAGAAGCTTTACGAGCATCTGCCTTTGATCACGATGGACGAGGCGATGGGGCGTCCCAACCGGTTCTGGAAAGAGGAAGTTGAACATGCAAAGTTGGATAGTTGGTGGGAGTACAAACGTTACCAGGACAAGTACGAACGCGTGCGTGTCCCCGTCCTGAACATCTCGGGTTGGTATGACGACGAACAAGTCGGTACACCGCTAAATTTCGTGGGTGTCACCACGAAGGGCGAGACCGCTGAGATTCGCCGCAGCCAAAGACTTCTGATTGGCCCATGGCCGCATGCCATCAACTCATCCACCAAACTTGGTCAAATCGATTTTGGTCCGACCGCGGTTATCGACATAAACACCTATTGGCTGCGCTGGTTTGATTACTGGCTGAAGGGAATTGACAACGGCCTGTCGCACGAGCCGCCCGTGCGCATTTTCGTGATGAACGAAAATGTCTGGCGCGATGAAAACGAATGGCCCATCGCGCGCACGCAGTGGACGAAATACTATCTGCACAGTAATGGGAAGGCGAACACGCTTTTCGGTGATGGCACCTTATCAACCACTCAGCCGGCGAACGAGCCGGCAGACAATTACTCGTATGATCCGGCCAAGCCCGTGCCCTTTATCACTGATGCAAGCTTCGCTCAAATCGGCGGGCCGGACGACTATCGTACGATCGAGGAGCGCCCGGACGTGCTCGTCTATACGAGCGAGCCGTTAACAGATGATCTAGAGGTATGCGGACCAATTCGTGTCCGACTGGCGGCCGCCTCCTCCGCACGCGACACTGATTTCATGGCCAAGCTGATTGACGTTTGGCCCAATGGCTATGCGCAACGGCTGAATGATGGAATGGTGCGCGCACGATTTCGTGAGGGAATGGACAAGCCTTCTTTGATCGAGCCGATGCGTGTTTACGATTATGATTTGGATCTGTGGAACACCTGCCAGTTGTACCGCAAGGGCCATCGGTTCAGAATCGAGATCTCGTCGAGCGCATTTCCGAAATACGATCGTAATCTCAACACGGGCGAAGCGCTCGGACAGACGACCCGCATGCAGGTTGCGGAGCAGAAGATCTATCACGACGGCGAGCACCTGTCGTATGTCGTCTTGCCAATTGTGCCGCGCAAGCGTTAGGACCGCCACATATTTGGAATCAGGTTTCAGAATACAAGCTGTTCTGATGCGGTAAGTCCAGATTTCTTACCTCAATTCAGATACACAATTCTGTTGCGTCTGAGGTTCGGCTAGCCGCGGGGAGCACGTTGGGCTCTATTCTATCGTCTAACGGAGCGCCGCTCGGAGATCGACCTGTTGCATCTTTGCCACGCAGCCGAAGTAGTTCGGAACACGACGAGACATTTTGGTGTCTGTTTGGTGTCTATTATTGATGAGCACAGTGAGACTAAAGAGGGGTTCGAATTCCTCCTCGGGCCATCGCCCGCCATAAATTTAATTAAGCCAGACACCTACATCAACAAGTCTAGCCTTCGGCATCTGAATTGGAACCTCCGGCCTCTCGGTTATAGACCGAGTGACCGGTCGCTACACAAATATTTCTAGTTTTAAGGGTTTCGCGGTTGGGAAATCCTCGGGATTTCACATTCCGTCCCATGCGCTACAGTTCGCTACACGTCCCGTGCTGTCATTTCTGGACACAAATTGGCCACGTCGAAAACCGGACTCGTCGCCACGCCTCTCTTAATTATTGATGTGTTTGAGGGTTTTGGTCGGGGCGAGAGGATTCGAACCTCCGACCTCTCGGTCCCGAACCAAGGGTTCGGCGAAAACGTAAGTTTTTGCCTTTTCTAAAGTTGCAGCCACCACAGATATTCCAGGGTTTTTACATTCCGTCCCATCCGCTACGGTTCAGTATACGTCGTGTGCTGGGAATTCTGGTCACAAATTGGCCACAAGAAAAACGTGGTCCCGCGACTGTCTAACGGTCGAACATTTTTTCGAGCACACTGCAGTCGCGAGGGTCGAGTCAAGTTCACGTACGCCGACTTTGCCGAAGACAGAAACCAGTCTGGCTAACAGAGCGCAACCTGACATTTACAAGTGCTATGGGCGCAGCCGATTTGTTCCTCTTCCATAGCCGATCTCCTGACTCGACTTCATCATCAATCGTTCAGGTACCCGTTGGAATGAGACCACTTCCCTTAAGCCCCGCCGAGATACATCACGTGCACGTAAGTGCCAAGCCTGGTGTTGTACGCCAGATACCATCCGACATCAGTTGGGTCTTCGTAAATAACAATGTCGTCACTGTCCCACAGCCAGTCACTGCAAAACCCGACCTCGAACGGTGCAACGCTGAAAGCGTAGCCGCCGAACCAGAAGCGAGAAGGGCCCCCTCCGCCTAAACGGAAAACGTAGCGCGGGCCGAACTGTCCCGGAAAGCGTCCGTGCTCCCAGGGACGATCGAGATGGAGGCGCGCATCGTTCCGGCCTGAGTCATGCCCAATCCAGCGCCCGTCCGAATGCACGTGGGGTGCGTTTGGATGTCCGTCGCTGTCTCTGTAGTTGGGAAGTGTCAACTCTCCGCCTCGGTTTGGCGAGATCCCTGTCGAGCCCCTCCAGTCCCTGGAAGCCGAAGGTCCTCGAGGCGGTATGAATCCGCCACCCACCTGCGATCCACCTCCGCCCATCCTTTCACTACCGCCGCGGGAGGCGCCGCCGAATCCTCCGCCGTGCGATGCGCCGCCATCTCGACGCTGCGCTGACACAGGCATAGAAATCATCAGCGATAAGCCCACCAGGATCAAAAATCCTTTCACACTGTTTTTGGTCATCAGCATCAATCGTGAATATCTCTGCATCGTTTCTCCTTCAATCTCGTTTGAAATGTCGATCGTTCACGTCATGCATGTTAAGAGATGGGTACTTTGAGTTCTTTCGAAAAGTTGCGGCGAACTGCCATTTCTTGCGACGTCGGCGTAACCGAATTTCGCAACTTAGGACTGCTGCTAGACCAG
>DATLBQ010000479.1:0-2574 GCA_035526805.1 Pyrinomonadaceae bacterium
AATAACTCTAGAGGTACATCTGCCGGCGTGAACTCAACCGTTCTGCTTGTCACCATCACACTCTTGCTGAAGTCTGCCCTTGGATTGTCCGGCGCCGAAATGAACACGAACCCGCTCTTACACGAAAGCTCCCTACCTTACAACTACCCGCTTTTCGATCAGATCACCGATGACCATTTTGCACCGGCTATAGATTACGCCATGCAAGAACAGATACGCCAAACGATCCGCATCGCGGATAATCCCGATGGGCCCACCTTCGAGAATACGGTTATAGCTCTCGAACGATCCGGACAGACGCTAGATCGCGTGATGAAGATTTTTGGTAATTTAAGCGGCACTCATACGAACCCGAAGTTGCAGCAGATCGAGAAAGAGTCGTCACCCAAACTTGCGGCTCACTCTGACTCTATTCGCTTAAATCTCAAGTTGTTCCAACGGATTGAAGCGCTTCATTCCGAAAGGGAGAAACTCGGCCTCGACGCTGAATCGAAACGGCTGATCGAGCGGTATTATCTGGATTTTGTTCGAGCCGGCGCAAAGCTTTTAGAAAACGACAAAACGAAACTGAAGGCGATCAATTCTGAGTTGGCAGCTCTTCGCCCGGTCTTCTCCCAGAATGTTCTTAAAGAGGTGAACGCCTCGGCGGTTTTGGTGGAGAATCGTCAGGAGTTGGAAGGCCTCTCAGAGAATGCCATTGCGGCTGCTGCAGCAGCCGCCAAAGCATCTGGCCACGATGGAAAGTACTTGATCGTTTTGATGAATACCTCGGGTCAGCCGCCGTTGGCCGAGTTAAAAAACCGGGCCTTGCGGGAACGGATTTTTAAAGCATCGCTCGCCCGAAACAGCAAAGGCGGCGAATTCGATAATCGCGAGGTCGTCAGCAAGGTGGCGAAACTTCGCGCCGAACGGGCGACATTGCTCGGCTACCAGAATCATGCGGTTTATGAACTAGAAGAACAAACCGCTCGCACAGTGGATCGCGTGAGCAAAATGCTCGGTCAGCTCGCGCCGGCGGCGGTTGCGAATGCGCGGAAGGAGGCGACGGAGCTTCAAAAGATAATCGACCAGGAGAAAGGCGGCTTTCAACTTGAGCCGTGGGATTGGTCCTTCTACACAGAGAAAGCGCGCAAAGCGCGGTTTGCGTTCGACGAATCCGAAATTCGGCCGTACCTGGAAATGAAACGCGTGCTTGTCGATGGGGTTTTCTTCGCCGCGACGAAACTCTATGGCCTTACGTTTAAAGAGCGAACAGACCTGCCACTTTATCATCCTGATACGAGTGTTTACGAAGTTTCAAACGAGGATGGCTCACCGCTGGCGATATTTATCGTAGATTGGTACGCACGCCCATCGAAACGGGGAGGCGCCTGGATGAATGCCTACGTGAGTCAGAACTATCTGCTCGGCAGCCGTCCGGTGATTGCAAACCACCTGAACATACCCAAACCACCGGAAGGGGAACCTACTCTTCTGACATGGGACCAGGTGAACACCGCTTTCCATGAATTTGGACACGCGCTGCACGGGATGTTCTCCGCGGTGCGGTATCCGCGCTTCTCGGGCACAGCTGTTCCGCGCGATTTCGTGGAGTTCCCTTCACAAGTTAACGAAATGTGGACTGATTGGCCGGCGGTCCTGGAGAATTACGCGCGACATTACAAGACTGGCGAACGGTTGCCACGCCCACCGCTGGAGAAAGTTTTGGCCGCATCCAAGTTTAACCAGGGATTTGCCACGACCGAATATCTGGCGGCGGCATTGCTTGACCAGGCGTGGCATCAATTACGTGCTGACGAGGTGCCGAGCGCCGAAGGCGTCCTCGCTTTTGAAGTTGAAGCACTCAAGAAAGCTGGTGTTGATTTTCCTGCCGTCCCGCCGCGCTATCGCAGCACCTATTTCAGTCATATCTTTGCGAGCGGATATTCAGCTGGCTATTACTCCTACATCTGGAGCGAGGTGCTGGATGCTGACACTGTCGATTGGTTCAAAGCAAATGGTGGGCTCAAGCGTGAGAACGGCGATCGCTTCCGCACGATCCTGCTTTCCCGCGGCGGAAGTGTAGAGGCGATGGATATGTTCCGAACCCTCCGTGGGCGTGAGCCGGAAATCAAGCCGCTTCTCGATCGGCGCGGGCTTATGGGCGCCGAATAAACAAGCGCTTCCCCACCGGCAGGCTGGTTACTGCCACCCCCAACTCTGGAGAAAAGTGCGTGTAGGACGTGGCAGTTCAAGCCTTTCGGCGAGGTAATTCGGTCTTAAGTACTAAGCGATCGTTTTCAGTCGTGCCGCTCTTGGTGCGAGGTCGGGGTTTTTTCAGGGCGCTTCATTGTGTGCTTTGCTAATGGGGATTGACAGCGCCGCCGTAAAGAGATTTACTCCGCACTCCAAACTCACATCAGTTATGCGCCACAAAATCAATATCTTTACTCGACTTGGCCGCTTGAGAACCAGTTTCTGCTGTCTGGTCTCGGCGGTTGCGTGTTTACATCCCTTTACAACCAACGCCGCTCTCACCAGCGACGTATTGGGGTATTGGAGCTTTGATGGAAATCTCAACGAGTCTATCAATGA
>DATLBQ010000480.1:0-21931 GCA_035526805.1 Pyrinomonadaceae bacterium
GGTTCACAACAAGACGTTCCCGGCTGGAGAATACGATGTCAAGTGCACGACGCAAAGTGCTGCTGGGTGGCAGATTCTGGAAAAAGGCGGGCGCGCGGGCACTTTCTTCTTAATTGCCCATCGAGACAGGAACAGCCAAAAAGAAGTCTGAGCTGGTCTTTAATCGCTATGAAGATCAGCACTTTCTCTCGCGGGTCTGGGCCTCCGGGAGCAGTGGCGGGCTGGAGCTATACAAGTCCAAACAGGAGCGCGCTCTTGGTCGTGAGCTAGCAAGAGTCGCCGTCGTGGTCCGTCAACGGTAAAAGTGTACCTGATAGTCAGGCGAACTGTATGCGGCTGACGATGATCAATCGTTCAATCCCAAAGGCGGGCCACTCTGAACAAGTTCCCAGTGGCCCGCCAAATGATATTACGTTGCGCCTTAGAGAGCGAAAAGCATTCCGCCACTGCCGATTTAGATGCCTTGTTCACGGCAAGCCACAGGGCCGAGCCGCCCCAAGCAGAACCTTTAAGGCAAAGCACCAATCGTGTCTAATGTCGGCGGCTACTGCGAATCGCTCTTCACGGACTACAGCCGTTCACGGTGTAGTTCACCCCGCTGTCGATAACCGTTCCGCTGAGAGGAACGAATACTTGTCGCACAGCCGTGCCCACATTTCCAGCAGCGTCTTTCACCTGCAAGGTTATCTTGTAGACCCGGCCGTCTCCTCCTTCCGCACGCTCACTCCGCAGCATCACTGACTTGCAAGCAACGGCGATCACAATATCATTCTGCGTCTTACCGTCGCCGTTGCCCTTGTCGTCTTCCAGTTCGTCGCTTGTGACGCTTGAAATCACCACATCATTGATGTCTACACTGGTGTCGGCAGTGTCGCTGGCAGTGGACACAAGATCGGCGATGGCAAATGTGCGATACGCGTGGTTCGGCGGAGACAACTGTAGAGAATTTGTGGTGAGAGTGATCTGAGGCGCGATCGTATCGAGCTTAATCACCTGGGTCGCTAACGAGCTGATGTTTCCTGCATTGTCTACGGCCCTCAAATTAATTGTGGTGATCCCTTCAGTGTTGACGCTAAAGCTGGTAGAAGATCCTGAAACTACGATTACATTGCCGCCATTAATCCAATAGCGCAGTTCCTTAACGCCGCTCCCATTATCGGTTGCAGAAAGCGTGACGGTTGGACTCGTCTGCCACCAGCCGTTTCCGTTCGCCGCGGGGCTTGCTCCGATGTTTGCTACTGGTGCCGCAAGATCTACGGTTGCGGGAAACGGCAGCAATACCGCGCCACTGCGCGCTGCAAGAGTTACGTTCACAACCCCGCCGCTGACCGTAAAGGTAGCGCCACTAAGGGCGTCCTGGAGCTGGGTGCCATCTGCGAAATAGGAGGCGACTGGAATGCTCGCGGTATTGCTTACGCTGCCATTATTCAGGACCACAATCGCTTGTTCCGCGCCCGCAACGCGCGCGAACGCATAAGTGTTGTTGTCTGAGCCAGCCGCAGTCGTGTCTCCGGTCAGAAGCGTTTCGAATGAACCCTCGCGCAACGATGGGAACTGTTTGCGCAAATGTGCCAGGGTCGTATAGAAGCTGTGCACACTGTTGTCAATCGGCCCATAAACAGTTTGGTCTCCAGGTTCATCAGACCAGGGATAAGGGGCACGATTGTATGGGTCATCCTCGGGTCCATTCGATCCGTTGGCCAGCGCCGGAGAGTTAAGCGCACCCTCATCGCCGTAGTAAACCATCGGCGCTCCAGGATAGGTGAACTGGAATAGCGCAGACAGCTTGAGCCGCTCTTTAGCCTCAACTAAACCGCTCTCGCCGAGCAACGTCAACACATATAGCGCGCGATTGGTGTCGTGAGAATCAAGCAGGTTGAGCATCGCGGCTGTAGCCTGCGCCGGGTAATCCTCGCGCACCGACTTGAGTGCGTGATCGAACTGGCTTGGTGTGAGACCAACAATTACGTTGCTGCCATTGTTGTCGTTGTCAGTCCAGTTGAAGCCCCTCGCGAAACCAAGCACATTCTTACGGAAGCGATAGTTCATCACGGAGTCGAGCTGATCGCCGGCAAGATACTGGCTGGCGTCTGGCCAGATTTCACCGATCAAGGGTCCATCAGATTTATACCCCCTGGCGAACGGCCGGTAATCGTGCCACCAATTGTGCGAGATGTCGTTAGCCACATCGAAACGCCAACCCGCAGCGCCGCGATCGAACCAATGTTTAGTCACACTGTCGCTGGTGTCGCGATAAAAGAAAAAGCGGACGTCGGCACTGCCATCCTGAAAAACAGGAAGGCTGTCAAAACCGAACCAGCTTTCGTAAGACTGTCCGTCGCAGGGTCCGCTGCCGAAAAAGCTGTACCAGCTCCGATAAACAGAACTGACAGATTCACAACCGCCGTCGGGCGGCGGACTGTAGCGGTGGTAGCGATCAAAATAGCGACTATCTGACGATGAATGATTGAATACGCCGTCAAAAATCAACCGCATGCCTCGTCTCTCGGTCTCCTCTACAAGCGCGGCCAGAGCGGCGTCGCCACCCAGCGCGGGATCAACTTCGAGGAAGTCGTCAGTATCGTACCTGTGATTCGAACGAGCTTTGAAGATGGGGTTGAGGTAAATCGCGTCAATACCCAGACTCTGCAGATAGTCGAGTTTAGCTCTTATGCCGGCCAGATCTCCGCCGTAAAACTGTGTCCCGTACTCGTTCTGAAACTCCCCGGGTTGACGAGGATCGCCGATAGCAACGTTCCACGGCGAGCGAGGCAGCGGTGTCTGGTCGCCATAAAACGTCGGACATCCCGAGGTCGACCCTGGCACACAATAGTCGTTGGATGGATCGCCATTGCGGAATCGATCTGGAAAGATGTGATAGACGTTCGCATCACGCAACCAGGCAGGCGTCTGAAACGCCGGATCATAGACAGTGATCTGAAACGCCGGAAACGGTTCATTATCATTGGCTGCGCCCTCGCCACCCTGATTCAAATTATCGTGGTCATCGGCGTAAGAGTCGCTGTAAAAATCCACGTCGCCGGCGTCAGTGATGCGGAATTTGTAATAGAGGATTTCGGGCGCTGATGGGGTTGCTAGTGTGGTGGACCAGACATCGTACTCAGTTCCGTTTTCGGTTCGGTTTTCAAGAAAGGTCATTGGGTGATCGACCGGGCCAGTGGTGCTGTCAGTTGCCGGGTCGTATGTGTAGACGCGCACGGAAACACCATCGACATCGAAGTGAGCGGTGCGAAAGCGCAACGTGACACTGGTCCCGGCGGCCACCGCGCCGAATGGGCTGCGATAATAGCTATCAAATGTGTCGTGTCTGAGACCATCCCATTGAATGTCGCCAGAGGCCACACCTATGCTCAGAACGTGAGTGGTGGAGTTGTAACTGAAAGTCACGGGCGCGTTATTGGTGGGCACATTGAACGGGATGTTCGCGCCGTTCTGCACACCACCCTGCCCATAGTTTTCGTCCCAGCTTTCGTTGATGGCAACTTTACTCTCGTAGTCTCCTGCAGGCAGGGCGGTGGTTTGAAATGTGTAGGTGCCGTCCCCGTCAGTATCTTGCAACCATGATCGGAGGCAACTCGGGTCCCAATCTCCTGAGCAACCAAGCTCGGGTTGGAAATTGCCAGGAGCGACGGCGATAACCGAATTCTTGTTGCTGGTAATCCAATGAGATTTATGGTCGTAGTAGAATTTGACACTTTGTAATGATCCCAGGTTTAAGAAAATATTGGCGCCGTTCTGCGTGCCGCCGAGGCCGTAGTTCTCCGTCCAGTTATCATTCAAAGCTGCCTTGTATTCCCAGTTGCCGGCGGGCACGTTAAAAGTGCCTTGCCACACGTCGTCGTTAGCATCAAAGGTCAAATGCGTGCTCGCACACTCTGGTTGCCAATCACCAGGGCAACCCAGCTCGCTTTGAAAACTCCCAGGTACGGTAACGCTTGTGGGATTCGGCGTATGAGATGCCTGCGTTACCTGAACTCTCTTGGAGAGCGACAAGACGACAATCATGAAGACGCTAATGGTGAGTAAGCTGATCCAATAATAAGTTGAACGGTGCATCAGGAGGACCTCCTTGTTTAGGACAGCAGCGTGTGGGGAATCGCCTGGGAGGCGATCGTGATTCATCAAAAGGTACGCGCCTGATTAAAGCGAGTAGTGTACGACTCGTTCGGTTGTTGCAGGAGTGTACCCGGACGGAACTACACGAGCTTTAAATCATTAAGAATCGGTCGAGCGTGGGAAGAATAGGTCAACTTTTATGAGCAAGTCAAACAATGCGATTGGGCGTGGTGCACCAATTTGATTTCGTGTCTTTTGCTGCCAGAGAGAATCATTACTAACACACACAAAACATTCACAGCTAGTTTGTCCGAAACTTCGTGTAACTTTCGTGGTTCGTTTTTTGCTTGGCAGAAAAAAACACGAAATCAAGTTAGGACACACTACTAATCCTTCACTCTGGATTCACCTACTGGCTTAACCCTAATACTCTAGCGCGGGAATTTGTGCTCCATTTAGCAACCTGATTAGCTGATCGTAATCGGCGAAATCTTCTATCACATGTTTTGCTCCGGCTTGACGTAACTTCAGTGCGTCTTCTCCACTACCGACACCTAAAAAGCCGTAACCAAGATTACGAGCAGTGTGGACATCCCACAGCCCATCGCCAACGCTGACGATCTTTTCAAATCCGCTCTCCTGATAATGCTCTAAAGACTTCGACAGCGCGGCCAATAGAATTTCTTCTCTCGATAATCCGTCTTCAGCATACGCAGCTGGTATCGACCCAACATCGATCTTCGCTGCTTCCAACTTCAATAAGCCGGATTCGCGCCAGCAACCCGTAGCGATAGCTACAGCCCATTCAGATTCTCGATACAACCTATTTAGCACAACAGAAGCGTCGGCAATTTCGGCGAAACCGGAAGAATCGGATCGATGTCGCTCCTTGAGTAACTTTACGAAGCAGCGCTTGACCTTGGCTAGCTCTGTCTCTTCAGGATGACGACCAAACTTCTCTTGAAAAATGTGCAGCGTGATTCCCGAATCCGTAGCATGTGGGTATGCGCCCCAGTTCGTGTTAATTCTCGATATCGCGTGGGCTTCGGCAAAAGCTTTGACGAAGCATTCTTCATCAACGTCATTCGTGTTCGTCAAGGTTCCATCGATGTCGAAAATTGCCAGCTTCATTCATCTAGTTCCGATCAGCTCATGCTGCGGAGCCACCGGAGGGGAGACAACTGCGCTAGCGGCAAGTTTTCGGTGAGAGGCACGCTGATTCCGGTCGGCTGCAAGCCTTGTTGGACAGCGTCACCCAAATCACGCAGGAGGTATTTTATTTGTCGCTTCCCAGCGGACGCGCGCTGCTTTGAACTGCTCCATTCTTTCCTCTAGCTGCTCTTTGGCATGGGGCAACTGCATTATCACTTGTTCCAGATGTTGAAAAGCTTGAGCATCATCATACTTAGAGGCGAACATCGAGCGCAGCTCCGCAAGATAAGGATAGAGCTTGACGAAGACATTGACCGGCTCGCCTGGATTCGCATCCATGAACATCTTCCAGTCGATCGCCCCATGATTTACTAAGGACGCCGCCATCTCCCAATATGATGTGACCATGCGGAAGTAGGCGGAGCGCTCACCTCTCAAGGTATCAAGCACATCTTGTGCGCTCGCTGGCTGGAAGTCTCTCGTATACCATTCGCGCGCGGTACGGAGTTTTTCTTCGCGCCGCAGTTCATATAGTTTAAGGATTAGGTCAGCGCTCTCGTATTCTGAACTCATTTGGCCACGGTGATTCTGCTATTCATACCAACTCAAACATAAAGCACATTGGGGAGAGTGGCAGCCCGAACGCTGGCCGTCAGCTGCGGCGCGCGAACAGCCTTAAACCTGACGTGCAACGATGAACTTGAGAGCCACGTTATCAACGTGGTCGGCTGCAAGCGATTGTTCGGATCGCTTATTGATTCAAGTTCGGACTCTTTCCATTGCGACCTCAGAGAGTTTGAAACCCATTTTCTCCCAAAACCCGTCGCTCCCGCGCCCCGCCCGTAGGACCCATGTGATTCCGGCATCCTCTCCTATTAGTTGGCGCACCAGCTCCCGGCCGATACCCAGCTCACGCTTATCAGCAGCTACACCGACCATCGAGATATAGCCATTGGAGACCTCATCACACACTGCCCTGGCAAATCCCACGATGCGTGAACCATCAACTGCTAGGATGGTTCGGCTGGTGTTCTCCATCATCTTCTTAAACTTTTCGCGGTCAGCCACACGCTGATGCCAGCCCATCTCAGATAGAAACTTGCGAACAGGTTCATAGTCGTCAGGATTCACCCGTCTAAATTCCATCTTTGGTTTCCCTAGCCGTCATTCAAGCACGTGGCAATCAATCGCCGGCGCTTCAGCTACCGGGGAACAACTGCACGAGAGACAAGTTTTCGCTGGCATACTTATTTCGCTCCGCTGCGCGCGCTTGTTCGGCGCGGCGACAACGTTTGCACTATTGGACATAAAGCCAACTCAGCAGTCTCACCAGCAAGTATATTAAGACCGGGAGCAGGAGCAGAATCCAACCCCCGAACCTTACAAATCTACCCGAACTGGGAGTGGTAATTTCGGGAAAAAGTGATCCGCCTCGGTAATACTCAGCCAGATCGTCCGCAAACCAGATACATGCCAAAGGAAACGCAAAAGAGAGGATCCTCATTATGATGTCGGCCATCAAGTGTGACCAGGAGTTCGCCGGAAATAGAATAGGCGATACTAAAAGATAGGCCATGGCAACAAGTAGCGAGGCTATGCGCTGCCAATCCCCAAACACACTCCAGTCAGATTCAGAGTCGCTATTCAAGAGTCATGATTCCTTGACTTTATCGCGTCTCCCAATTCCGATCCGCTGCAAGCGCGTGTTCGGCAGCGTGATAGTGCGAGATCCACCAGATATTTCCAAAGCGAACTTTCACACCTGCTGCGCGCTCGTCATACGGCTTGTCCTCGGGTTCAGCCACGGCAGTGGCGCCTAGCTCAAGCGCGCGAGCATAGGTTGCTTCTACGTCATCTACATATAAGTACACAGATGAAATGGTGGCCACAATATCAGCCGGTAAATCCCCTGCCTCTATTACTATAGCCGAATCGCGAACTTGGGTTTCGACATGATACGAACGTTCACTGAATTGATGCCGCTCAAGTTCCACCCCATTGAAGACGTACTCCACAAACTCTGGCAAATCGAGCCCACCATAAAGATAGGAACGTACCGAACCTGTTCCGTGACGTACATGATTCATTTTGCTGCTCATTTGACGCTTCTCCGTTGCGACTTCGAGCCATCGAACGCCGCGCTTCAGCGGTCGGGCGACAACTGCGCTACCGCAAGTTTGTCTATAAAGCGCGCTGATTCCGGCCCGCTGCAAGCGCTTGGGCGTGGAGTTCAATTTACATACAAATCTTAAGCAACGTCATGGAGAAAATTTCTTATGATGGAGAAAACTTCCTCCCGCTTGAGAATGAACGACGCATGACCTGCATCGCGAAAGGTATGCACCTGAGCGTTTGGATAAGTGCTTCTGAGCAACGCTCTGTCTCGCGCCGGTATCGCCGGGTCATCATCGGATTCGATGATGAGAACCTTTCCAGGCCATCCGTTCAGGTCATCAGGCGCAAATTGGGGCTGCTTCGCGAGGTCTAGTAAGCACTTGTTTTGGTGTATAAAAACTTCTTTCAGCAGGTCGGAGGCGATTGCTTCGTTGAGGTAAGCGCCCCAGAACTCCGCTTCAGGATGATTGGCAGCGCGCAATTTCGAGAGTAGTAGTTTATTAAGCCGTAACTTTAGAATAGGCGCGAACAGGCTCTTGGGAAACACCGGAACTAACTTGCCGGCAATCCAGAGTGGCTTCGCGAGCTTTTGTCTGAGTACAAAAGTGTGAGAAAGGATGAGGCTGCGGGCTTTGGCGGGATACTGGCGAACAAAATATTGGGCCACGAGGCCGCCGTATGAGCCGCCGAACACGTGAGCCTGATTCAGGTCTTCCGTTTCCAGAATATGAGAGACACCCTCGCACAGACCCGTCATAGAGAGTGACAGCGCATAAGAAGGCGCGATGATGCGATATTCGTTTTCAAAAGCCGTAATGAACGGGAATGTTGACTCGCCTACGGATAACGCTCCGGGTAGTAAAAGCAGCGTTTGTTCTCCTTGCCCACCAGATATGTACTCCCATTTTGTATCGCCAACAATCAGCCGCTTATACGGGTGAGTGTGACGAAACTCTTTCAGCCGCGCGACTTGTTCAGTGGGGACCTTCTCGTAAATCTGATCGAACGTCAGGTGCAAGGCTTTGTTAGGCCCGGGCATCATTACAACCCCTTTTGCCCTCTCTTCAATCTACCCTACATGCGGCAAAGCGCCGCTGGTGTCATCCTGATCATTAAGAAGTTGGCGCAGAGATGCCACCTCCTCCAGCTGCTCGTGCAATCTCTTAGCGAGGTAAAAGAGCGCGAAGGTAACCATAAAAGCACCAGCTATCTGGCAACCCCATATTAAGCGTTGGTTGTTGAAGCCGAACCCGCTAATCATTAAGAAAGGCCCGAGAAGCATAAAGGCGGATAGCCAGACCGGATAACTTGGAATAGGCTTCATATGTCTTGTCCTCCAAATTGAATGAATCCGAGCCAGCTAACGCCGCAGGCTGGGCCGCAAATCCTATGCACCATGCGGTTCAGATCCGGGGCGCTGGAATCAGGCTACGCTGGCCTTCACCTGCGGCGCGCGATCAGCATTCAAGCTGAGCGGAAAGAAATTACTTGAAAGCGATGAAAACGTGGGACCAGGCGCCGTTCCAATTCATCAAAGAAGTGGTACACGCCGTCCTCTACGTCCACGCTGTCACATTCGCGGCGGACCGCCATTATAAGAAGACCGCCACTGTCTGATCAGCTGCGAATACAATTATCATCGTAGTCAGGAAGCGCCGAACGGTTGAGTTGACGCGGCAAGCAACAACCGCGTTACGCACAAGCGGTCGATGACAAGCCCGCTAACTCCGCTCGCGTCCAACGATTTGTTAGCCGCGGTATGGCCGAAGCCGATGGCAACTATCACTTTCGTTTCAGTCCATCGCGCCAGGCAATTACCTCGAGTTCGCCGCGGACGGCTTCCTCGACGGTAATGACGGGATGCACCTCGAATACGAAAGCAGGAAGCATCGAACAGAATTTGTGAATAGTCACCGGATCATCACATTCCATCAGCATATGCCCACCCCACTCACCGACTCGTATTACGAAGAATTCAATCTTGAAATTCGCGGGCGCCTTCCATTGACCGAATACCTCAAGGATTCGCTTCTGGGCATTTTCGTACTCCATGGGCGAACCCTGCGGACGTTCGAACCAACTGATCACATACTTCATCGTCATCCTCCTAGTGTGTTGGCCTTCGGAAACGATTGCCGTTTGGACGGGTTAACGCTGCGCTTCAGCGGCCGAGTGCCAACTGCTTTGCTACAGGACGCCGCGATACCGCCTGACGCAATCAAGGGTTGTTGCCTCCCGTGTAAACCCTGATCCAATGGGTGCGCACCTGCGGCTGCATCTTCCGACCTTCGCTTGTCGAAACAACCGATTTCGACGTGAGCTTCGGCATATGGCAGTCGACGCAGTTTTCCGCGATCCGCGTGGCCCCTCTTATGAAAAAGACCGCAACTCTCGACCTTGTGGCACATCTGACAACTGCGCGAGAACGCCGCCGCATTCCGTTGCGGGAGATGAACATTGTGGCACGTTGAGCAGGTCATGTTGGAGGATTGAAAGCAGCGGCTCCTCTCCAGCAACGCCACTTGGTTGCCATGAACATCGACAACCTCATCTGGGCCGGGGGCTCCGCGCTGGATGTAATCACCCAAGGGTTTTCCGGGCACGTAGGAAAATGCCGGGACCTTTCCCACCCCGATGCCGCCGTGACATAGCGCGCATGCTTCGACCTGCC
This sequence comes from Pyrinomonadaceae bacterium, assembly GCA_035526805.1. Lineage (GTDB taxonomy): Bacteria > Acidobacteriota > Blastocatellia > Pyrinomonadales > Pyrinomonadaceae > PSRF01. The sequence continues at coordinate 10,016 of DATLBQ010000480.1, forward strand.
GGGCGCGAGACAGTTTTGCCGGATTGATAATCGCCTGTCCCGAAGATTTGCCAGCCTGAGAGATTTGATCCGCAACGTGTTCCTGGCCCGGCCCGTGGCACCTTGCGCAAGAGATATCCAGAACATAATTTGTCTTGTTGTATCGATTGCCGTTGCCCGACTCGGACTCGCTGAACGAGATCGAGCATTTTAATTAATGCGGCTGGTGTTTATTTCTGATGTCGTTCAATGTAACGACGAGCAAACTCAACGAGGTGAGGACTTTCTTTCAAGCCAATCTTTTTGGCCTCGTCCTCAGCGGCCTCTACTTTCCAGTCATCGCGCAGCACGCGGCGAATCATCCAGAACGCGCCGACACGGATCGCGCCCGCGCAATGTATAAACGCCGGACGGTTTGCGGGATCGTCGGTGATCTTCAGGAACTCAGTTGCTTGTTCATCTTTCGGGTCGGCGAAAACGACTGGAATGTTGAAATAGCGCAGACCCAACTCTTTGGCCCGCGCCTCTTCTTCGGCCGCACGATGCTCACTCGTCGGGCGCAGGTTAATGATCGCCTTTACCCCTTCATCTTTGAGCTTCTGCAGATGCTCGAGCTTCGGTTGACCGCCAGTGCAGAATTGATCGTTGACCCGAAGAAAATTTCTGATCGGCGGAATCTCCCGCTGCGCTGCGACGGGGATAGCAAGCAGGATGAGAAGCGTTATGATGATTCCTTTTGCCTTTAACATTAATTTCTCCTGTTTTCGTTTCACATAAGAGCGGGGGCAAGCCCACCTTCCTGACCTCGATCTGATTACAGTTGAGCTTGTGGTTCTCAACCGGAAAGGCTTCCAACGTAAAAAGCAATCGACCAAGTTCGACAGTCTCAAGGGTTGGGAAGGTGGGCCTGCCCCCGCTCCTGGTTACCCCCGCCCACTTTTCGTGCAAAGTTGTCTGATTCCTTTACCGCTTTCGTCCAATCGCGAATAGGCTTGCTGACGAGCGCACATACATTACGCCATCCGATAACGCCGGTGTGGCCATCAACAACTCGCCCATTGAGTTGGTCCCCAGGTGGTTAAACTTTTCGCCCGCGGCGACAACCAGCATCTCTCCGTCCTCGTTCGAAAGATAAATCTTACCGTCAGCTGCCACCGGCGAGGCGCTGAAGCCGCTGCCGACAGTCGCGAGACGTTGTCGATAAAGTTCGTTACCCGTCTTTAAATCGTAAGCGTCGAAGGTACCGTTATTGGCGAGCACGTAGAGCACGCCGTTGTAGACGAGGGGCGTCGGCATGTAAGACCCGCGACCCGTTCGACTCCAAACGATCGCGTCACTGGCGGTCTTGCCGTCGGGCAGGGTGAGATCGCCCCGCGCACTGGGCCGTACGACAAAAATCGGGCGTTCCGGTCCGCGACCGCTGGCGACGACAAACAGGCCTTCACCGAATATGGGAGTCGGTGCGGTAATCTTCGAGCTGCCGCCTAGTCGCCACAACTCTTTTCCCGTGCTCGGATCGTAACCGCGAATGAAGTTTGAGGCGTTGGCTACGAGTACCGGTCCGTTCGCGGTGTTCGCGATCGTAGGCGTGCCCCATGAGGGAAGCTCATCGCGATCGGTTTTCCAAACAGTCTTGCCAGTGGCGGCGTCGAGGGCCAGCAGAAAGGAATCGGTTTGCGTATCGCATTGCAGGATCACGAGGCCGTTCCAAATGATCGGCGAACTTGCTGGTCCCCATTCGTAGGTGGGAATGTCATAGGCGCCAAGATCGAGACGGCCCAGGTCGACCTTCCAAAGAAATTTTCCGTTGACGTCGTACGCATAAACGCCCTGCGAGCCAAACCAGGCAACCACGATGCGGCCGTCGGTGGCCGGAGTTGAATTGGCGTAAGTCGATTTGATGTGACGCTTGTCCACCGGCTGGCCCTGGTGGGCCACCCGTTCCCACTCAATTTTCCCGGTGCGCTTGTCTAGAGCGTAAATCATCCAACGATGAAGCGTGCGATCCTTCGAGGCGTCACCATCACCATACAGACCGGGTCGAAAGTTGGCTTTCGGATCGCTGCTGACGGCGCTGGTGACAAAGATCCTATTGCCCCAAACGACCGGACTGGAGTGTGCGAGCCCGGGAATCGGAGTCCTCCAGAGAATATTTTCGCCGCTCTTGGCATCCCAGCGATCGGGAAGGTTCTGCTTCTCTGCGATGCCCGACGCCTGTGGGCCGCGAAACGACGGCCAACTCGTGTTCGTGTTTTTCAGCGGCCGCGCCGACGACAGGCGTGCGCCGGAAGAGAGAGTGATGCGTCGAGCTGGAATGGCCCTGGCTTCGTCGGCGGGAGTCCACACGCTGCCGTCGACAATCATCCGGCGTACTACGCAATCATCTGCAAGTAGTTTGAAGCTGACTCGATCGCCGTTCTTGCCTTCCCCTTTCCTGACGCCAAACTCATAGCGCCCAGCTCCATCGCAACCGCCTGGCCCACCTGACATCGTTAGCTCAATCACGGCACCGTTCGTATTCCACTTGCCGTTTAATGGCGGCCAGCCCTTGCCTTGAAGCGTGAAGGTGCCACCCGGGTCAAATTTGGCGATGAACGCGCCAAACTTCAAGGCGCCGGAAGGCAGCGGCGTAGGTGCTTGTTGAGCGCTTACTACTACGCAACTCAAGACCAGCGCCAGGATCATTGGCAGATTGATCTTTTGGCAAATTTTCATCTCAAACTCCATTGGTTGTGTCATCAGGCCAGTCTGTTTTCGTCTTAGCATATTCGATCCAGTCACCTGAGGTAATTAATGTACGAAGCGAATAAAATTCAGGGTTAGGTTCATAAACCCAACATCTTCTTCTTTCGGCATCGAGAGCGATTTCAACCTGCTTCCGACAATAATTGCTTGACGCTTCGAAGTCATCCAGGCGCTTCAGAATCTCGTCATCAACCTCATACACTTCGCCCCTCACCGATGAGTTCGAGTCACTAAGTATCAAGCCAGGAAATGCACCCAGGTCATAAAGGCTGCCGTTTACGCTGGCCTCAGCAATAAATTTTGAATGGGGAAATTTTATAGACATGGCGCGCGCACTGCCGCGTCTCAACGTACCGTAGACAAATACAAGGTGCTTATTCATCCAGCTTTGCAAGAACAAGGTAACGCCCCAGTAGCCGCAGGCACTGATGCAGTTTAAGGTCAGCAGTTCAGAATTGAGCCTTTAGGCTGCCGTTTGGTCCGCAGCCGAAAACACAAGCTAAGGCTTGAACTCTAACTGCATCAGTACCGTAGCCGTAACTACTCCTGCTTTTTCTTTGGTTTTTGACCCTCTTCGAGTTGCTCCAAATCTTCTGACGCATAATCAACCTTTTTGGTTCTGGAGCAGCCACCGGTGAACAACTGGCCATCTCGCATGCCGGCGAACACCAAATACTTTTGCCCAACGCGATAATGCGGGCTTTCGGCAATGCTCTCACCCTCAGTTAAGACAAAAACTTCGTCCGCTTCAACGCCTTTCCAGAAACTCTCCACGCGGAACCGTGCTTCGAGGTAATTGCGACCATTCCTAACTTGAAGAACTTCTCCAACGAACGTTGCGGCAGATTGTTTGAGCGCGAGCTTCACCGACTTGGGCTCATTCAGGCACCTCACAGTTGTGTTGGCTCTGTAGCTTGGCGGAAAATAAGTCAATGAAGTCAGCAAAAACAACAGCACAATTTTTATGTTCAACTCCTTAACCTTCACGGTGATTAACGCGAATTCAAGTCGGAAGCGCAACAGAATATTTTGGGGGTGCGCCCGTAGCTATAAACTTTCGTTCCTCTGGAGCGAAGCTAGTTCCGCGCCTCCATTGCGCGCTTCGACCATTGCCAAAGCCCACCCGTAACGGCGACTGGTAAACGATAGCCCAGTTGGCGAGCGAGCATGACAATCTGCCCGCGATGATGACCTTCATGCGCGACGAAATAGGTTAGAACATGCCCAACGTCAAGGGGAAGATTGCGCCAGGTATACGATGACGAGACAGGGATCGTGCCCCCTCGGTCACAACCGAGCGTCAGCAGACTGACGATGCCGCGGCTACTGCGGCCCAATGCTACAGTCAGCTCTTTCCGTCCCACCTTGTGTCGATTGACAGCTCGCGGAACCGCGATGCCAAATTCATTTCCCAGCGTCTTGATCCACATACACCGTGCGTTGTGCATATGGCCGGCGATCATGCGGACGGTTCGACGCGGAGCGCCCGGCACTTTGGCCTCCCATAATTCTTTGGCTAAGTTCTCGACGAGGAATACCGTGACGCGGTTGTTGGTCCTCCATGCGGCAAGCAGCAGATCTCGCTGGTAAAGTGCAGAGTCCATCACAACTTTTCACAGAATAAAGCTGAAGCCGAACCTCAAGCGCTTGTTAGCTCGCTGGTGAGCTATCTGCAAGCCGCATCATATACGCTGGACCTTCTATCCCTGCCCTCGTTTCATAGTGTTTGAAACCAGCCTTCTCATAACATCTGATAGCTCTTTTGTTTTCCGGCGAAGGGTCCAGGATAATACTGGTTGGTTTACGTTCACGCCTGATCATTTCCACAAACATTTGGATGGCCTTAGTGCCCACGCCTCGATTGATATATTCTTCTTCGCCGATAAACTGATCAATGCCGATTGAGCCTTCCGGAACAAGATAATACTGAAAGTATCCGATGGGTTTCTCCCCGCTCTCATACGATCCGACTAATATGAACCTTTCTAACAATGCTTCTTCTTCACCATAATTGCGAGCAACCTTCTCAAGCGTATCATCGCCGTCATCCCACCACTGCTTAACGTGCTCTTTGGACAACCACTCGAGCAACAACGGGAAATCATCAGCAACCAATCGCCGAAATCTAAACATCGAAACCTCCTTACAACCGAAGCCAGCGCACGCTTGGCCTCCAGCTGTGGCGACCGAAGCGGTCGACTTCAAACTATTACGAACTCAACGCTCAAAATCTACGCTTCCTCGCCGGAGCTTTGCACAAAAAGGCCCTCCTCCATCAGAACCGGGAGCCGTAGCGACCGGCCACAGAGGCAACTAGGGAGGCGACGCAACAACGGATTAGACGATCGAATAATTTGCTCAATTTCGAAAGTTGAACTTCCGACCGGTCGCTACCAGCACCCCGCTACCGTCTCCGGCTCTGACACGGCCACTCCGACTCGTTTATTTACTTTTTGTGCAAAGCCCTTCGCCAGATGCAGAACGCTGTAACGTCCATCGAGATGCGGGCTCCGTTAAAAAACTCTTGAAAGTCAGTCGGCACCCCATCATTTCGCCGCCCTGGCTTAATCAACCACGCGCTGATTGTATCCGGCCTCGACTAGTTCTTCGTAGGCGGCCCAGACGTCATGCGGTACCTCTTGGTGAATCTGAAACCCCTTCTGCGGGTAGAGCTTGATACGCTGTAAATCACCAACCATGATGCTGATCACCTCATCCTTTGAAAACTCTTTGTTGGCGTACTCGCCCAGGTATTCATCAAACGAAACCTGTGGTGACGTGACAAGGACCTCCTTCTCTGGCCACATTTTCCTGAAGGTAGCAAAGCTCCTGCGCTCCATGTAGGGTTTCTGTACAAGAATAAATTTCTGAGGGTCAATCTGTTTCTCCGCCAACAGCTGCCTCGTAAATAGAATATTTTCACCGGTGTTTGTCGACTTATTTTCGATAAGCATTCTTTTCCTCGGCACGCCCATACCGATGGCGATCTCGGCGAACTGATCTGCCTCGGGTTCGTCCCACATCCGTCTCGTAATCGACCCCAGACCTCCCGCGAAGATCAGCAGTGGCGCCCATCCCTCCAGGAATAACTGAGCACCCCTTTCGGCCACCTTTCTGTCGTGACTACAGAGCACGAGGATTACGTCAGCTTTTTCAAGCTGATGCTTCATCTGATGATATTGCCAAATCTTCTCAGCTAAGGTGTGTATGTGATTGTCCATCTCTGCTAAGCGCTTGTCAGGTGTGGCGCGCGATCAGCATCCGAGCAGAAGGAAAAAAGTTACTTGAGAAACATGCAATCGCGCCGTCAGCTGCAAGGCTTTGTTATTCGTCGATGTTTTAGGGATCATTCTTTTGCGCCGGCACTCTCTAGCAGCGCTGCTACTTTTAAGTAACCTTTGGCCCGAGCAATCTTCAACGCCGTGTCACCACCCCTTCTGATATTTACTTCGGCGCCGCGCGAAACGAGGAGACCTACAGTCTCGACGTGATTACCATAAACCGCAGCAAATAAGGGCGGACCATTGAGAGTGTATTCGCGATTTATATTTGCGCCATTCTCCAATAAGAGGCGCGCTGCTTCTGTTTTTCCATTCGTAGCTGCCCCATGCAAGGGTGGAATATATTCACCGGCATACGAATCAGCATTAGCTCCATTACGAAGCAGCTTCTTAATCTTTTCGACATCGCCCGCGTAGGCTGCTTTGGATAGCTGCGACTGCAAACGAAAGCAGCGTCGGTCGAGAACACCGTCACCATTTCCCATACCGTAGTAGAGAGCCTTGCAAGCCTTCTTGTTTTGATGGGACGGCAGGACGAACCCAAAAAGGAGGACAAGCGAAGTAGACAGGAAAAACCAGAGGATGTTAGTCATGCCTATGATTCTACTTCTTCATACGTTTCAAAGTGGGTAGCCATAACGCTGGCCTTCAGCTGCGGCGTGCGATCAGCATCCGAACGGAAGAAAACAGATTACTTGAGAAACATGCTATCGCGCCGTCAGCTGCAAGGCTTTGTTGGGTTGCGCCCGATTTACAAGCGTTCAACTTCATTACCATACGTATCGAGGAATACCAAGTAACGTGTGCCGACCGGCCAGTCAATGTCGGTTTCGGTAGCGCGCTTCTGTTCGATAGATCGCATCTCGGGTGATTGGTAAATCGTGCCGGGTGCATGCGGCCTGGGGCATGAAGCGCAATAGAGATTTTCCCATCGCCACACAACACGCCAAGCGCCAGCGTCGTCAGGTTCCATAAACATGTGGACATCGCTGGCGGCGTCGGGAGACGTGATGGTTACAACCAGGTAGCCGCGTTTCTTGTCGCGCCAGTGATTCCAGATGAAGTCACGCGCATTTCGTAACGATGATTGGCAGCGACGAGATTCTCGAATAAGTGGCGTCTTGCAGCCCAGATGTCCACCGAAGGCGTAGGCCGAGAGGTCCCTGTCGGCTGTCGGTTTTTCCTTTTTCGGTGAAGGGGTTGGTGTCACGCCGGCGTTTGAAGTTGAATGTGCTAGCTGCGTTGGCTGAGTGGTGCGTGCGCAGTAGCCGACCAAAACAACAAGTACGATGGGAATTAAGGATGCTTGTCGGAACATAAGCCAACTTGTTAGACGTTCGTGAGAGATTCAGGTTCCCATTTCTAAAAAGTAGCAACCCAACGCCCGGCATCAGCAGCACGCACTAATGATCGAGTTTAAGAGATCTGCGGGGTGCGCGTCCGCTGCCTGCCGTTGTTAGGCGCGGCTTCCAGAGTAACGAAAGCCGTTTATATTCTTGTCTTCTTCCTCGGAGTCTCGTCCCTCTTGCGGGTGAGAAGCGAGTGGTGGTGCGGTCCCTCCTGTTTGCGTGCGGCTGGCCGCCCAAATTGCGCTCGCAATGAAAGGCAGTGTGAAGGAACATAATAGTATGAGCAATCCCGCCACACCGTCGGCAGTGAACTGTTCGCCTAGCTGAAACTTCCAGTTCTGTGAGTCATCTAAGAGAATGGATACGCTCATACTCAGTGCCATGAAAAGATCACCCACCATCACCAGCCTCATCCATCGCCCGGTACCCTTACCTACCGCCACCCATGCTGACGCTAACGCCCAGGCGAGGATTAGAGCGGCGGGGAGTACCACAGCACGCTTCTCCAATTGAAGCATGCCGAGTCCGTACCCTGCGTAATCCGGATCAAGCAGTGAGCGAATGGGCGCGACCGAGACCACTGCCGCGAACAGCATGTGAAATATGCCCACTGCCAACGCCGGGACGGTCCAACGGCGGCGTGAAAGCAGGTAGAAGAACACAACCCAATAGCAAACGTTTAGAACGATCGCGATCTGAAACCAAATTGCCATACAGCACCTCCTTTAGAGTTACACTTCGCTTCCGCGACGCGAGCGCGTAACGCCGCGCTTCAGCGGCTGGGAGACAACTCGCTGGAGGTAAGTTGTCGATGAGAGACAAACTGAGTCCGGTCCGCTGCAAGCGCTTATTAGACGCCGCCATTGCATAAATCACGCTCCTAAAGTTTTACGCCGCTTGAGCAAATAAACAACTAACACAGTGAGGGGAAGAACGATAAGAGTCAAAGACATGATAACCAAGGTCAAAATAGGGCATAGCTCGGAATGGCAGCTCTGGCAACCAGGGCTAAGGTCTGTTCGTGTAGTTGGACAAAGCATGACTACTGACACACCTAATAGAAATGGCAAAAATGGAACGACGATCAGTAAAGCAAGAATAGCGATAATAACGGTCATGGTTCCTCTACTTAACATATTCAAGACCTATCGCAATATGAAAGGCGTCTAACGCTGGCCTTCAGCTGCGGCGCGCCATCAGCATCCGAACGGCAGAAACAGATTACTTGAGAACCACGCTACCGCGCCTCAGCTGCAAGGCTTTGTTCGATGCCGCCTTCTCATAAATCAAAGACTGTGACCCAGTCTGCCTTAGCAATCCTATATTTCAACTTATGAAGCAAAAAGCTGGTGACGTTACGCATGTGCATGGCTGCGAACACAATGCCAAGTGTCTTTTTATCTTGCCCGCTCGCTTCATGAAGGCTTGCGATATTACGAATCAATCTTCGATCTCGCTCATCAAGCAAGAGGGCTTCCAACTTATCAAAATCATCGTCCTGCAAAAGAACCTCGTTAGACGAAGGCAAGTCCTCAACCGCGATATTTTCGGCAATTGTTTCTCTCGTTCCAAAGAGAAACAGATAGATCACATAAACCGGCATTAGGAAAAATATTTGCGCCTTCAGGGCTAGCGGAAGAGAAGACCACTGCTCGTCAAAGGCGCGCCCTTCCATATCCGCATTCATAAGTTTGCCTCGAAAACTGGCGACTTTCATTCCTTCTTGCTGCGTTACCAAATCCATGCGCCTAATCTTTTTCACGATTCGATAGGAACGAGTAAGAAGATTAGCTTTCTTCGAATCAACGCCTTCTGCAAGAATCAAATCACATTTCGCCAACCTATCACTCACCTCGTCATAGAACTCTTTGGAGCCAACATGAATCATCGGGAAAAGAATAAACTCAAGACCGTGACCATCTTTATTCAAGCGGTAAATGGCGGACCGCACGTTGAAAGAGTTTTTTTCAATAAACTGCATCTCTGATCAGATCTACCACACACGAAGGCATCGAACGCTGGCCTTCAGCTGCGGCGCACGATGAACATTCAAGCTCAAGGAAAGAAGTTACTTGAGAAGCATGCTATCGCGCCGTCAGCTGCAAGGCTTGTGGCGCGCGCGAGTCTTTGTTGATAAAGTTCAACGTCATTGCGTCCGCTGCAAGCCATTGTTATGCCGCGCCTCAATTGCCAGTCGCTGGTTTCTTTGCTAATTCCTGCATCACTTCCTTCATCGGACGGTCCGAGTTACCGTTCTGCTCAAACCGATGATCGGGACCGTTCAGCAGATCGCTTGAGTAGTGTGCCCTTGTCCATCTCATTCAGTTCTGGATTCATTGGAAGACGCATAACCCTTGAGTTGACCGGGCGGCGCGATTTCACGCAACCTTCGCCGGAGCAATCATGTTACAGAACACGCCCCCGCCGCTCCGGTCCAACGATTTGTTCGACTGCGGTTCAGTTTAAATGCCGCCGTCGACGAGCGCGAGCAATGAAAAACCACGCCGCCGCGAGAACGGTTAGAAACGCCACGAGTGCACTAGTGAAAAAGCGCCTGCTGATCGCAAAAACAAAGCCGCCCGTCCCAAGCGTCCTAGGGACAAATAGTGGTGCGGCAATGACAAGTAATATGAGACCGAAAATAAAGACGAGCAGACCGAGGGCGGCGATAGAAACTAATTTCGAAATCGTTTGCTTTGCCATGGTTGGTACGGCTTGTGCAAAAAGAAAGCTGTCGAACGCTGGCCTTCAGCTGCGGCGCGCGATCAGCATCCAAGCTGAAAGGAATAAGATTACTTAAGGAGCATACTATCGCGCCGTCAGCTGCAAGGCTTTGTTCTGCGCGCCGTCCAATACTTCCTTCGACGCTTGATAATTATTCTTTAGACTCCCTAGCTTCGGTGATTCGCCGGAAAATCTTTGCAAGATTTCCTCTTTCCACATCGGAAACATCGACACCATACGCCTCCAAAATTCTGGAATAGAATGGCTCATTCGATTGCTCGCTGTGAAAATCCCACAAGCTAGATTCATCTGTGATGAGGCAGTCAACGCGATCCATGTCTAAAATTCTCGCAAAGAAATCTGAAGCGATGCCTTCGAATTTATCGACTTCCACCGTCGAGGCTAACTCGAATTTCAAGGGTGGCTTTCTGTCGGAAGGATTGATTCTTCCACGTTGGAATCTCATATCAATTCACGTAGTGAGAGGTCGGCTAAACGAACCCTCTTAATTCACCGCAAGCGCAGAACGCTCGGCATCACCCGCGCCCCCATTCAACATTGATGAGAGGCACGCTGGAGGGGCGTCGGGTGCATGCCGTTGTTAGATTGCGGCGTTACTGTTAAGGCGCGAGTTTGGAACGACGCCTCACCGCGTAAACGACTAAGCGGATCGCATCCGCTACGACGCGTGGCTCGTCGAGTTGAATGTGATGGCCACTGCTCTCTGCAACAATTAACTTGCTGTTTCGGGAGAGATTAGCAAGCCCAACCTTCTGTTGCCCTTTTCCTCGTTGATTCGCTTCCACTCGTCTGCTGAAATACCGGGCGGCGGGTTGCCCGCATCAGGCTTCGCTAAGAGCACCACTAAAGGTTTATCGCCTAGTTGGTACGGAGTTTTAGCCCTTGCAATGTACATCGCTTGCAATTCCTCCGCCCAGAAATCAGACCCTGCGGCTGCGCGTGGTGGTTGAGACCGGAACCAGAGGCGCATCGCCTGGGTGGACGCCGGCAGCTTGTCGAAGGGAGGTTCGGTCTTCGGCGCCCCAAACATTTTTTGGTTGAACTCGAATTGTTCGATGTCTTCTGCGGTGGGAGGCTTCAGCGGACTGCTCTGCATCCTTTGAACGGGCGGAGCGGCTATCCCTTTAGCACCCTCCCGCACCCTAACGAGTTTGCCTTGATACATTAGGGTTGTATCTTCGTGTGTGGAATCAACCAACACCATCCCGAGGACCTCATCCGGGTACTGCCCGGCATAGACTCGCGCGATCAGGCCGCCGATGGAATGTCCGACGAGTACGTATGGAGCTTTAATCCGAGCAGCTCTCAACAGCATCTGAAGTTCGTGGGCGTCTTGCCTCATGGTGCGCGGTGTCGGGCCCGGATCGCTCCAAGCGAGTCCGGCGCGGTCATAGCTGCACACGCGCGCAAAACGAGTCACGTCCCGTTGCACCAAGCCCCAGTCGAATGAGAAATCACCGGCCCCTGCGATTAGCACAATCGTCGGCCCACTTTTGCCAGTGCAGTTCAGGTGCAATCGATAGCCGCCTATATCCACCAATTTGCCGGGAGGCGGATATATAGGTTTTCTATCGCTTTGTTGCCCGACGGCTATCATCGACATCAGCAACAACAACACGGTTAGGGTAACTTTCATAGATTATCAACTCACACCAATCACATCACGAGAGCAATCTAACGCTAGCCTTCAGCTGCGGCGCGCGATCAGCTTTCAACCTGAAGGAAGAAGTTACTTGAGAAGCATGCTATCGCGCCGTCAGCTGCAAGGCTTTGTTAGCCAGCCCCTCCCAGGAAGCACATTCTCACCATACATCACC
>DATLBQ010000481.1:0-7470 GCA_035526805.1 Pyrinomonadaceae bacterium
AGTTATGAATAGGTCGAACTTACCGTCGTGGTCATAGTCGGCAACTGTAACTCCCATGCTGCCCTGTTCACTTCCGTTTTCATTAACTGCCGTACCTGAGGAAAACCCAAGTTCTTTAAAGCTACCGTCTCCATTGTTGTGATAAAAAAAATTCGGCGTTGAGTCGTTGGCAACGTAGATATCAACTAAACCATCATCGTCAAAGTCGCTGCAGATGACTCCCATTCCATAGTAACCCTCCGGATCCGAAACCCCGGCTTTCTTTGTCACGTCGGTGAATTTACCGTTCCCCTCGTTGTGGTAAAGGGTGTCGCCACTGCCCGGTAATCCTCGTGGACCACACTGCACCGGGATCCCCTTGTATTGGCACAAGCGGCCTTGTCCGAACTCGGGCAGGTTGTTAAAGTCAAACGCCACATAATTTGCCACAAACAGGTCGAGTTTCCCGTCCGCATCGTAATCCACAAAAGAGGCCCCGGCCGACCAGCGTTGGTCGCCAACCCCGGCTGAATCGGTTACTGCCGTGAAGGTGCCATTGCCGTTGTTCTTGAAGAGATGGTTGGGTCCAACGCAGGTCACGTAAATATCATCATATCCATCGTTGTTGTAGTCGCCCACCGCAGCGCCCATTCCCCAGCGTATGTTGCCAACGCCTGCTTTGTCGCTTACGTCTGAGAAGGTGCCATCACCATTATTATGATAAAGCGCACTCACAGTTTTTCCATTCGACTTAACGAGGTCCACAGTTAAAGAGTTGACGAAGTAGATATCAAGGTAGCCGTCGTTGTCGTAATCGAGCAGCGCCACGCCGCCGCTCATTGATTCAACTATGTATCTCTTTTCAGGGGTAGAAATGTGCTTGAAGGTAATTCCGGCTTTTTCGGTGATATCGCTAAAGCGCGGACCTGAATTTTGAGCCTTAACGATGTCGGCGGAAACCAACAGTGCCAGGGTCAACGCAGTAGCGAGGAAACAAATTGTTTTCAGATTCAAACGTAATCCCTCACCTACGTTTATGGGTTCGACAGGCCGCGCGCGGTATCTTTCAATCGTTTGTAAATCTCCATCTGATTCTCGCCTTCTGACTTGCGACCGGCGGCGAGATACGCCCGCCCGAGCTGATAGTGCACATGCGCCTGTTCCGGTATTAACTTCGCGGCTATCTCAAGGCTGGCCAGGGCATCTTTGAGGTCGCCGGCCTGGAGCAAGGCTTTGCCCAACTCAAAATGGGCGTTGCCAAAGTCGGGTTTTGTCACTATCACTTCACGCAGCAGTTTGATTCCGCGCGCGGTCTGCTGGTTCGCGAGCAGGACGTAGCCAAGGTTGTACTTGGCCTGAATGTCAGCGGGATTTAGTTTCAGCTCGACTTCAAACTCCCTCGCAGCTTCTACAAACTTTCCCATCCGCAGATAGACCATCCCTGTATAGAAATGGGCGAGAAGCACTTTTTCATCGAGTGCCAGAGCTGCCTTTAACTCTTCCAAAACTTTATCTGTGGCGCCCTGTTCGTAATACGCCTGCGCAAGCACGAGATGAATCTGCGGGCTGTTCCCGCCAACGGCAAGCATCTTCTTCACGACTTCGTTGACGGCATCTATCCTTCCTTCTTTGCTTAGAGATAGTGCGAGCGGATAGTAGAGAGTTACGTCATTCTGTTTGACGCCTACCACCTCAGATAACAGAGCCGACGCTTTTACGTAGTTCTCGGTCATAAAGTAACTCAGACCTAGCAACTGCCTGGCAGCAATGTTTGCCGGATTAACCTTTAACTGCTCTTCAAACGGGCCGATCGCCTCTTTGTACAATTCGGCCTTATAGTAAGCAAGACCCAGGTTGAAATTGATGTCCTCATGTTGAGGATTTATTTTCGCTGCCAGAGCAAACTGCTGAGCCGCCCCGCGAAAGTCTCGTCGTTCTGCACGCATTAAGCCGATATTATTATGAGTTGTGGCGATCAACTTGACGTAATTCTCCGCTTCGCTCTGAAGCTTTTCGCTCTTTGATGCATCCAGCTCACTCGATTCTGCAATCAGCCCGTGAACTGCCAATTCGGAAAGTCCTTTTTGCTGATCCGATCTACCGTTAAGGAAAGCGGCCAACCTCGCTTCATCGTTCTTAAAGGACTTAGACTTTAGCTCCGCGGCAACTTGTAACTCTCTTTCTCCCTCTTCGACCCGGCCAGCCTTAATTAAAGACTGCCCCAGTCGAAAGTGAGCATTCGCTACCTCATACTGATTTTGCCTGGGGTCAGGGCTTAAGCCGATTGATTTCTTTAATGCTTCAATCGCTTGCTCATGCTGTTCTACATGCTGATAAGCCTGCCCGAGATAGAAATATGGATTGGGGTTGTTTGGCTGGATTTGGACTGCTTTTTGTAAAAAGTTAATGGCCTGGTCCCAGTTTCTATCCATCGTATAGAGAACGCCGAGATAGTAATTCGCGAAGAATTCGTTTGAGTTTGTGGCCAGCTCAATCTTGAACTGTGCCGCGGCGTCACTTATCCGGGACGCCCCATCCTTGAGTAAATATGTAAGTCCCAAGTAGTAATGGACGCGAGGAAAACGAGGATCAAGGGCAACCGCTTTCTTAAACTCTTCTATTGCCTCTGACAGAAAGTCGGTCTCTCTGTACGCCCTACCAATGACTATCCGAAGCCCTGGTGTGTTGCCGAGTTGAACAACCATTTTGTCGTAAATCGGCTTGGCCTTAGCGAGCTGGCGTTGCTTCAGATAAGCCAGACCGAGGGTATATGCTACGTCATAATCTCGCGGCGCGAGTTTGAGTGCCGTTTCGAGTTCCTGGCTGGCCTTCTCAAAGTTACCAATCATGAAATAGGACTTGCCCAACATATGGTGCGAAGGCACACTTCGAGGGTTCTGAACTATCGCTTTGGCGAGAAGCTCAGCCGCCTTTTCATACTGCCGGCCGTAGAAATATGAGATAGCCAAATCGACCAGAAGCTCGGGAGAGTCTTGCTGATAACCGGTCGCCGCAATATAGGAATCGATTGCCCGTTGGTAATCGTGGCGCGCCGAGTAGATCCTCCCCAGCCTGTGGTATGCCTCAGAGAGGGTTTGGTTATACTCCGCTTCTGCTGCAGCTAAGTTGCCGGCGCGCCACTGCGTCTCTGCCGCCTCATAGTGTCGGCGGAATGAATCGTCTGGGGATTGGAATAGGAAGAATAGAAATAGTACCGAGAGGTACATAGAGAGAAATACACTATTCCTTTGGTTTCTGGTGCGGACTCGACAAAGACCGAGACGGAGGGTTGAGGTAAAGTCTTTCAACCCTCCGTCAGGGAATTATTCTGGTGGGCAGTATATCAGAAGGTAAACTTCAACCCGAACTGGATTTCTCTCGGCCTTGCAGCGTCAAAGATCGTTCCGAAACTCGAATTAGTTGACTGGCCAAAGTTCGACTCGGTTTGATTTCCCTGAAGCTGCAGTGCTGAGTCAAATCCAACGAAGTTCGCATGATTAAAGAGATTAAAGAACTCGGCGCGGAACTGAATTCCGTAGCGCTCACGCATTCTCCAATTCTTGTTAAGCGAGAAATCGACAGTCGTTGTGCCTCTACCCCGAATAGCTCCCTTACCGAGGCTTCCTTGCTGGCCAATTCCCGGTAAAGAAAATGCTGCCGGGTTCAGGTGCAAGGACTTGTCGCTGGTATTTAGGTAGATAGGTACGCCCGGAACCAGATTTGGGCGCTGCCCATTGCTAGAAGACAGACCAACAGTATTCACGCCGCTTGTTAGTCCTCCGACGGTTCCCTGTTCGAGCGGAGTTGCGCCAAAAAACGACAGGATGCCATTGATCTGCCAGTCGCCGAGCAAGTTATTCGCCAACGAGCCCCACCGCTTGAACGACGGCAAGCCGTATACGACGTTGCCAATGAATGTGTGCCGCCGATCGAGGTCAGCATCACCCTTGTCAAGTCTGTAGTTGAATGGATCGCTTACCGAGTTAGTGTAGGGGGTCAGCGAAACATCCGATATTGCATGTGCCCAGGTGTAAGCCGCCTGGAAGGCCAACCGTTCAGCGAAGCGGCGGTTGAGCCAGAGTTGCATGGCATGATAAGTCGAGTTGCCAGTGGACTCGGTCATGTCAATGTTCCCAAGACCAGGAAGCCTGCGGTTAGCTGACACCATGGCATCCGTGCCTAAGCCTTGTCGCTGGCGGGAAGCAATCTGGAATCGAGCATCATTCGGAAGGGCCGGATCACAGCCTACGGCGGCGCCACCCTTACAAGGTACCCCTGCCGGAATGTCATTAAAAGGTACGTTACGTCGCCAGATGTGTAGACCATGATTGCCAATATACGAGGCTTCCAGCACGGTGTCCTTAACGATTTCGCGAGAAACGGTCAGATTCCACTGGTAGCTCTCAGGCGGCCGGTAATCCTCCGCGAGCGCCTGGAAAGTGGCTGTGGAACTAACTCCCACCGTATTAGTTCTCAGTCCCGGATTGATAGTGTCAAGACTCCTACATGTTGGGCAAGAAGCCAAGGTGGCAGTCTCGCCGGACCCGTCCCAACCGGAATCCACTGCCGTAGCCCACGGCGGATTTGAATTCAAGGCCAGAATGTCTTCGATAACCTGCGCGCGGCTAAGGTAACGCCCGAAACCCAAGCGGAGGGCAGTCTTGCCATCGCCAAAGACATCCCAAGCGAGCCCGACTCGCGGCTGGTAACCCCCGTTGTAAGGTTTGGTTAGGGATCGAGACAGTCCAAATCGGTCGGCTTCTGCAGGAGTTACCAGGGCGCTACGGAAGTCAATGCCATCGTAGAGCCTTGGAATGAAGTTCGTGATGTGGTCGTTGTCCGCATGGGCCGCCGGGAATTGTGAGTAGCGCAGGCCCAGAGTAAGGGTGACGTGTGGTCGAATTTTCCAAGTGTCATTACCATAAAACTCAAAGTCCTTCCACCGACCCAAACCTACCTCCTGGTGGTCGAGCTCTCCATAATTCACGAGCGGCAAATCTCTGACTAGCAAATCAGCAATACAGTTGCCGGTGTGGACGCCACATCCATTAATCGCGTATGGCGCGTTGCCTCCCGAGGCGCCGGCAGCCGGCTCATTCTTGATGCCTCGGCCATAGAGCATGCCAAATTTTAGATCATGAGACCCCGCCACTTTCGAAAAGTCGTCCTTCCAGATGTACAAATCCATCTTATTTTCCCACGGCGCCTGGTGCCAGAGAGTGTTATAGCCGCCACCGCCAAGAGGTCCCCAAAACAAAGGCGGCGGCCCGGCACCCGTATCTGTGTCTGAATGCGGAAAGACCGTAGGAAACTTGGACAGGATGTCTTGCACCAGCGCGTCACTTTGAGCGCTTGTGTTAATGACGATCTCATTACCGGCTTTCGAAAACTGGAACTCGTTTACCATCGAGGATGACAATGTGTTGGCAACCTTGACAGCAAACATGTTGCTGGGCTGGTCCCAATCGGAGGATACCGTCGGAAAGGGACTGTCGCCCCAGAAGCTGCCTGAAGCTACTCCGTGAGTCCAATACTCCTTTATGTAACGCACCATTACATTCATATTGCTGGTGATATTCACATCACCGCGAATGAGATCCTGGCGGGTGTTGATCGGCTGGGCTGGCGCTCCTGCCCAATTCTGGCCAATTGTCGGATCTGCCGTATTGGCATCCGGATAAATTTTCACTAGCGCAAGACCTGCGGGGCTCAGCAAGTTTGTTGGGATCCTGTTTCCAGGGTAGCAGCCTGGATCTGTCGGGTTGGGTCCCGGAGTTTCGCAAATCAGCCCGGGAATATGAGGGAGGGGCCCAGTCAGTGGCCCGCTAAAATCTCCCAGCTTTTCCGCTGCAGTCGGGACGTGACCACCAACCGCCGCACCACGGATTTCGCGCCGCCATTCCTCTGACCAGAAGAAGAAGACCCTGTTTTTAATGATCGGGCCATTAAAATTGCCGCCGAAGTTGTTGTATCGCAGCTTGCCTCTATCCTGGCCAGCTCTGTTCAGAAAGAAATCATTCGCATTCAAAACGTCATTGCGGAAGAACTCAAAAGCAGTTCCGTGAAAATCGTTGCTACCCCCTTTGGTGACAAGGTTGATAACTGCACCCTGGGCCTGGCCAAACTCTGCGCTAAAACTATTGCGC
The DNA here is from genome assembly GCA_035526805.1 of Pyrinomonadaceae bacterium. GTDB lineage: Bacteria > Acidobacteriota > Blastocatellia > Pyrinomonadales > Pyrinomonadaceae > PSRF01. The sequence goes on from DATLBQ010000481.1 coordinate 6,126, forward strand.
TGGACGCGAAATTCCTGAATGGAATCTATTGAAGGGAAGACTAGCAGCGTGCCGTTGGAACCAACATCGAGATTGTTGACACCATCGACGGTCCACAGATTTGTGTTTCCCTGGTTCCCATTTACCGACATGTCCACGTGACCATCGAGTCCCGTTCCGCCGGTCTGAAATGCGCCGCCTGCGCCTGATTGCGTCACCGGCGAAATACCAGGCGTCAGAAGCACCAACTGAGAATAGTTACGCCCGTTGAGTGGTAATTCGGTCACTTGTTTTTCAGAAACAAGACTACTGACGTCCCCACTCCGTGTTTCCACGGGAGTAGCTTCGCCAGACACAGTAACTGTTTCGGTCACCTGGCCCACCTCTACATCCAAGTTGACGACCCTGTTCTCGCTAACGTGCAAATCGACGCCTGTGGCAACCGTCTTCTTGAATCCCTGAGGAGAGGCGCTTATTGAATAGCGACCGGCAGGCAAGCCGGGTGCACTATAAAAACCGTCGTCATTTGTATTGACTGTCCTCGAGGCGCCCGTATTCTCTTCGAGAATTGTTATTTCAACCTTAGGAACGGCAGCGCCCTGTGGGTCTCGCACAGTGCCCGTGATGTTTCCGGACGTGCTCGACTGGGCGCTCACAGCGGCGAAGACTCCGAGGCCAATCAGTACCATCACAGCTTGCAAGCCAAACTTCTTCAGCATAATAAACCTCCTGCGTTTGAGAACACCGAACAAACGGTTGACAGGGATTTCACCCCGACCGCGTGTCGACGATCAAACGCTTCAAATTTGCCAAGGCGATCTAACGCGAATGAACCTTCGCGAACCCAGAGCGACTCTGGGAAATACGCCACAATTAGCCGACAGGGCCTACTAAAATAGAAGAGAAGGGACTTTGTTGCACACTCAGACAAAAGCATTTACTCCTAAGTCAGATTGTTGTCAAGAACTTTTTTAGATTTATGTAAGCTGCCGGGCGCAGAAATGACTGTTGAGCGTTGTCCAAACCTCTGCTTTGGCTTAAGTTCTAGCAGGCTTTTTAAGCAACTGAGGCGAACTTGCTGGCCAGGACAAGACTTAAGGCGCCCATCAACGTGGGCTGATTACCTAGTGTGGAACTGATGATCGGAGTGGAGGGCAGACCTCGACAGATACTGCTCTCAACGGAGGCTTTGAGATCCGCAGCGATGATCGACCATGCACGCACGATGGGTCCCCCCACTATTACGGTTTCTGGAGCTAAGCCCTGGATTAGATTCGCGATGCCGATCCCTAAATACCGAGCGGTTGTCTTCAAGGCACTACGAGCAATACCTTCTCCTCTGAGAGCTAAGTCTACTATTTTTGTG
>DATLBQ010000482.1:0-16123 GCA_035526805.1 Pyrinomonadaceae bacterium
CCAGGCCAAGACCCGAGAATGCCTTGACCATTCCGACCGGATTGCCGCGGAAGGTGATAGTGGTCCCATCATTCTCTTGAGTCAATGCGCCATGTTCCGTCGCAAATCCAAGAATCGCAGGAACATTGCCCTTGGTTACCAGGGACGTCGTGCCGGCGTTCGACGATCCGCCGCCTACTTGCTTGTCCACCCGTGCTTCTTCGGCTCTAACCAGCTCTTCCGCCCTTCCCTTCTTGGCATCCACAATGATCACCAACCTGATGAAGTCGGCATCAAGGTCAAGTCCAGCCGTAGGGGCCGGGGCCAGACCACGTCTGGGGTCGCCGGTTTTCCTGCTCTTGACCTCCTTGGCAAGGTTGCAGATGTAACGATCGACAATCGAGAACGTCTTGGGCTGCTTAATGAATAAGCTGCAGTCGAGCGCAGCATCATCGTCGGCAACTGGGGCCGAAGCACTCATCCGCGCAGGTTCAACGGAAGCCGCCTCGAGCGGAGTAGTCCGTGAGGACATTGGCAGAATTGGTCTGGTGAATAGCGCTGCTGAATTTGACGAGCTTTCCGCTGTCGTCTGGGGTGGCACTACTGGTTGCGCGGTAGTGACCGGAGGGGTTGCATCAACGTCAGCACGCGGCTGCCGGGCAATCACGTCATCCATAGTCTCTGAACGAAGATTGTTCAGTTCCTGAGTCAGATTGCGGATCGAAAAATCGAGCACAGCGTTCTCTTCCTTCGACAACGACGCACCGATCTTTGATTGGTAAGATTGCAAGTCCTTCAATCTCTTTTGCAGCAGTGCCTGAAGTTGTTGCCGGCGCATTACCAGAAATCCATGATTCAATTGTTTGACTTCTGCGGGAGTCGTTGAATCTCGTTCGATTTCCTCCAATCGCTGGATGGTCGCTTTCAGTTGATCAGTCTCGCTCTGTTGTGCGAAGGCGCTCGCAACAGGGAACAACAGACTGGCCGAAATCAACACTGCTAATAATGTTTGCTTCATCTCGATCCTCCTGGCCTTGGCTCACCAATGGCTAATAATCAACCAACAAAAAACCGCCACTGCCTGTTGTCGGTAGGAATGCCAAATGATCCATCCACGAATTCCTTTGAAACGTCAGAACCGGCTGCGTCTCCAGTCACTTCTACTTCGTATTCAACGATACCCTCGTCGGCTTCGCCGGCAGCCTGAGCCTCAGTAGCGAACACGAAGTTCAAGCTCAGTGTGTTTTTCTTGACGGTAGAACCATCTAGCTTGATTTGGAGCGGCACTCCCTCGGTGAGTGAGCCTTCGTTAGGCCCGTCTATCACGTGGCCGCCCACAACCCGGTAGGTAACCAAAAAAGCAGTGCCAGTGGCAGTAACAGTAGCTGTGGCTATCTCGTCGTTATCAGCTTGTAGAGCGAAGCGATTTCCACCGATTATTTTCATGATGGCCGATTTCCTCTCGTGTGCTTGTGAATAGACCTTTTAACCGCTGTGGTACGTCGCCGAGACCCATCACAGAGATTCGGGACGTGCCAAAGCCAAAATTGAAAGAGCTAGTTCCCAACGCTAGTTAAGGGAGCGCCGCTGCGGCACCCAAAGCCTTGGCATTGAAGAAACGAGTAAAGAGCTATGTCAAAGGTTCTGACTCGAAAAAGGGGTAAACCCGTAGCGATCGATAAAGTGCGAGTCGGCGGACCAGCATAAGCCTCACGTTTTTTTCTTCTTCTCGTCCGGTTCATCCGGATTGTCTTTTGACTCTTGTTCCCTGCTCTTTTCATGCGGCTTGACGGTCGAGCGAATGACCATCACTCGATTCAGCGTGTCGAACCAGAAAGGGGCGCCGAGCGATATGGCCAAAGCGGTGATCAACCATCCCAACCAATGCGCGTAAAGCAGGTTCCAGCTGTCTCCAATTAGTGCGCCTATGGCAGGGAAGAAATCTTTGCTCAGGAGTTGATAGTCATGCGTCGTAGGCATACGTTGCCTTAGTTGCCCTTCCGTTAACGCGGACGCCTTACGACACTTCGGACACTTGTCGGCAAACTCAAGCTTGCGTCGCGCTTCTCGGGCAGCCTGCTGTAATTTCTCATCCTTCGGACTGGCCGCTGCTGCTTTCGTGGCGGTCTTGAGATCGGGTTCAAGCAGCGCAAATTCTGCTACCTTGGCTTTGGCCTCGTTGTAAGCATCCTGCGCCTTGGTCAGCTCAGTCGCCGAACTGTCGCGGTCTGACTGCGCTTTTTTAAGGTCTGTCTCCGCTTTGACGAGGTCAGCTTGCGCCTTAGCCGCTTCGATAAGAGCTCCTTCAGTAGCAGTTTTATTCTCCTCAGTCGCCTTCGTGTTGTCAGTGCTTGTTTTTGGCTGATTCTTTTTGGCGTTGTCGAGGGCTGTCTGAGCGGCCGCCAGACTCTTGTCAGTTTCTTTCAAATTGGCCTCAGCTGATTCAAGTTTCGCTTTGGTGTCTCTCTCAAGCGCGAGGGCTGTCGCGTTTGTCACACAACTATCAACAACTGTCTCTTCGATTGGAGTGCAGACACGTACGTAACCGATCGGCAGACCTAATTTGTTAAGTTCATCGAGACTGGCCTTAATACTGGCGATCGATGGTTCCGGCGTAGGAGTGGGAGCCGCAGTTTCTTTTGCACCTGCGCCGCCCCCAGCCGCGCCTGCTCCCTGCGTTCCGGCTCCGCCAGCCCCGGGTTGTCCTTCCGGTGATTTTGCAGGTGTCGCAGCTGCAGTTGGCTCAGCTTTTCTGGCCAGCTCGGGAGCGGCCGCCACCAGCGAGTCGCGCACTGCCTTATCGTGGGTCAAACTGTCTGCGACTTGAAGCGTATCCACGTTCGAAAGCAGCGTCACCAGAACCGCAATTACCACGACAATTACCTGCGACTTTCGTTTGTAAACACCTGACACGCGATCCATCGCGTCGTCGAACCACTGTTCAAGGTTGGCCTGCGCTTTATTCAGATTTGTTCCGGCGTTGTCCATCAAAGCCAGCAGCGCTGTCTTAAGTTCCGGAGGTACAACCTCAATCTGAACACCTGCGACTTTGTCTCGCGCCTCGGTTAGCAGGCTGGAGGCGCTGGGCGCCAATTTGTCCGCAGCGGTATTAGCCTTGAGACGTGCGGCTGTGGCCGCTGTTTGCAAAGTGACATCCTTGGGGTTCTCTTTCGCCTTAGCCTCAGCGGTCTGGGCATTCGTTTCAGCTGTCTTGGCTGCCGCAGCATCTGTCGTCACTTGGGTAAGGTTCGCGTCAGCATCAGTCTTCGCTTTTTTAGCGGCCGCCAGTTGAGTTTCTGCGTCGGTCAGCTGCGCCTTTGCTGCTGCCTCCTGGTTCGCAGCCTCTTGAGCAGCTTTTGTGGCCGTGACCAGGTCCGCGGCGCCGGCCTTTGTTACTGCATCGTCGGCCGCTTTCCGAACCTTTCCAGCCTGGTCCGCGGCAGTTTGTGCAGCATCCAGGGTAGCTTGGGCGGCAGCCTGAGCTTCCGCCTTAACCGTGACAGCTTGCGTTGCTGCCGTCACTGTGCCGTCAAAAGAGTGACGCCGGACGATGTCCATGAGGGCCAGCGCAAAGGTGCGAGAGGGAATGTAGGAAGGCTTTCTTTCGTCGGGGCGCAAGCCCTTGATAAGCGGGTGCGCGTAAAACTTATCCACGAGTTGGGGATTAGTGAGCAGTTTCCCGATCCCCTTCTCCAATTCTTTCGCCCGTTTCTTCAGCATTAAAGCGATCAGTTCATTGACCGCCGTGCAGACGAGGCTAAGTTGCAGGAAAATGACTATTACGCCGATGACGACGTCGAGGATGCCTGAGTTGAACATGACGAAGGACTCCTGATCTGATTGAGTTAGGCTGGGCCTTGGCTATTGCTGTAGATCAGCGTAGCGATTCATGGAATTCTTGAAATGCGTTCCTACATCGCAACCCAAACTGACTTGAAGAACCTGGATTGAACCTGTAGCGAGAAAGAGAGGGATCAATCTTAACGACTGGTTGCGAAGACCCGTCTGGAGTTGAGGCAAGCGCCTTTTTGGGTGCGCATATTCTAAACGTGACCAGAACACGCGCCTTATACTTCAATGCAAGAACTCTGTCAACAGAAATGCAATGGACAGAAAGCGACGCTAATACCTTGTTCAGAAAGCGGGTCACAGCTGGTGTTCTCCGCTCGCGAAACGTCAAAAACGAGTAGCTTCTGACCACGCTCGTTTGCTTCCTCTCTTGCCTATAATGGTGGGCAGGGCCAAAACATTTCATGCAAGGAACCTTTAGCCTTGACCACTATATGACCCGTGAATGAAGATCAAGGCCGACGCCGAGGGATTGACGGATGAGCAAATCGCGAATGTATCGGCGGGCCATATCAGATGACGACTCTCCGAAACGCAGTACTCCTTGAAACCAGGCACGCACCCAAAACCGGCTATTGACATTCGCGGGCAACCGCAATACTGTGCGCGGGTTCTCTCTTAGCAGGCTCATGGCTGCATCGAACCTTGCGTAAAGCTGATAGTTAGGAATCCTTTCCTCGCTTACTTCGGTGCCACTTTGATCTCTCTAAGACTCGGAAACTTTCGGCAGTTCGGTTGGTGAGTTGATTAAGTCCGCGTATCACCGAATTGGCAGTTGACAGCCGGCCAAACCAGTAAACAATCTCGTCGAGTCACAAACCCGCTTCTCACGGAGGCTCTCATGTCGAATACTGCTTCACCACAAGTTGATTACACCAGGGAAGTGCGTTTCGCGGTGGTCATGTATGGCGGTGTGTCGCTAGCCATCTACATAAACGGAATCGCGCAGGAAATGCTGCGCTGGGTCCGATCCACAGCCAAACACCCAAATGCGGATGTGGCGCTACTGCCCAGCAATCCCTCCACGTCTGCTTCTGCGGAAAGTGAATTGAGTTTAAGCGGGACGGAGCGCGTCTATCGAAAGCTCAGTTACATCCTGGCTAACCAAGGTACCGGTAAAGGATCTGCGCCCGAACTGTTGGCTCAAGCTGAGAAGAACCTTGCAGGCAACGAACCCATCCGTACTCGTTTCGTTGTAGACATTTTGTCCGGCACATCGGCCGGCGGAATCAACGGCATCTTTCTGGGCAAGGCTTTGGCCAACGGCCAGGATATCAGTGGCCTCGAAAACCTCTGGATCGAAGAGGGCGATATGAAGACTTTGCTCAACGACAAGCAGTCGGTTAGGGGGCGGCCCCTTAAACTGCAGGATCCCCCGGCTTCGTTGCTAAACAGTCAACGGATGTACCTCGAATTGTTGAAAGCCTTCGACAGTATGGAGGAGACCGGTGGGGGCTCGGCGCCGTTTGTAGATGAGTTGGATTTGTTCGTCACAACTACAGACTTGTCTGGCGTGACCTTGCCAATCCGGCTTTCTGACGGCGTCGTTTACGAACGGCGCCATCGCAACGTGCTCCGCTTTGTGTATTCCAATAAAGACGCGAGCGCCGAAGCCAAAGATCGAAACGACTTCGAGGCGAAATTCAACCCCTTTCTCGCCTACGCCGCCCGCTGCACTTCGGCGTTTCCCGCAGCTTTTGAGCCAATGTGTCTGTGCGACACCGACGCGATTCTGAAGAGTTATCACCCATATGCAAACAACGAGAATTGCCGATCCGAGAGCAGTGATTGGCAGCGGTTCTACAAAGATTACTTGAACCCAGCCGGAGTCAACACAGTCAAGTTTCCCAAGCGGGCCTTTGCTGACGGCGGTTATCTGGACAACAAACCATTTACATACGCAACGGAAACTGTGGCCCGCCGCCAGGCCGACCTGCTGATAACGCGCAAGCTTATTTACATTGAACCGTCGCCGGAACATCCGGAAGAGCAGCCTGATGCCGAAGGTAAGCCGGACGCCATAGAAAACGTGGGCGCTGCCCTGCTGTCACTGCCGCGATATGAAACAATTCGCGAAGACTTACAACGTGTGCGTGACCACAATCGACTCGTCGAGCGTGTGAATAGCATTCTCAAGAGTGTCGAGGTGGATAAAAAGTTGGGCAAGCCACCGATAAAGAGGCGCTTTAACGACGAGGAGTGGGGCAAGCTGGATCTGGCTGAAGTAGTCACCGAGAAAGGAGTTGGTTATGTTGCCTACCACAGGTTAGACATCTCCGCAGTCTCGGATGATCTGGCCAAACTGGTGACACGCGTAGCTGGATTCGACGAGGAGTCGGATCATTTCATGGTTATCCGAAGTCTGGTGGGTGCATGGAGGGCCAATACTTACGTTGAACATGGTAAGGGCAAGCCGTCACTAAACCAGTTTTTGTTTGAGTTCAATCTCAGCTATCCGATGCGGCGAATAAATTTTCTGCGGACGAAAATTTCCGAATTGGCGGCGGCAGATGAGTACGTCGGCAATGCGGAGGCCCAGGCTGAGTTAGTTGAGATTAAGAAGAAGCTTAATCAGGAATATAAAAATCTGCGGCGCACTGCCAGACTCTTGCGATCTCGTCAGGCCCCAGGGAAAGCGGGCGCTGCCTCGGCCGGGTCTGTGCCAAGCCCGGCATACGAGGCTATTCAGAACTTGAAAGCGGCGCTTGCGGTAGAGACTATGAAGCGATTGCCTGAGGAAGTGCAAAGTAAGATTAAAGATCCAGCTGAATCCGTCGTTGAATACTTTCTTGGTGTGCGAGCAAACGGTGCAACCGCAACCAGCGGCAGCACTATTAAGGATGAATGCGACGCTCGAGCCAGAGAATTGCTCAAGGACGATGCCTTCGCTGACCTGTTCGTCCCCATCGCGGACGCCTTGAAGGCTCAGATCGGTCCGGCAAAGAAGACGGCCGATAAGAACTGCCGCGCCGCCCTGCGTCTGAACGATGAAGATTCCGACAGTGGATCCGAGCCACCAGAGTCTCATAAAGACAGTTGCGAATACCTGGGCTATTACTATCAGAATTACGACGAATACGACCGAATCATTTTCCCCATCATTTATGGGACAGAAATCGGCGAGGCAGCCAGAGTCGATATCATTCGCATCAGCCCTGAGGATGCGACAGCACTGATTGATGAACGCGAGGCGGGTTGCTACAAACTTGCCGGCAGTGCCCTCGGACACTTTGGTGCGTTTCTCGATCCGCTTTGGCGCCGGAACGATATTATGTGGGGCCGGCTCGATGGTGTGGAACGAATCATCACGGCCTTGCTGCCCGATGATCCTAAGCTTGCTCGTTTGCTCGTCGGCGAGGCCCAGGCCGCGATTGTGCATGAAACTATTGCCAAGGCCGGAGAGAAAGAAGCCCGAGACTTGCTTTGCGAGGCAGCGATGCGCCCCAGGTCAGGTAATCCAGAAGCTAAGCTCGTAACTGACTTTATCGGGAACTTAAAAGCTTACGACGGGGCAGGGCGACTTGAGACGCTGATCGACGATAAGGTCTTGAGGCAACATTATTTGGACACGTTCGCCACGCGTAGCCGCCTGAATCCCGAGTCAACACTAAAGATTACCTCGCGCGCAACGACGGTTCTGGGCAAGATGTTTTCGACACTCTCACACAAACGTAATGTCGACTCAAGCGTGGTGGCGTGGATTGCAAGAGCTGGGCAAGCGCTCTCAGGACTGGTGGAAGTTGCTGTACCACGTAGTATGCCAAGTTTGGTATTCCGCTATTGGCTCAAGTTGCTGTACATGTTTGAAGTGCTTTTGATTGTCTTTGCCACCCTGCTGGCCGATCCGAGAGTTTCGCAATTTGGCTGGAACTTGCTGGGAATCACGGTAGTCGTCAATGTTGCTGTCTGGCTACTCAGTGATTGGATGAGTCGCAGGCATGTGATCCTACGAACCCTTCTTTCCCTTTTGGGGCTGTCCGTCTTTCTACTTTTGCTGATAGGGGCGCTCAAGGTGCTTGGCCTGGTAGGTATTACCATCGGTAATGCAACGCCTCTCGGTTGGATAAGTCAAAACTTACAGCAACTCCTGAGTTGGTTCGAAGGGAAATTACCAACCAGGGTTTGGCAAGTAGCGCAGGCCCTCAGTCTGTTGATCGTCGCTCTTTTCGGAATCCTTATTTTCTGGAGGCTCGGGAAACGACCGGGGAAACCAAAAATGGCGCAGTGACTCGCAGTACTACTTCGCGCCACCAGAAACGCGTTCCCAAAATCGTCCTTCCGGCAAGGCTACGGACTCACCAGGTATGCAGTGGAGCAGTTGTGCCTCGCTGACGCTTGACCCATCTATTTGTACTGACGGATGATCTGCCTTTCCATAAGAAGGGCGGTATTCCGACATGAACAAATATCGTTTCATCCAGCTCGACGTGTTTACCCAAGAGGCTTTTGCGGGCAATTCTCTTGCTGTGTTCCCCGCCGCTGAAGGACTTAGCGATGAGGAGATGATGAAGATTGCACGGGAGATGAATCTCTCGGAGACGGTGTTTGTGCTGAAGCCGGAAAGCAAACAGCTAACTAGTAAACAGCAAACAGCAAACAGTAAACAGCCGGAAGCAAGCGATTCAGCATCAGCGGCGCAGCCCGCCGGACCCATTGTGCTGCGGCGTTTGCGGATCTTCACGCCGGCCCGTGAGATTCCTTTTGCCGGACATCCGATTGTAGGTACCTGGAATGCGCTGGCACGTGAGGGTGTCGTTCCTATTCCAGAAGGCGGCAACGGGTGGACACGAATTCACCACGAAGTAGGTATTGGCATCCTTCCGGTAGATATCGAGTTCAAAGACAGCGCCCCGGTACAAGTGGTGATGACGCAGGGCAAGTTTGAGATCAAAGGCGAGATCGATGACGCACTCGAGCAGGCGGAGATCGCAAGAGCGCTCGGTCTGACAACTGAAGATTTTGATGAGACGCTCCCGATCCAGATTATCTCGACCGGAATGTCGTTCCTCGCGGTCCCAATCCGATCGCTTGCCGACCTTGGCCGGTGCAGAGTCAACGCTGCCTTACTTACCGAAATTTATCAGCGTTCTGGTTCTACCGGTTGCGAGGTTTTTACTCGCGAAACGATTGAGATCGGCGAAGCGCGTGCGCACACGCGCTTGTTTGCGCCCGGTGACAACATTGCAGAAGATCCGGCAACCGGGAGTGCCGGCGGCGCTTTGGGGGCGTATCTCGTCTATCACGGCGCTGCAAACGCCGAATCAATTGAGGGGAGAACCAAATTCATCATCGAGCAGGGCGACTTCATGCATCGACCGAGTCGAATCTACATCGATGTGAAAGGCAAACCAGGCGCGATCGATGAGGTGCGAGTGGGTGGACCGTCGGTCGTAGTCGCGCGAGGTGAAGTTTTCGTTGATTAATTCGAAGGCGGACGTCTAATTGAACTGCGGCGGTCCAAAGTCGGTCAAGTAGTTCAGAGTTCAACAGTTCAACCTTTAGGTTGTCCGCACCAAAAGGCACGCAAGCTAAAGCTTGAACTCTGAACTACCGGCGCTTAGCGAATGTCACACCCTGGAGTTTGACGTTGGAACTCATACATGAGTGAGCCACTCGACTTGTTAATTATCGGCGCCGGACCTGCGGGTCTTTCGGCTGCTGAAACAGCGGCGCGTGAAGGCCTGACGTATCTCGTGATCGAGAAGGGCACCATCGCTGACACGATCCGGCAATATCCGGTGGGCCGCACACTTTTCTCCACGCCAAATGAGCTGGAGATGTATGAAGGAGCATTAAAGCCCTGTCGTGAGAAACCCACGCGCGAAGAGTTGCTTTCACACTACATCCATTTTGTTCTTGACCATGATCTCAAGATAAACACCGATGAAGCGGTCGTCGATATTGAGAACCTGGGGCCTGACGGATTCCGAGTTCACACCAACAGGGATCAGTATGTTGCCGCGCGGATCTTATTTGCGATTGGCGCGATGGCTCATCCGCGCCGGTTAGACATTCCCGGCGAAGACAGGGCCAAAGTGCATCACTTGTTTGTCGAACCCTACCATTACATCCGCAAAGATGCACTGGTAGTCGGCGGTGGCAACAGCGCGGCAGAAGCGGCTTTGTTTCTTTCGGAGGAAGGCGCACGCACCACCCTGGCAATCTGGCGCGAAGATTGGGAGAACCGCGATCCTAAAGCCGGCGCAATGAAACATTGGGTGCGTACGCCGCTCGACCGCGAGGTTGCTGCCGGGCGTCTACGCGTCGTGCTCTACAAACACGTTGTTTCAATTGCTGAACGCGAGGTTACGATAACAACTGAGGATGGCGAGTCGCTGACGATTCCCAACGATGTAGTGTTCGTTTTAATCGGCAGCGATGCCGACCTGACGCTACTGAAGAAACTCGGAGTAGAAACCGAGCCGGGAAAATTAACCGAAATTCCTGTCTACGATCCAGAGACGTTTGAAACCAACGTGCACGGTGTTTACGTTGTGGGCCACTTCACACACGCGCGTCACATCAAGGCTGCGATCGATGTACCGCGCCGAATTATTCCTCTAATCGCGGAGAGCTTGCGCGCCCAGGCTGGCTCACAATCTACACTGGCATGAGGTCAGTACCACCTCGCGGTAGCCGGTGGTGAGGCTTCGGCTTTGCCGCCCGATGTGCGGCGGCGGCTATGCCCCGCCGTAAAGTTCCCTTTACAGTTTTGGGCTATGCTCGTGGTGCCGCCTTTGGCCCAATAAACGCGAAGGGCTACACCCGGACCAGGGGCTGAGCCCGACAACAATCTGACCACTGTCGGCGGGGCATAGCCACCGCCGCACATCGGGCGGCAAAGCCGGACCAAACCTTGATCATGACTTTGAGACAAGCTTTCTCGCCATCCTCAGGCATCGGTTTACGCAGCCTTTACTTCTCGCAGACCTTCTTTGCCGAGACTCTTCATTAACTCGGTAAACCCGTCGAGATCCAATGACTGAGGCCCGTCTGAAAGCGCCCGCTCGGGACATGGGTGCACTTCGATCATCAAACCATCAGCGCCGGCCGCCGCCGCGGCTTTAGACATCGGGGCCACCAAACTGCGTAAGCCTGTCCCATGCGACGGATCGGCAATCACCGGCAAATGTGACAACTCTTTAACCAACGCAATGGCTGACAGGTCGAGTGTGTTACGGGTTGCTGTTTCAAAGGTCTTAATTCCGCGCTCACACAATACGACGTTGGCATTGCCTCCAGCCAGCAAATACTCGGCGGCGAGCAACCACTCCTTTATCGTCGCCGAGGGGCCGCGCTTCAATAGAATCGGCCGTGGGAACGTGGCCAACTTTCTCAGCAGTGAAAAGTTTTGCATATTGCGCGCGCCCACCTGCAGCATGTCAGCATACTCTGCTACGACTTCAGCATCCGCCTCGCTCATAACTTCCGTTACGATAGGCAGTCCTGTTTCCGCGCTGGCGTCGCGCAACAAACGCAAGGCTTCGACGCCTAACCCCTGAAAGTCGTAAGGAGAAGTACGCGGCTTATAGGCGCCACCCCGCAGCATGTCGGCGCCTGCGAACTTTACCGCCCGCGCCGTTTCCAGCAACTGCTCTTCCGACTCGACCGAACACGGGCCGGCCATAACTACCAGTTCGCCGGTGCCTATTTTGACTCCCTTCACATCGACAACCGTGCAGCGTTGACGCAATTGCCGGCTTACCAATTTAAACGGGTGAGTGATTTGGATCACTTCCTCAACACCTGGAGCGGCGCGCAAGGCTTCGAGCTCAGTCCTGCGTCCAGTGCTGCCAACGGCGCCGATGACGGTACGTTCCGCGCCCTGAATCACATGAGCCTGATAGCCACACTCTTTTACTCTTTCGATCACATGACTAATCTCTTCGGCAGTTGCGGTTGTTAACATATTAACGATCATGATTCTTATCCCTCATTTGCTTTAGTAGCTGATTGTCTAGAATGACGAACTGTACTGATGCCATCAAACGGCGGTGCAGTCATAGTTCTGAACGGCGACGATTCCGCCGCCAGCAGCAGGAAGCGCGTGTAGTTTTCAGGATCATCTTCAATATTTTCCTTCAGGATTGATCCGCCATAGAGCGCAGCCGCACGTCTCCCCGCTATCGCAGCACGCTTACGATCGCCGCGGTCGATTATGCGAGCAACGCTTCCCGCGGTGTCTTCCGATTCGATTGGAACGATGCGCGGATAGGTCGCCAGGAAGCGCCGGCATTGGCCCAATGCTGCCGGATGAGTTTCCACTCCTTCAAGCTCTTCGAAGATGGCTCCCGAACATCCGATTAATTGCTGCCGAATTTGAATCACTACTTCCCCCGCCACCAATAGTGGACTCTTAAGAAATAGGTCGAGTGCGGGTTGAATCGTTCCCACCAGAGTGTTTTCAACCGGCGCAATTGCGTAATCGGCCAGGCCCTCCGAAAGACTGCTGAACAAAGCGCCAAAGGTTGGGCGCGGTACGAGATCAATCTCAGGACCGAGCAACTTGATGGCAGCGTCTTCGCTGAAGGCCCCCGGCTCGCCCTGAAATGCCACTCTCAGAAAGGAAGCTGAGCTATTCACATCAAGCCCGCGCGTGCGCCCTGATGTTCTGGAAATGTCTGTCGTGAGCAGCTTCCAGGATCCCCGGCCTGCTGAGGACCTTGCATCTCAACGCGTCTCGACTCTCCAATAATGCGGCGAAAGAGTTTTGTTACCGCGCGGCTATCAAGCGGCCCAGTGTTTACTTGTCGCAAAGTAGTGAGCACGAGGCGCTCGCGATCGGGATCGGAGCATGGTAGGCCCGCCGCCTTTTTTAGAATGCCAACCTTGATGGCAAGCCTTGCACGTCTATTCAAGAGACGCAGTAGTTCCCGGTCTACTTCGTCAATTTCGGCGCGCCAATATTCGATGTTCATTGCGTAGTCCTTTCGTGTAATGGTCATCTATAGTCTTAACTATCGAGATTGCGAAAAACCTGCTGAAAAGCAAACAAAAAAGCCAATCGCGATCTAATCCCCTTTGGGAATCGCGGTTGGCTCGATTGAAAGCTTTTTGTGCTTGCTGTTTAAGTCTCTAGCACTTTACGCCCAGTCTTCGCCCGCCCGCTCTTCCCGTAAAAGAAGAAGCGGTAAGTAAAAGCGAAGTAATAAAACGTGCGGGCGTTCTTCATGACCGGGGCTACTATAGTCAGCAGCCGGAAAATCTGTCAAGAAAAACTTCAGTCGAGTACTGATGCAGTTTGAATCTCAGTCACTGGTGACTCAGTTCGGTGATTTCCAGCGTGAGCAGTAAGAAGCCGTTTAAACGGGTTTCTCTCGCCTTGGGGGTGTTCGAACACCGCGCTAAAGCGTCGGTGTGAATGAGATCGAAGGCAATCTGCATCAGTACCTTCAGTTATCGTGGGAGTGGGTTGAAGGTCACGTCTGGCCGTGCGCTATCCCTCTCCATCATTGAGGGTTTGAGTTGGCCAATAATTCAAGCGCCGCACGGTCGCAGAAGAAGCAGTCCCGGTCGGGCGCGTTAAATATTGTTCGGCGGATACTGGGCGTCGTTAACGACCGTTTCATCACCATGTCTGGCCTTCTGGTCACAAAATCACACGCCATTGCCGTGGTTTGCGGTAATAGGTATCCTCTAGTACTCAGCAGAAAATTCGACTGAACCATCAACAGGATTCCCACGTCTTTCACTACAGGAGTATGACAATGACAACTCGTTCGGCCCTTCATGGTTCGTTTGCCACGCAAAGATTCTGTTTCGCTTCCGGTGTCCCAAATTCATTGGCTAATTTTTCACTGAGAGTGGCTGGCGGTTTTCTGGCTACTCTAGTTCTTATCGTTTTGGTCTCCTCATCGGCGTTCGCGCAGTATGGCGGACCGGCAAAGCTGACAATCAAATCCAGCGTGCTGGGAGAAGACCGAACAATCCTGGTGCGAACTCCGGCCGGATATGACACGAACAACCAGAAGTATCCCGTGCTTTACATGACTGACGGCGATGCTCACATCGGCCATACCGGCAGCACCATCGAGTTTCTCGCGAGAAACGGCCGCATGTCTGAGTTGATCGTGGTGGGAATTACCAACACCGACCGCACTCGCGATTTGACGCCGACGAAAGCCACCGGGCCTAACGCCGCCCAGGCTGCCACCGCCGGCGGCGCGGATAATTTCCTGAAATTTATCGAGACCGAACTGATTCCGCATATTGAGAAGACTTACCGCGTGCAGCCCTATCGCATTCTGGCTGGTCACTCACTTGGCGGGCTGTTCACAGTGCATGCGTTGATAACGCGTCCCGAACTATTCAATTCCTACGTAGCAGTCAGCCCGTCTTTGCAATGGAGTGATGAGGTGACCTTGAAGCGCGCGGAAGAGTTTTTCAAAACGCGCAAGGATTTGAACGCCACGCTATTCACCTCGCTCGGAAACGAGCCCGGTGCTATTGGCAAAAGCTTTGACGCTTTCAAGCAATTGCTCGCGAAAACTCAGATAAAAGGGTTCGAATGGGACGCGCAACAGATGACGGACGAAGATCACGGCTCAGTGGTCTTGCGTAGTCACTACCTTGGTCTAAGGAAAGTCTATGACGGCTGGCAGATGCCGCGCGATCCCGCGACCGGCGCCGTGGCCGGCGGCCTCAAAGGCGCTGACGAGCATTACAAGTGGCTCTCGCAGAAATTCGGTTATTCGATTCCCACGCCCGAGTTGCTGGTGAATCAAATAGGTTATCAATTCCTGCTGGGCGCTACCCCTAATCGTGATGAAGCCATCGCCGTTTTCAAGGCCAACGTCGAACGCTACCCCAACTCTGCTAACGTCTACGACAGTTTGGCGGAAGCCTATGAGAAAGGCGGACAGCTTGATCTGGCGACGCCGCTTTATGAAAAGGCACAGACGTTGGGCAAGCAGAACAACGATCCAAACACAGCGATCTATGCTACTAACTACACGCGAGCCAGCGAGAAGTTGAAACAGACAACGGCTGTGAAGACTGAAAAAACTGATGCAGCGAAACAAGCCGACGCCGCAAAGAAGAACCAGTAACCAGATTCAACAGTAACGGATTCAAAGCCCGGAACGACGACGTCTTACACATCGTCGTTGCCGGGCTTCGAATTTCCTGGGCACTGGTCACTGGTGACTGGACACTAGTGCTTTTCACTTTTCACCATTTACTATGCTTCCCATGCGATACAGACAATTTGGCCGAACCGGCTGGCAGGTTAGTGAGATTGGCTATGGTATGTGGGGCATGGGCAGCTGGTCTGATTCAGACGATCAGCAGTCTCTTCAGTCGTTGCAGGCGGCGGTAGATCTTGGTTGCAACTTCTTCGACACCGCGCACGCTTACGGTGAGGGCCACAGTGAGCAACTACTGGGACAGGTTGTTCGCGCCCGTCGAGACAAAAGGCTTTACACGGCAACCAAGATCCCGCCGAAGAACAGCGAGTGGCCCGCCCGTTCCACCTCCACTCTTCAGGAGAGTTATCCTCTCGATCACGTTGAAGAATTTGTACATCGAAGTCTGGAGAGTGCTCAGTTGGGAAGTTTCGATCTCATGCAGTTTCACACCTGGGACGACAACTGGTTGCGCGACGATCGCTGGCTTTACAAACTCGACGACCTGCGCAGTCAGCGGCTGATCAACGCCATCGGCATTAGTCTCAATCGTTGGGAGCCCTGGAACGGAGTGGACGCAGTCAAAACCGGCCAGATCGATTCGGTACAAGTAATCTACAACATTTTCGATCAGAATCCCGAGGATGATTTATTTCCAGCCTGCGAGGAGATGAAGACAGCGATAATCGCGCGGGTCCCGTTCGATGAAGGAACGCTAACCGGCACACTCACCAAAGACAGCAGATGGCCTGAAGGCGACTGGCGCAACACCTATTTCGCCCCCGAGAATTTGATTCCAAGTGTGGAACGTGCAGACGCATTGAAGATACTTTTGCGAAACTGGAACCAGGAGCATTCAGGCGAGCCGGAGATCTCGCTACCTGAGCTCGCGTTGCGTTTCATTCTTTCGAACCCAACCGTCAGCACGATTATTCCCGGCATGCGCAAGCTGTCTCACGTCGAAGCAAACATTGCCGCGAGCGATGCCGGTCCGCTGCCTGCGGAGCTACTCGAACAATTGAGGCAGGACCGCTGGGTTCGGAAACCGACTCCATGGTCGCACTGAACTGCATTCAAGAGCGGGGGCAAGCCCGCCTTCCTCACCTCGAGACGCTCGCATCGACTGTGACCCTTGGCGTGGAATGGCTCTCAATCAAAATCAGCGATGCAAG
>DATLBQ010000483.1:0-3874 GCA_035526805.1 Pyrinomonadaceae bacterium
TGCCTTGAATGGGTACGTAAACGAACCCATATCGCGCATATTATCCCTCGCCAAAACAACGCCGACTCGCACCGGTGTCTTCCTCTCCTAACAAAATTCTTGCGATACCGTGATTAATCGATAACAGCTTACGTTCGTTGCAAATAATCCACCGATCCCGTCTCCCATCCTCGTTTTTTCCGAGAAATACGCTGCGCGACAGCGGGCGGCGGGCATGGCTCTTGCGAAATCTCTGAAAGAGTAATTTGAACTAATTGTTGGGAGCGCAGGCCTCTGCCCGCGGAATTGAACGGTGAAAGCTAAAGGTAAATTAAAAGTTGCATGTATTGGGCGCGGTGTGGGTCGAACGCCGGCGCTTTCAGCAAAATTGAGATCAGTGATCTGGACGGATTGAGACCCGTCGTCTCTTACGGACCTGAGGAGGTAAGGCAATCATGAATCAAGTAAAAGTTTGGCCGCACATGACGATTGTGGCGATTCTCGTCGCGCTCATCGCCGGTTTGGCCGTGGCATTTTATTTAAAGCACGAACAGAAAACGCAGGCATCAGCCCTGCCATATGCTGCGCGCGTTCAGCGCGTGGACGGCGAGGTGGCATTTAGCAACAGTCTGCTGCCGGGCACAGAAAATAGTGACACTAATTCGCAATGGACCGCAGCCACCGTCAATCAGCCCTTCTCAGTAGGTGACCGAATTTACACGCGTGACAACGCGCGAACGTCGCTTGCATTTAGCGGCCGTAACTTCGCTCGCCTCAACCCCAACACCGAACTGGACGTGATCGATCTTTCCGACGGACGCACGCAGCTCGCACTCCGTGACGGTTCAGCTATGTTCGATGTCGGCTATTTGGCGCCGGGTGAGTTGTTTGAAGTGGGAACTCCATACGGTGGTGTCGACTTCGATCAGCCGGGGCTGTACAACGTTGGCTTTGACAATAACGGCAGCGTGCTTGTCTCAGTATTGAGCGGCCTGGCCCAGGTCGTAGGCCTTGGAGGATCCGGTCGCATCGGCAAAGGCGAAATCCTGACGTTAGCCGGAGCGACTGCCGCACAGGTGCTGCTGGGGCGTCTCAACGGCGACGATGCCGGATATCTGGTTGATGACTATTATCGTTATCAATATCCCAACTACGACGGCCGTTACAGCAGTTATGATGTTTATCTGAACGACCCGTACTACTACGATCCCTATCGGCACGATCTCAGTTATCAATACGCGCCGGCCATCATTCCGGGGCTGAACGATCTCACTTATTACGGCGACTGGCAAAACGTGAGTGGCTATGGCTACGCGTGGCGGCCGCGGGTCGACTCAGGCTGGGTTCCGTATCAACAGGGATATTGGGCCACTGACTATCCTTATGGTCCTACCTGGGTTTCGAGCGAGCCGTGGGGCTATGCTCCATATCATTATGGCCGTTGGGCCAATGTTGGCAATCAATGGTTCTGGATACCTGATGCTGTAAACACAACACCGGTATATTCACCGGCACTGGTCGCGTTTATTCCGTTGACTGACGCTAATCAGTTTGGCTGGGTGCCTCTGGGCCCCGGCGATCCCTATGCGTCGCGCTATTACGATGCGAATTGGCAGCCGCATTACCTGACACAAACCAATCTCGCGCCTACGCAACTGGTCAATCTGGCAGTTCCAAACGCGGTCACAGTTGTGCCGGTAGACTATTATGGTCGCACTATCGATCCGCGCGTCGTTACCAGAGTTGACCGTCAGGTGGTGGCACAAGTACGACCGACGCTCGAGCCTTTGCTGTTGACGCCCCTCCGAAACGCTGCGGTGCATTCAGCCTGGGGTCGAGGCAAGATTGATTTGCCTCCGGGAATAGCTAAAAAACTTAATGACACGAGTGTTGTTGTCGGCACTGTACCGGCGGCGCCGCCATTTGGAAGAGACCTGGCGAAGAACCTGCGCGTCCAGGCAGTTCCAGACAAAGTTAAGAACCAGAAGTTGAACGTCAGGGATGAACGCCAGAACGGCATTGCTCCTGATCGTCAGAATCGAGGACAGACTGTTACGCCACAACTCGATGCTGCGCGCAAACAGCAGGAAGCCGCGCTGGCCGCCGAAGCTGCGAAAGGGAACAGAGACGCACGTCGACAGATGCAGCAGCTCGAACAGCAGCAGAGAAAGCAGCAAGTCGAGCAGCAACGAGCCGAGCGGCGTGCTTCGCAGCAAGCGCAGGGTGAACGGGTGAGACAGCCGGCAGCACAACAGCCGCAGAGGGAAATCATGCGGCCACAGGTTCAACGGCCGCAGCCGGAGCCTCGTAGAGCTGCGCCGACACAGCCGCGTTTGGAGCGTCCGCAACCGCGTGAGCGCCAGGTCATGACGCGGCCGGAACCGCCTCGTCAGGCAAAGCAGGTTGCTCCTCAACCGCAGCCGGCGCAGCCGCGCCAGGAAGTTCAACAACAGCGGCAGGCGCCTCAGCAGCGAGCTGCAGCCGGACCCCCGCAGAAAGCGGAGAAACACGGACCACCAGCGCAACCGGCGGCCCAGCCACAAGGCCAGCCGGGAGGTGCTAAAGGGAAAGGGAAGAAGCCCTAAAGGCAGTGAAGAGTGAAGGGTAAAAAGTGAAGAGTCCGCGAAAAAGATAAGGCGGTCGCATCCAAGCGACCGCCTTTCTTGATCTACATGACGCGTAGATAGGCTAGCGCGAATCTGGCCGCCTCAAACGAATTACTGGGACCGCGGACGTCTCGCCCGCCTCAAGCACCGGGTTCAGACAACTAACGGCAAAACATATGAATTAATCAAAGTGGCATTCCACGAAAGCGGGCGGGACGCCCGCGGTCCCAGTATTCGGTAAGCAGGGTTCAGGCCGGCGGCAAAGCCATTCACTCTTCACTTTTCACTTTTCACTGTCTTCACTGGTAGATCTCTTCACGCGGTTTGTTCGCTGCTTCAGCAACACGTTTCGACCGGACATAGTCGGAAACGTGATCCCCATACCGGTCAACGAAGCTCTCGCGGTAATCCGTGCCGCGAATAATTCCTCTACACTCGTCGGCGCCACAGTGACAGAGGAAGTCGCTCATCTGTTCGTTGTAAAAGGTGGCGTAGTCCATCGTAATTTCTTCTCCGGCACAAATGTCTCGACGCGCCACCATATTCAAACCTTCCAGCCACGCGTTTGGATCACAGGAATGATTTATGGGTTTCCAGTGTTCCGGATCAGGACTCCAACTGACAAACACATCGTCCGTCAAAGGATAGGCATACTCTGAAAACCATTGTTGTTGTTCCGCATTCCAGTTTTTCCGGACGTGCATCTCACTCACCAACACGTGCGGCTGTTCCTCGTGCACATCAATAAGGCTTCCTGCTTCGATGTACTCGAGCGCATACATGCCATAACGATTCTTTCTATCGAGCGCCAAATGCCATTTCTTGTGCGCGCGCTGCTGACGTTTCAAAGCGGCGCGGATAATTTTTTCAAAGAAGTCTCTGTGACCCCAGGGCTTATACAACAGAATCAGGTCGGCGGTGCCCGCTTGTTCCAATGGATAAGCCACATCGCAGTTTGGGTTGATCTCCAGCATAAAGAGCTCGCCGCGTTCGTTCATGCGAATGTCGCAGCGGCCATAGCCCGAGCCGTTCAACCCAATGAACAGTTTGCGCGACATATCTTCGAGCCGTTCCGCGAGTTCGTCATCTTCGCACTGGATGCAGGTCATCGCTTCGTAGTCTTTCCATTTCAGATCGAAATGCTTGAACGACTCGCCGCGCGGAAACAGAAACTCGACCGGTCGATAGGCGAAGGGTTTGAGTTCATCGTCGGCGTTCTCGGCCACCAGCACGCTAAATTCCCGACCGTCGATGAACTCTTCAATCAACGTGGCGCCGTAGGCGGCGAT
>DATLBQ010000484.1:0-6966 GCA_035526805.1 Pyrinomonadaceae bacterium
CCAGGAGCGCATACAGCGCCTCAATCGTGCAGGTCTTGAGTATCTGCAAATTAGCATTGATAACGTACAGCCCGACGACGTCTCGAAGAAGAGCCTGAAAGTGCTCGATAAGAAACTTGAAATGCTCGCCGAGCACGCCGACTTCGCAGTGAATATCAACTCCGTTGTAGGAAGCGGAGTTTCTCATCCCGAGGACGCGATTCATATCGCCAAGCGGGCGATGGCCCTGGGATTCACTACCACCGTAGGAATCATTCATGACGGCTCGGGGCAGTTGAAGCCGATCGGGGAGGCAGATCGTCAAGTCTACGAGGCGACGAAGAAATGGGGCAAGCGCCGGTTCGCCCGCTTCATTGATTTCCAGGAGAACATCGCCTACGGAAGGCCCCACAAGTGGCGGTGCCGGGCGGGCGCCCGCTATCTGTATATTTGCGAGGATGGGCTGGTCCACTACTGTTCGCAGCAGCGCGGTTATCCGGGAATCCCGCTAGCAAATTACCGCGTCGAGGACATTCGTCGTGAGTATAGGACGAAGAAAGAATGTGCGCCGTTTTGTACGGTGAATTGCGTTCAGCAGATTTCCATAGTGGATAACTGGCGAGACCCTCAGACACTGCCGGACGCCCGCTCCACACAGCAACAAGCGGCCGCAGGGCAGCTAGTCCATCTTTAGCGAATCCTTGAGTCACTTAATAGAGTTAGTCATAAGGGCTATGCCGAAACTGATTGAGTCGCCCACGCGAATTCAGGCGGCCGGAAATAAGCCGAAACTGATCGACGAGTACGTTGGTCGCGTGAATAGCCAAACGGAAGGCGTCAGTGTGGCTCACATGCGCAGCCCGGCTCATTGGCAGGAACCTGGGCAAACTCCCGACTTTGAGGAATATACCATTGTGCTCAAAGGCGTTCTGCATGTGCGCCACCGTGACGGAGAACTGGCCGTGAATGCAGGGCAGGCAGTGATTACTCACCCCGGCGAGTGGGTACAATACTCAACGCCGGTGGAAACCGAATACATCGCCATCTGCATACCAGCTTTTTCCATTTCCTCAGTGCATCGTGATACTGACACGTGAGTACATGAATGCGTCATTGCTGCTGCTCCTATTCGACTAACTAACAGGCTTCGGAGAACAATCCCGCGAAAGGCATTACGCCAGGCATGGATATGACCTTCGGCAGCTTCTCCTTTTGGCTGTTCCTGGGAGTCACCTGGATTCTCTGGGCATTATCGCCCAACCTTCTCTATCGCCGTTTGGTGTTGGCGGGCTCCAGTCTGATCTATTACTTCCTTGTCCAGCCTGCGACTCTTCCCTTGCTGGTGACACTCGTGGTATTCACCTACTTGGCTGGCGAAGGAATTCAGCGCGCCTCGCTGCCGCGATTGCGCCAGAGATTTTTAGGGCTGGGAATCGGCATGAGCGTTTCATGTCTGGTGGCCTACAAATACGCATCATCCCTGGGACGTTTTGGAGCACGCCTTGCTGAACTCGCCCCCGGTCTGCGCGACGAGTCCGGGCGCTATGTGCTTGCGCTGGGAATCAGCTACTACACTTTCCAAGCCATTGGATATCTAATTGATTGCTACCGACGACAGTCGCCCAGTGACTCATCACTAACTGACTACGTGACATATCTGTCGTTCTTCCCACATATAACGGCGGGTCCAATTTTGCGCAGTATGGACTTTCTCCCCCAGTTGCGGGAGCGAGCGCGAATGGCCTCGCCGGTCATTTGGACTAGCCTGGTGCTTATCATTTTCGGCCTCTTCAAAAAGATGGTCATCGCTGACAATCTCGCCGCGGTAGTCGATCAGACATACTCAAATATCGCAGCGACTCAACCTGTGCAGCTTATCGTAGCTAGCTATGCATATGCGATCCAACTCTATTGTGACTTCTCAGGCTATACCGATCTCGCAATTGGTACGGCTCTGCTGTTCGGCCTTTCGTTGCCTGAGAACTTTCGCTGGCCGTACCTGGCAGAATCAATCGTCGATTTTTGGAATCGCTGGCATATCTCGCTGTCCCACTGGCTGCGTGATTACGTATACTTCTCGCTGCCCGGCCTTCGTTCTGGAAAACTTGCGGCACATCGCAACCTGATTATCACGATGGCCATATGCGGGATCTGGCACGGCGCGGGTTGGACATTCCTGATCTGGGGTCTGTATCACGGAGTGCTGCTGGTGATGTATCGAGTGGGCCAACCGCTGTGGCGTAAGTTGTCTGCGCTACCCTCGTGGCTAAACAGACTCGTCGCGATAGTGTTCGTTCAACAGTTGGTTGTTATGGGCTGGGTGATCTTTCGCGTGGAAAAGATTTCTGATCTCCGCGTGTTCGGCGCGCGCCTTATTGATTTTCAGGCATACCGCTCGGCAATCTTCACGCTCTCGCCTGAACTCAAAGGCATCATCTACTTGCTCGCCGCAATTTGGATAGGTCAATTAGTACACCGCAAGGTGCCAGTTACAGAGGCAATGCGAGCTCGCCACTGGAATCCCTGGGCGATGTCATTTCTGTTATTGATCGCATTGGCCATTGTTACGTTCAAGCGGTCTGTGCCTGTGCCATTTATATATTTCAAATTCTAGGAGCCAGTGACTGCGTGCATAAGTTATCTCAATTTACTTGCGCGATACATCACTGGCTCGGGTGGGCCGTGTTCGCGGCGCTCTTCAGCATGGTCACGTATCTTTTCTACCTCGGCGGATACAGACGATTACTCGTGGATGAGAGCAGTTCGTTCGCGATTGAGCTCACCATGCGCATCCTGGATGCCAACAAAGACGCGAAACTGCTGGTGTTGGGCAACTCCACAGTAGCGGAAGGTTTTCGTGCCAGTTCCTACAACAAGGTGGCTGGTCCGCGAACGTCACTCAATCTCGGTATCGGATCGGCTCATTTCTACCTGTTCGAAAAAATCGTTGATTTGGCTCTGGCCAGAGGCTTCAGGCCTCACGCGGTGCTGCTGGTTCTTACACCGGAAACGCTTAGCCTGCGGCCTGGCTACGACCTTCTGCAAAATGATCTGACCCTCATGAAAACCGAGCTGGATAGCAGCGACTACCTGCGGGTCTGGCGGCACAGTCCATCAACGGGCAGCTACGTGGAGTATGCCGGCGATCTGGCGCTACGCCCGGCACTTTACACCACGGATGTGCGGGATCTGGTCACTCATGTGGTGCCTCGCGCGCACAAGATCATGGTTACGCAACAGTGGCTCAAGACCGCCGGTAACGAACCGGAAGCTCTCGAAACTGACAACCAGTACGCCGTCTGCGAAGCAGACCCGCTCAGAGAATTGGAGAAGTCACTAGCTGCGGAGCGGAGTATTCCGGGAAGCGCGCGGATGGCAGATTTGGAAAGAGTGTGGGCCGGCTATTCCGTGCGAGCGCATCAGCCTTTGGCAGTGGATAGCTTCCAGGCTCAGCGATTGGAAAATCTGCTGAAGTACCTCGCCAGCCATGTTCCGCGTGTCTATGTCGCGTTGGCGCCGTATTACGATCCTGACTTTGACGCATATCCCGCAGAATACCGCCGAGCTTTCTCGGACACGGTTGAACAAGTCACGTCGCGAACCTCTGTCAAGCTTCTCCCCGAATTCGAAACCGACTGTTCGATGTTCTTTGACACGGTTCATCTGAACCACGCAGGAGGGGATAAGTTCACGCAGTTCCTTCGAAGTCAGATTGACGGTGATTAGTCGCGTGCAGCGAACGCGACATTTCATGACGCTCAAACTCCTTGCGCAAGCATCGTCCCCCAATGAAAGCCGGCGCCGAATGCGGCGAAGGCGATGCGCTTGTTTGTAAGCGACGCCTGTTGCCGCGACCACTCGGCAGCGGCGATCAACATGGATGCGGACGAAGTGTTGCCGGTCTGCTCGATCACGCTGAACATCCGACCCTGAGGCAACCCAATCGCCTGCGCCACGCGATTCATCAAGTTCTGATTGGCCTGATGCATCAGCAGCATGTCCACGGTATCGGCGCTCCAACCATTCCGATTGAGCAAACTTGTGAGCGCGGCCGGTAGTTTGCGCGAAGCCTGAAGAATCACGCCGCGGCCTTCCATTAGGAATGTCCCATCGTGTTCCAGCCTCAGATCATTCGCAAAGCTGCCATCGGAGTGCAAAGCATGATCGACTATTTCGGCGCGGCCTTCGTCTCTACTAATAAGGCAAGCGCCCGCGCCATCGCCAAACAGGATTGCGATGTTGGCATCGGCTGGTTCACGCCAAGCGATCTCCGTCATGCGCTCCGCCGCGATGACGAGCACATTGCCGTAGCGGCCGGCGAGTGAGTCCGCTATTGCCATGGCGTAGAGCGCTCCAGCGCTGGCCATACCCACATCCAGGGAAGCGACTCCCGAGGGCAAACCCAGCTTCATCGCTGTCTCCGCCGCAGGGCCGGGGAAGCGCCGCGGAGAGCTTCCGCTCGCTACGATGAGTAACCCAATCTGCTCAGTGTCCACGCCGCCGGATTGTAGGCAGGCGCGTCCGGCTTGAGTTGCCATATCGGCAATCGATTCATTCTCCAAAGCGCGCCTGCGCTGGCGAATTCCCGAAGCGCTGAAGATCCAATCGGCATCACATTTGAGCTGTGCCGCCAAATGTTCGTTGGTTACGATGTTAGCGGGAAGATAGTCTCCAAAGGCTTTGATGAAGGCCACTTGCGAAACCTCATATTAACGCCGGCTCTGGAGATACTGTTCGATACGTTCCACGGAATCAAACTGACGCGGATTCAGATCGGAGTCTGGAATCTTGATGCCAAATTTTTGCTCAAGTCCCGCAACTAGGTCCACCAGCGAAAATGAATCAAGCACGCCTGCGTCGAAAAGAGAATCAGATGCGTGAGCAGGCAAAGGAGTCTTTGAAATCTTACCAAGTACCTGCTGAATCTGATCGCGCTCTGTCATAATTGGCTCTGCCTTTCTCGAGAACCTGATTATAGAACGGATGTGTGAAATTCTTCGCCCCGGAAGTGCGTTTGCGTAACCGTCCTAGCTTAGGCTCCGTCAATAAGTCTTGCGGGATTCATTTTGGCGAGGAGCACACAGTTCACATCATGAAATATCGTCGTTTAATAATGACGCTGATTGTATTCGTCGTATCACACGTGCATGCGCCACCTGCCCATGCGCAGGATCGCTCCGCAACGCATGAAGCTTATCACTACGCGGTGATGCAGATTTCCTCGCCGCCGGTAATTGACGGCGATCTTTCCGATGACGTGTGGAAGAACGCGCCGATTATTGATCGCTTCACGGAACAGGAGCCGCACGAGGGAGCGCCGGCAAGTGAGCGTTCGGAGTTGCGTGTACTGCGTGATCGCGACACGCTGTATGTTGCGGTAATGAATTATGACAGCAACCCCTCGGGCGTAGTGCGCAATGTACTGCGGTTCCGCGATGATTCGGTGTGGCAGAAAGATGACGTGGTGCGCTTCGTGATTGATACGTTTCACGATCATCGTCGCGGCTACGTCTTCTCCATCAACCCGCTGGGAGCCAAACAGGATTCGCAAGTTGACAATCAGACATGGAACTCCGACTGGGACGATGTTTGGAACGTGAAGACGCGCGTTCTCGACAACGGCTGGAGTGTCGAAATGGCTATTCCATTTCGCATTTTGCGATTTCCCGTGAGCGACGCGAACGAGGCAAGCGACGTGTGGGGCTTCAACATGGTGCGCTCGATCAAGCGCAAGAATGAGTCATTCTCCTGGGCGCCGATTCCTGCCGGCCAGTCGTTGATCCGGAACGAATTTCTCGGGCACCTTGAAGGCATGTCCGGAATCGTGCCGCGGCGCAACATGCAGTGGATTCCCTATGGCTTGCTGGGCTGGTCGCGCACCACCGACAGAGATTCAGTCACCAAGGGCGACGTCGGCGGCGACTTTAAGTATGCTGTCACCTCGTCGCTCTCACTCGATCTTACGTACAACACGAACTTCGCACAGGTTGAAGCAGATGACGAACAGATTAATCTCACACGCGCTTCCTTACGCTTCCCGGAGAAACGCGAGTTCTTTCTCGAGAACCAGCAAATCTTCAAGTTCGGAGTAGAGGATGACGCGGAGATTTTCTTCAGCCGCCGCATCGGGTTGGCGAACCGGCAGCCCGTGCCGATCATCGGTGGCGCCCGCTTGACTGGCCGCGTCGGGAAATTCGATCTCGGATTACTGAGCACACAGACAGAAGAACACGAGGGCTTGTCGTCTACCAACTACAGTACCGGCCGCATGCGGTGGAACCTCGGCAGCCGTTCGTACCTGGGAGGCATCCTCACGTCGGTAGCGAATGACAAAGGCCGCAATTTGGCATTCGGTCCCGACGCGCTGGTGTGGCTCACTCGCAACCTGCGCGCCGAAGGTTTTCTGGGCATCGTGGACGACACTGAGTCAACCGAGCATCGCAGGGCGGCGAGCGCCGCACTACTTTACAACACTGACTTGTTCGAGTTGAATCTGCGGTCGACGACCGTGGATGACGATTTTGCTCCGGCGCTCGGGTTTATTGCGCGCGACGATTCGCGCCGGCAGTACGCGTACGTGCGGCGCAGCAAACGGTTGAATCGCTGGTGGTCGCGCAAGGCCGATGTCTACATGGAATATTCGTACATCGCCAATCAACGCAGTAGGCTCGAGACCCGCGAGCGAGAGATTGGCCTGCGCACTCAGTTTGAATCCGGCGATTCTTTCCAGATGGAATGGGAGAGCGCGCTCGAAGAGGTGCCGACCAGCAAGCCCTTCGTTGTTGATGCGCGAAAGGGAATCGTCGTGCGCAGCGGCAACTTCCGCACGGATCGCCTTGATACGCTCTTCAACGGTTTTTCCGGGCGCGCTTGGGTCCCCTCTGTTGGTTTTGAAACGGGGCCCTGGCTTAGCGGCCGACGGACCACGGTAGATGTCAACAACACGTGGCGCGCCTCGCCGCACTTCCTAATTGAAGAGCGTTACCA
>DATLBQ010000485.1:0-3084 GCA_035526805.1 Pyrinomonadaceae bacterium
CGATCAAGCGCACGCCGAAGTCGGTCTCCTCGGTTTCATAGGCCGGCGCCGAGTCTAAGGCGAATAACTGCCTGCGGCCGGTAGCGGAAAACTCGCGGTGCAAGAACGACAGGTGCGACGAATCGCATTCGCCTTCAAGCCCCTGCAGGTAGTTGCAATCCATTAGAGCTTTAGTGACGTAGGTCTGTTCTTTTGGCAGCAGCGCCCATTCGTAATTCGGAAACAACGGCATCTTGGCGCGCGGCCCGAGGTAGGCAAAGACGATGCCCGCCGCTTCCACCGTCGGATAGGCGACGTGCTTAAGCTTAGTTTTGAAGTCGCTCCAGGCCGGTTCCGCCGGGGTGTCGAGCACGTGACCTTCCGTGTCGTACTTCCAGCCGTGGTAAATACACCGGAGACCGCACTCCTCGTTGCGCCCAAAAAACAGCGACGTGCCGCGATGCGAACAATGTTCTGCCAAAAGCCCGACGCGTCCCTGGCTATCACGAAAGGCCACCAGCTGCTCACTGAGAATGCGCACCCGCACCGGCGGGCAATCGGGTTCCGGGATTTCCTCGGATAACAGCGCAGGGATCCAATAACGCCGCATCAACTCCCCCATCGGAGTCCCCGCCGTGGTCCTGGTCAAAAGTTCGTTGTGTTCTCGAGGAAGCATTTAGCAACTCACCTCCGCCGGGCACAATACTCATTCAATCAACAATTTCCAACAGTCGCGGGCACGGTGATCCTTTTACTCTTGATCGTAGAGGCTCCAAGAAGAAGCCAAAGAATCAGCGGCCTTGGTGTGAGCACCGGCGAACACCGTAGCTAAATCCGGTTATCTAATCTCCCAAATTATGACTGCAAGCTCTTTAACCTTGCTGGGCCCTAACATTTTGGGATAACTTCGAAGCAGCAGGACCGTAGGCGAGTAGGTTCCAGCAGGCAATAGAGTGGTCCATGCATGTTGCTCATAACGCGTTAAAGGTCTACAGCTCAATCGATTAAAAGGAGGACATTTCAATGGCAAAGGCCGCACTCAATCCCGATGGACTGCCGGTGCCACGTGGGAGTTATTCGCTCATCAACATCGCGCAGCCGGGCCGGATGATATTCATCGCCGGCCAGACCGCTTCTGATCATGACGGCAAAGTAATTGGCGCCGGCGATGCACGCGCGCAAACGCGTTTTATCTTCGGGAAAATTCAACGCGCCGTGGAAGCCGCTGGCGGAACAATCAACGATGTCGTCGCGCTGAACGTATTCACCACGGATGTGCGCAATCACCGCGACATCAACGAAACGCGTCGCGAAGTCTTGGGGTCGAACTTCCCAACCAGCACGATGGTGCAGGTGGTCGCGTTGGCTCGACCAGAGCTGCTGCTGGAGATCAATGCCATCGCGGTTATATCCTGAAGCTCGGAGTTATGCTCCGAAAGCTTGACTTGTCAGCAGTCGGAGCTAAGAAGCGACCCTGATGTACGCCGCTAATCGACCCCCCGCCAATGCACCATTGATGCTTGATGCATAAACACCGAGAGGTTAATCTTCTCGCGTGACAGCGATCGTTCATACCGGCTTGCGCTACCGCAGGCGAAGGTTGTCCAGAAGTTTTACCAAACTCCTGAGGAAGCGAAGCCCCGTCTGGTGGTGCGTTCTTGGGCTAGCTGCGTTGTTCACGATTAATTTTATCTATCAGCTGATACGCAAACCTGGTGAGATCTTCGCCCCGGTCAGCGGCTCGTTCTCAAAAAGTCCCGCAGCCACGTGGCAAAGTTACGGCGACCTATTTGAAAAGTATTCGACCAGTATTATCTCGCCGGAACTGCTCGCCGCCCTGGCGCAAGTCGAGAGCGATGGCAATCCCATTGCGCGAACCCACTGGCGCTGGCAATGGTCGTGGAATCTTTCGGACATTTATCGCCCGGCTTCGAGCGCGGTCGGCATGTTTCAACTGACCGACGGAACTTTCGCCGAAGCGCGAAAGTATTGCATCCGCGATCACAAAGTCGCGAGCGAAGATCCCCGCGACGAACTGGATGCCTGCTGGTTCAATGGTTTTTATAGCCGGACTGTGCCGAGTCACGCGATCGAAATGACCTCCGCCTACCTACACCAGCGCGTCCTCGAGACGCTGGAGGCCCGGCGCAAAGTAAAAGCCAGCCCCGTACAAAAACAAAGACTGGCTGCGGTAATCCACCTCTGTGGATTAAAAAGAGGCGGAGAGTTCGCCGCACGGGGATTTCAGGTGACTGCCAATGAACTTTGCGGGACCCATAGCCTGCAGCGTTATCTCGGGCAAGTCGACTTAATGAAAAAACACTTTGTCCAATTGGCAGATCACTGAAAAGGAATAAAGCCGAACCTTCAGAATGCGGGTGCTGCCGCGCCGCGCGCTCATGCGCCAGAAGTACTACGGTAGGAAACCTCACGCGAAAATTCTCTGACTATCATTTTTTGTTTAACGAGTTATACTGTCCCCACAGTAGCGGCAGGGTTGTTTTTGCGCCAGCGCTGTAATTTGATTGAAGGAGCATTAACAACCAATGCTTTTCGCGCGCCTTACCACTTTCGGTATTGTGCTTTCACTTGCCACCGCAACGCTCGCCGGCATTACGCCGCAGTTATCGTCCACCAAAAATGTCACTGCAACCGAACTGATACCGCTCACCAGTTCCCACAAGGAATTCAAGATCATCGACGGCAAGGATCAGGGAAGATTGGTGCCGATGATCTTCCAGGCTGATCCCAAAGACGACAAGAGCTGGAAACTGAGCTTCGGCGATTACGGGCGCATCTCCCTGCGCAGTAGCGCCGGGGAGCTGTTTATGGACCGGCTCGACCTGTTCAAAAGCAAAAGCTATGTCGTTTATGAACCGGCATTGCCGGTGCTGCCGGCCGATATCGAATCCGCAGGCGCGGCTGTGCGCGAAGCGGGATACAAGATGTATAGTGCCGAGACCGGCAGGCTCAAACGTGCCGGCCGCGTAACCCATGTTGTAAAGCGAATTTCACGATCACAGTTCAGCACACCGGCTGGCCTCATCGACGGCTATCAAGTCGAGATCGAGCACAAAATGGAGATGGAATTTCAAAGCCAGCTGC
>DATLBQ010000486.1:0-18418 GCA_035526805.1 Pyrinomonadaceae bacterium
CAGTGTGGTCTATGGCTCACTGGGAGCGGTCATCATTCTGTTGCTGTGGTTTTACTTGACTGGCGTGACGATTCTTATCGGCGGCGAAGTAAACGCGCTCATCGAGCAAGCTGCAGCTCGCGCCGGAGATCCTGAGGCGAAAGCAGCAGGAGAAAAAAGTCCAGATGAAAATGCTGGGGTAAACGTGGCAGGGAAGTAGCCCGGGCAACGATTAAACAGCAGTCGACGAGGAGCGCGAAATCCATACCTCTGGTCAGTGAGTTTCTTCGGCTAACCGCCCGATATGAGATTGGCCTTGAGTTGATCCAATCCCTTCGTCACCATTTGTGACCTCAACCCCATTCAGTGGATCACCTGACCTCCGCATTGCACACACGAATCGTCAGACACTTGCAATTCCAGGCTGGCTGATCCTTTTACATTCGTTACCATGGCCTACGGTCCTGTGCTGTTATTTCTGTCCGCATGAGGAGAGGCGAGAAAGCGAGACGCTTAGGGAAGAAAGAGGTAATACATCAAGAAGATCGGACTTGTTGGTTGGAGCAGAGAAGGGTCGAACTCCTGGCCTCCGCATTGCGGGTGCGGCGACCTGATACTCAAAAGGCCTTCCTAATACGCTTTAATCCAGTGCAGAAATTGTCACCATATAGCCACATGAGAAATAGAGCAATAGAGCCAGCGGCTAAATATGTGATATCAGGAGGGTTGGTGGAGCAGATGGGACTCGAACCCACGGCCTCTGCGTTGCGAATTAGACACCCGGCAAAAACCTAAGTTATTGCCTTTTCGAAAGTTGCAGCCACCAAAGTAAAATAGGGGTTTTCCGGTTCTTTCCTATTCCTTACCATTCCATATACGTCGCGTGCAGTTATTTTTGGCCACGTATTGGCCACTTGGGATCTTACTCCCCCGTCTAATCTCAAGCTAACCACCAAACTTGGCTATCTTCATTTGCGATTTTGAGATGCCAAATTGGCATTTCAAACGTTAGCTGTTGGGCAACTCCGCTTTCGCTGCTTTCTTCCGAACGCGACTCGAACGATTTCTGAATGGATTTGTCGAATTCGTTTAACACGTAAGCCCGCAGTCAACTTATCTTCGGCGGCCATGTTTTTCTCTATTCGGCGAGCACCTGGTGCACAAACGACACCGCAATTGAACCTTCGCCAACGGCAGATGCGACTCGTTTTACGTTGCCGGCACGGATATCTCCAACTGCAAACACGCCGGGCAAACTGGTTTCGAGGAGGTAGGGTGGACGTTTAAGAGGCCACGTTGCTCTGGCGAGGTCTTCCGTCGTTAGATCTAATCCGGTTTTGATGAACCCCTCCTGATCGCACGCTACACAGCCATTGAGCCACGCGGAATTCGGCACCGCGCCGGTCATGGAAAAGAGATGGGCAATGTTGTGTGATTCGTTCTGTGCAGTCTGATTATCTCGCCAGGTTACGCGCTCAAGGTGATCGTTGCCTTCCAGCGCGACAACTTCGGTGTTGGTATGAAGTTCAATATTCGGCGTCTCTTCGATGCGCCTGATCAGGTACCGTGACATCATTCCAGTCACCCCATCAGATCGAACCAACAGATAGACTCGTCGAGTCGTTTGCGCCAGAAAGACTGCCGCCTGACCAGCAGAGTTGCCGCCGCCCACGACAATTACCCCTTCACCGCCACACAACTGCGCTTCGAGATGAGTGGCGCCGTAATAGATGCCAGCACCCTCAAACTTCGAGAGATTTTCTAACTGCAGTCTCCGGTATTGAGCGCCTGACGCGATGACGACTGTGCGCGCGGGAACGCTCTGTCCGTCCCCAATCAAGACTGTGTAAGGCCGGCGATCACAACCGAGGCCTTTCGCGTCCTTAGCAATCAACATTTCGACGCCGAACTTTTGCGCCTGCGTATATGCGCGGCCGGCCAGCTCGTGTCCCGATATGCCAGTAGGAAAGCCAAGATAGTTTTCGATTTTTGAACTCGCTCCCGCTTGACCGCCCGGCGCATTTGATTCGAGGACCAGAACATCAAGACCTTCCGAGGCTCCGTACACAGCGGCCGCGAGACCTGCCGGTCCAGCGCCAACGATAATCAGATCGCGCACATGCGCCCGATCGATTCCTTCGTTAAATCCCAGGCAAGTGGTGATTTCCTTATTGGTTGGATTGCGCAGCACGGCGCTGCCGCGACAGATCAGAACGGGCAGGTCATCAATAGCAAGAGAAAACCGATCCAGCATGGCCTGGACGTCAGCGTCACGGTCAAGGTCGATGTAGGAATAAGGTTGGTAATTGCGGGTGAGAAACTCTTTGATACGAAATGTATCCAGGGAATGGCTGGAGCCAATCAAAACGATGTCACCAACTTCGCGCGCAATTAATTCCAGACGACGCAGAATGAAAGCTCGCAAAAAGATATCGCTGAGTTCGCTGTCAGTCTCGACCAGGGCCTGCAACGCCTCGCGCTCGATTTCGATGAGTTCTGATTGCTCTGCGGCGCGAATGCGCAGGAGTCCACGACGGCCCGAGAGCACAGTTATTTCGCCGGTAAACATCCCCGCATTGCAAATAGCTACGACACGCTGCTGATTGTTCGAGACCTGCAGGGCGTGCAGTTGCCCGCTGACCACGACGAAAAATTTCGATACATGCTCATTAAGTTCGACAACGATCTCGTTCTTTTCGACCGTCCGTCGTTGCCCGTGTGCCAACACGCGAGCCTGTTGGGCGGAGGTCAGGACGGGAAACATCTCGCTGGGAGTGCTTCCCGGCGGTGGCGATAGAGCACTCTCAGATATTGTAGAAGTGTCGTTCATGCGTCGAAATACGGCCGGCGATGCAGTCTTTCCAGTACGCCTCTGATACCACCGGGCTTCTCGGGCAATCGAATTCGTCCTTCGCTGTCGGCTTGTACGATCGCATGTATAAGACTATCGGTGTCGGTGGCGCCAGTGTAAGGCACTTCGTTTATGTAGAACGTCGGTGTGCCGGTCACGTGTTCGTCGAACAGGCTTCGGTTGTAATCGGCTTCGATCTGCTTAAGGAAAGTATTCTCAGACAGATCACGGGCAAATCTCTCGACATCAAGACCAATGTGCTTGGCGTAACGTAAAAGATCCCGGTCCTCAAGCGCCTGTTGATGAGTGAACAACTGGTCGTGCATCTCCCAGAATTTTCCTTGCGCGCCGGCGGCTTCCGCAGCTTCAGCAGCGCGCAGAGAATGAGTATGGGTTCGCACAGTTGGAAAGTGTCGAAAGACAAACCGCAAATTATCGCCTAGCAGTTTCTGTACTTCCTTGATTGTCGGGTAAGTACGCCCGCAATGAATGCATTCGAAGTTCCCGTATTCGAGCAACGTCACCGGTGCGTCTGCCGCGCCGGAAAAGTGATCGCGTTCCGTAACCGCGTTTTGTAGTCTACTGGTTTCCATAGCACCTTGTGCGCCAGCCGAATCAAGCAGCTGCTGATTTCTCGCCCTTAATGAAAGCGAGCAAATCCGTGTTCACTTGGTCCTTATGTGTCGAACACATTCCGTGCGGCGCGCCTGCATAAACTTTCAGCGTTGCATCCTTAACAGTTTTCGCTGAGAGTCGCGCGGAATCGTCGATCGGGACGATCTGGTCATCGTCCCCATGCAGGATGAGAGTTGGCACATCGATCCTCTTGAGGTCTTCGGTGAGATCCGTTTCCGAGAACGCCTTAATGCAGAAATAAGCGGCCGGAAAACCACACATCATGCCCTGTAGCCAGAATGACTCGCGCAATCCTTCCGAGATCTTCGCGCCGGGCCGATTGAACCCGTAGAAAGACAACGCCAGTTCCTTCCAGTACTTCGAGCGATCGGCCAGCACATTCGCGCGGATCTCATTAAAGGCTTCGATCGGCGTTCCGAGGGGATTTGAGTCTGATTTCACCATCACCGGTGGAACCGCGCCAATCAGAACCGCCTTGCTCACTCGGCTGGTTCCGTGACGCCCGATGTAGCGCGCGACTTCGCCACCGCCGGTTGAGTGCCCCACGTGAATCGCGTCCTTCAAATCGAGCGCTTCAGTAAGTTCGGCTAGATCATCAGCGTAGGTGTCCATGTCGTTGCCGCTCCAGGGCTGACTGGAACGGCCATGTCCGCGTCGATCATGTGCAATACAGCGATAGCCACGCTGCGCCAGAAAGAACATCTGGTCCTCGAACGCGTCAGCGCTCAATGGCCAGCCGTGACTAAAGACGACCGGTTGTCCTTTTCCCCAGTCGTTGTAATAGATCTGAGTTCCGTCCTTCGTTGTGATTGTGCTCATGATTATTTCTCCCAAATGTGCGTGATCGTTTAATCGCCCGGCGCTTCGTGCTACGGATTTTTAGCCGGTGCTAACCCAAGCCTAACGGCAGTCTTAACCAAATCTGCAACAGAGCCCGCCTTCATCTTCTGCATCATTTTTCCGCGATGGGCCTTCACCGTGATCTCGCTGATGTCCAACTTCAGACCAATCTGCTTATTCAACATGCCAGCCACGACGAGGCTCATGACATCACGCTCACGAGGCGTCAGTGAAATGTAACTGCTGCGAAGCGCGGATATTTCAGCTTGATCAGCGAGCACCGCCGCGCTGCGCTCAATGGCATGTCGGATGGCACTTAGCAACACCTCGTCGTCGAACGGCTTGGTTAAGAATTCGACAGCCCCACCCTTCATAGCCTGCACTGTCATCGGAACGTCACCATGTCCCGTTATGAAAATGATCGGCATATCGACACGATCGGCGGCAATTAATTTTTGTAGTTCCAGACCGTTAAGATCCGGAAGAGAAACGTCAAGCACCAAACAACTGGGCAGCGTTGTGCGCGGGCGCGCAAGAAAGTCACCTGCGGATGCAAACGTCTCCGGCTGCCATCCGGCGAATATGATCATCGACTCGACCGATTCGCGCACTGAAATATCGTCGTCAACCACAAAAACGATTGGCTTCTGCTGCGACTTAGGTGCTGGTGACATCATCTCTGTCCAAATGCTGAAAAATAATCAACTCGCTTGAAGCGCCGTGTTAAGTGCTTGCAAGAGATCCGTCGGCTCAAACGGCTTGAACAGGCAGTCCACAGCGCCTTGGGCGATCAAACGTGGGCGAACCGCCGCATCACGGTTTGCCGTTATAAAGACGATCGGGATCGATCTATCGCGACGTGTCAGCTCTCGCTGCAGATCTGGACCAGTCATCCCCGGCATGGCCACATCGAGAACCAGACACCTCGTTTCCGCAACTGATTCGGAAGCCAGGAATTCTTCGGCGGACGAAAACACCTGCGCCTCGAAACCAAATTCCTTCAGTAAATCAGGCAGCGACTCGCGCACAGATTCATCATCATCGACCACTGTTATTAGCGGACGTGTAACCATTAGCTATGACTCACATCCCTTTCTGACGATCCCAATGAGGGGCAGTTAGGGAGAATGCGCCTCCCAGCGCCGCATGTCCATTAGACTTAGGTATCGGTATGTAACCCAATCAATACTAAGGTATCGATCGATACTTTGGTGCAATAGACTCCCATAGTTAACTGTGGTGTACTCCCGTCCGCTCAATGAACAGAGAATGCGGTAGAAGGATTCAGCCACAGCATACCAATGGAGGCAATATGAAAAGGTTCACTCTGTTGCTGCTTGGAATCGCAACACTCGCCGGCATTGTGGCGTTCATGGCGACTGCAACTCGGCACGTCACTGCTCAACAGGCCGCGCCGATCTTCGTCACTCAGATTCCCGCCGGTTATCGCGATTGGAGGTTTGTCTCGGTGGCCCACGAAGCCGGTGAGCTCAACGACATTCGAACCATCCTTGGTAACGACCCCGCGATTAAGGCCTATCGAGAAGGCAAGCTGCCGTTCCCAGAAGGCACAATCATCGCGCGAATAGCGTGGCGCTATGTGCCGTCGGAAGAGAACAACAAAATCTTTGGCCGTGAGCAGTCATTCGTCCCTGGAGAACAGCCGCCCTGGTACCTGCAGTTTATGGTCAAGGATTCAAAAAAGTACGCCGCGACCGGCGGCTGGGGTTATGCACAATTCGATAAAGACGGCAAACCTGGGCCTGAGTCAGATATGAAAAAGTGCTTTCCGTGCCACCAGGCTATCAAAGAGCGCGACTTCGTCTTCACCCGTTACGCACCGTGACTCTGAAGTGACAGTAGAAGGAATGAACGATAACTGCACAAAACAAGAAATCCAAAACTACTCAACGAGGTGAAACGATGAATCAAACAGACGACAGATCACGCCGTCGCTTTCTCAAAGTGAGTTCGATGTTAGGTCTAGCAGCCGCGTTCAGCCCGAAAACGGTTGTCGAGGCATTTGCAGATTTGAAATCCAGAACTAATAAGAAGGAGACCATAATGTCCAACCCCGGTGCCATGCTACAAGGAACCGACAAGAGTGCCATCCGTCCGTTCAATTTCAATTTCACAGACGCCGAAGTTGCCGATTTGCGCAGGCGCGTAAACGCGACCAAGTGGCCAGAGCGAGAACTCGTCAACGATGCATCGCAGGGAGTCCAGCTCGCGACAATGCAGAAACTCGCGCGGTATTGGGGAACAGATTATAACTGGCGCAAAGGCGAGGCGAAGTTGAAAGCCGTACCGCACTTCGTGACCGAGATCGATGGGCTCGACATTCATTTCATTCACGTTCGCTCCCAGCATGAAAATGCGCTGCCGATGATCGTCACGCATGGCTGGCCCGGCTCGATCATCGAGCAGATGAAGATCATCGAGCCGCTGACCAATCCGACCGCTCATGGCGGGACCGCGGCGGACGCTTTCCACCTTGTAATTCCGTCGCTTCCGGGCTACGGCTTCTCGGGCAAACCCACGGCGCCTGGATGGAATCCCGTTAGCATTGCGAAAGCCTGGGCGACGCTCATGCAACGCCTCGGCTACACAAAATACGTGGCGCAGGGTGGTGATTGGGGGAATTCCGTTTCGGAGATGATGGCTTTGCAGCAACCGCCCGGATTGCTCGGTATTCACACCAACATGGCGGCCACGGTTCCGCCCGATGTTTCGAAGGCGCTGGCCGCAGGTGGCCCGCCGCCCGCCGGCCTTTCGCCGGAGGAAAAGTTCGCTTGGGATGGGCTCGATGACTTCTATAAGAACGGGCTCGGCTACGCCAACGAGATGGCGCTTCGTCCGCAGACGCTCTACGGAATCGTCGATTCGCCGGTTGGTCTTGCGAGCTGGATACTCGACCACGACATTCGCAGCTACCAAATGATCGCCCGCGTTTTCGACGGCAAGCCTGAGGGGCTGAGCCGCGACGACGTTCTCGACAACATCACGCTCTATTGGTTGACGAATACCGCGATCTCTTCGGCGCGTCTCTACTG
Source organism: Pyrinomonadaceae bacterium (assembly GCA_035526805.1). Lineage (GTDB taxonomy): Bacteria > Acidobacteriota > Blastocatellia > Pyrinomonadales > Pyrinomonadaceae > PSRF01. The sequence goes on from DATLBQ010000486.1 coordinate 7,360, forward strand.
GGACACGTCGCATAATTTGCCGCCAGGCGGCTTCTTCGACGCGAGAGGCGTCAAGCTTCCGGTCGCCGTGAGCGCGTTTGCGGAAGAAATTTATCAAGCGCCGAAGAGCTGGGCAGAGAAAGCGTATGTGAAGCTCATCCACTACAACAGGTTCCCCAAAGGCACCCACTTCGCAGCGTGGGAACAGCCGGAACTATTTGTCGGCGAAATGCGCGCGAGTTTCAAATCGTTGCGCTGAACAACTGATCCGTTCGGTGAGGGGTTTAGTCTTGAACACACTGAAGACAACTCTACCGGAAGACGTAGACTGGCACCCTTTCGCTGCGTTCCCGCCTTCAGTGCGCCTCGCTGTCATTGTAGGTCAGCCGTCGGAACCTGGACCGTACACGATCAGGGTAAGAGTGTCGGGCGGCGTGAAACTGATGCCGCACCGGCACACTGAGGATCGCATATACACAGTAATTTCCGGCGTCTTCTATATCGGCTTGGGCGACGAATTCGAGGCCGACAAACTGGAGGCTTATCCGCCCGGTGCGGTGATCGTTCTGCCCAGCAACACGTCCCATTTCCATTGGGCGAAGTCTGGCGACTACATCGCACAAGTGACGGCGATTGGGCCGCTGGGCTTTGAATATGTGAACTCGAAAGACGATCCGCGGAATGAAAATTCCCAGAGGTGAGCCGAGATTCCGTCCTCGTCAAAATTGTTCGACACTCCCTCGGGTGAGTCGTATAGTACGTGAAACTTCAACTAATGTTTTGACTCTAACGGAGGCCTTATGTCAGACGACGATCCCAAATCGCGTCCGCCAAGTCCCGCCCGGCGCAAGTTTCTTGTGACCTCAGGAAGTAGTGTGGCAGCAAGTTTGGTTGCTGGGTATGTACCGGCGCTCGCGAAAGACGCTGCCGCAGAAAGCGACTCGGCTCCGACCAGCGCCGCGCCAAACATCGAGGGCGCCGTCCCGATTAAGCTGCGCATTAATGGTAAGGACCACCAACTTCGCATCGATCCGCGCACGACCTTACTGGACTGTATTCGTGAGGCCGTCGAGCTCACCGGAACGAAAAAGGGTTGTGATCACGGTCAATGCGGCGCATGCACAGTGCATGTTAACGGCAGGCGGGTGCTTTCGTGTCTCAACCTGGCCCTGATGCACGATGGAGAGGAGATCACAACCATCGAAGGCCTGGGAACGCCTGACGCATTACATCCTATGCAGGCCGCGTTCGTGGCCCACGACGGCTACCAGTGCGGGTATTGCACTTCGGGTCAGATCATGTCGGCTGTCGCACTGCTCAAGGAACCGTGTGGTCCCGATGACGCGTCGGTAAAGGAATTGATGAGCGGTAACATCTGCCGCTGCGGCGCCTATCCGAATATCGTGGCTGCGATTCAGCAAGTTCGCAAAAACGCTTAACTGCGCGAGGAGCGATCCGTATGCATACCTTTGAATTCAGTCGGCCCGCAGATCAAGCCGCAGCGATTGCTGGGGCCTCGCAAGCGAAGACCGCGCAGCAGGGCGCTGACGTGAGATTCATTGCTGGCGGAACGACACTAATCGATTTGATGAAGCTGAACGTTGAAACGCCAGGCCGAGTACTCGATGTCAATCGTCTACCGCTCGACAAGATAGAAGTCACTTCTGACGGTGGATTGAAGATTGGCGCTACGGTTCGCAATTCTGATCTAGCGAACCATCCGGTCGTGCAGCGAGATTACGCCGTGTTGTCGCAAGCGATTCTCAGCGGCGCATCAGCGCAACTGCGCAACATGGCGACGACTGCCGGCAATCTACTCCAGCGAACTCGCTGCATGTACTTCCGTGATACAGCAATGCCCTGCAACAAGCGAGAGCCCGGAACTGGTTGCCCTGCCATTACTGGTAGCAACCGTATGCTCGCAATCCTTGGCACCAGCGAACATTGCATTGCGACCAACCCCTCGGACATGTGCGTGGCGATGGCAGCGTTAGAGGCAACCATCCACGTACAGGGACAGAAAGGTTTACGCGCGATTCCCATTGGCGACTTTCATCTTTTGCCCGGCAGAACACCAAATCGCGAAACGGTGCTCGAACCGGGTGATCTCATCACGCACGTGACTCTGCCGCGCCCCATTGCCGGAAGCAAGCAGGTGTATCTGAAGCTACGCGATCGAGCGTCATATGAATTTGCACTGGCGTCGGCTGCAATCGTCATGACGATCGCTGCTGGAAAGGTGAAGCTGGCTCGGATTGCGATGGGCGGTGTGGGAACCAAGCCCTGGCGCTCTCCGGAAGCTGAGGCCGCTCTCGTAGGCAAGCCTGCCGATGCAGTTAATTTTCGCAAAGCAGCGGAAGCGGCTTTGCGTGAGGCTAAACCTCAAAGTGAGAACAAGTTCAAAATCGAACTGGCGAAGCGCTGTCTCACGCACGCGCTAAATATGGCTTCGATGAGTTAATTGGAGGAGTAAAAATGACAAGAATCTCGGAAGCATCTATCACTTCTCCAATTGGGCGAGATACGCCTCGCGTGGATGGTCCACGTAAAGTGAGTGGACTTGCCCAGTACACCTCTGACTTTCACTTTCCTGGAATGCTGTATGCGATCCCAGTTGAAGCGACAATTGCCAACGGTAGATTGCTCAAGCTGGACACCAGCGCGTCGGAAAAGATGCCGGGTGTACGCGCGATCCTTCATCGCGAGAACATTGGGTTAATTTTCCGCTCGACCTTCGAAGCGCCATTCGGGGGGATCTCCGTAGAACGTCGCCCGCCGTTCGAAGACGATGTGATTCGCTACTACGGCCAGTACATAGCCCTCGCAGTGGCGGACACGTTCGAGTCCGCCAAGGCAGCTGCCGATGCGGTACGAGCGACCTATGCAAAGGAAAAACCGAACGTCGACACTCATCTGGTAGCAGACGAAGACCCAGACGTGGTGATGACAACGTATGGCCCGGCTGAACGACTACAAAGCCAGCGCGGCGAGGTCGAGAACGCATTCGCAAATGCACCGGTCAAGCTTGACCAAACATACGTCACGCCCGCCGAGACCCATAACCCGCTCGAAACGCATGCCACCACCGCCATTTGGGAAGATTCAACGCTGACTCTGTACGAATCGTCGCAAGGAGTCGTCAACCTCCGTGGAGTGCTCGCACAGATGTTTGGGTTGCCGAAGGAGAACGTGCGGGTGATTACTCAGTTTGTTGGTTCAGGCTTTGGCGGCAAGCTGTGGCCATGGTCTCATTGTCCGCTCGCCGCCGCGGCGGCGCGGCAGTTAAGCAAGCCGGTGAAGCTCGTGCTCAGCCGTCGAATGATGTTTCAGTCTGTAGGTCATCGACCGCTCACGCAGCAGCGTATGAGACTCGGCGCGACGCGGGACGGCAAGTTAGTCTCACTCCAGCAGGATTACATCTATCACAAATCAATTCTTGACCCCTACCACGAAGATTGCGGTGAGGCTACGGCCTTCCAATACAGCGTCCCAAACCTGCGCGTGACTTTCGGTCGCGCCAAGCGAAACGTTGGTGCAGGAGCAGACATGCGCGGCCCTGGTCGCGTACCGGGACTCTACGCTACCGAGTCGGCGATGAATGAGTTGGCCGATCAACTCAAAATGGATCCGGTCAAGCTCCGCATTCTCAACGAACCAAAAATCGATGAATCGAAAGGCATTCCGTTTTCATCGCGACATTTAGTTGAGTGCTTCGAACTCGGCGCACAGAAGTTCAACTGGTCCAGCCGGACACCAGAGGTAGCTTCAATGAAGCGCGATGGCTTGACGTTGGGTTGGGGAATGGCTGGATGTTCGTGGATGGCCGAACGATTTGCTGCTGCTGCGAGCTTGCATCTGCGGGACGACGGCACCGTCCGTATTGCGTGTGCAACGCAGGACATCGGCACCGGTACGTACACCATTCTCGCGCAACTCGCTTCCGAGAAGACTGGTGCGCCGCTTGAGAAAATCGAAGTATCGCTCGGCGATACGGCGTTACCGGAAGGGCCAACCTCCGGCGGCTCGATGGCCACCGCATCTGTTATTCCTGCCGTCTTGGCGGCTGCCGACGGTGCGATCTCAGCGCTGTTGAGTGTTGCGGTAACGACGCCGGGATCTCCGTTTGAGAATCGCAAACCGGACGACCTGGCATTCCAGGACGGCCGAGTTTTTGTGAAACAAGACGGCCTTAACAAAGGCGTGGCGTTCTCTGATCTCTTGCGTCGCGCTAACCTTCGCCTGGTCTCGGGCAGCGGCAGTTCGCCAATGTCGTTGGGTAATCCGAAGCCCAAGTTTTCGATGCACTCGTTTGGCTGTCACTTTGTTGAGGTGACGTGGCAACCGGAGATCGCGCGACTGCGCGTTAACCGCATGGTGACCGTCATCGATGCCGGCCGGATTATTAATCCACTGACTGGCCGGAATCAGATCGTTGGCGGAGTTGTCATGGGAATCGGCATGGCGTTGCTGGAACACACTACTTACGATCCCCAGAACGGTGCTCCCATCAACAGTAGTATGGCCGACTACATCGTGGCGGTGAATGCCGATGTGCCACCGATCGAAGTGCACTTCCTCGATTACCCTGACAAAGAGATTAATAAGATTGGGGCGCGGGGCATCGGCGAGATCGGCCTGGCTGGCGTTGCTCCAGCGATTACCGCGGCGGTCCATCACGCAACCGGAGTTCGTGTGCGGGAACTGCCAGTGAAGATCGAAGACTTGTTGGTGTGAATAAGCACTGCCTGCGGAGCGCTTTTAAGATTCGTCAACATCAGGCTTCCCGTGTTCGAGAAGAGACCGCTCTGGCCAGTCGACAATGCACGGAATCGAAAATGAGAATGTTGCGCCGGGACCATCATTCGGCGTAGCCCAAAGACGACCACGATGATTCTCAATGATCGAGCGACTTACAGCCAAGCCAATTCCCATGCCATCGTCTTTGGTTGTGTAGAACGTCTGGAATAACCGATCGAGGGATTGCGGCTCGAAACCTATTCCGGCGTCCTGAACATTCAAACGCACCCAACCGCCTTCCTCCACTTCAGTTCTGAACAGCAATTCGCGCGGACGATCGTCAATGTTGCTCATTGCATCGGAGCCGTTCCGCAGCAGATTCAGAATCACCTGTTGTAGCTGCACGCGATCACCCGTTACCGCAGGCAGTTCGGCGGCCAGTTCGGTCTGAGTAATCACGCGGTTCCGTTCCAATTCGGCGCGCGAAAGCGCAATTACTTCGCGGGTCGCCTCATTGAGATCGACTAACTCCGCTGCTGCATCTTTGTTAGTGAATAGCGCCCGGAGTCGTGTGATCACATCAGCAGCGCGGCGGCCGTCGCGAATGGTGCGCTTCGCGGTTTCTCGCGCGCCGTCCACGTTGGGAGGCTCAGCGTCCAACATGCGCATGCATGTGCTGGCATTGGTGATGATGCCCGACAACGGTTGATTGACCTCATGTGCGATCGAAGCCGTCAAAGCTCCCAGGCTCATGACCCTGGCCACGCGCGCGAGTTCTGACCGTGCTCTATCCAGAGCTTCCTCCGACAGCCGGCGGGCGGTCACATCCCGAACTGCCGCGATGTACTCCAGTTCGCCACCCGGACGCCGAGTCGCTTGAGCCACGGCATGCATGTACTTAATCGACTCGTCAGGCATCAGCAAACGGTACTGCCACTCAAAATCATCGGCGCCGTTTCGCGCCTGTTCGACCATTTTTTCATACAAGGTGAGATCTTTCGGATGTACGCGCGTACGGATGACTTCTAGAGTGATGTTGGTTCCCGGATCGAACTCATAAATGCGATAAAGCTCCTCTGACCAAGTAATCTCGTCTTTCGCGACGCGCCAGGAAAAACTGCCGGTCCGGCTGAGATGTTGCGCTTGAGCGAGAAATGCAGCGCTGCGACGAAGTTCCTCCTCAATAGTCTTGCGGCCGGTGACATCCGAAGTAAATCCCACCATTCGCAGCGGCTCGCCCGCGTCATCAAAAAACATTCGGCCATTTGTCGAGAGCCAGTGAAGGCTTCCATCAGGCCACACCACGCGATACTCGGCCGCAACCTTTCCGGTCCCATGAGCATGCTGAATCGCTTCGACGACCGTCGGCCAGTCGGGCGCATACATCATCTTTTTCCACGTCCGATATGTTCCGTCAAAAGCGCCCGGCGGCAGTCCGAACAAAGCTTCTTGTTCAGGCGACCAGTCGTTTGTCTCCTTCTGAATGTACCAATCAAAAGCCATCGCTCCGGCAGACTTCTGCGCGAGGTCGAGCAACTCCTGCTCGGCCTCCAGTTGCTCTACGGCGCGCTGACGTTCAATCGCCACCGCCGCCAGATGCGTCATCTGTCCTATGACATCCTGTAGCTGCGGGGTAGGCCCGCCGGGCTCACGCGAATACAGAGCGAAGGTTCCCAGTACCGTATTTTCCGATGATAAGATCGGCGTCGACCAGCACGCCCTCAGCCCATAGGACAGTGCCAGAGGACGCCAACCATACGCGTCCCACTGTGAGTCCGAGGCGACGTCGACGACGATGACCTGCTCCTTCAGGAATACCGCTCTGGCGCATGGACCCGAATCGGGATTGACCGGCCACCTCAGGATCGCTTCGTTGTAGGAAGGTGGCAGGCTGGGTGCCCTTGCGAGTTCCACCGAGGTGCCGCTTGTATCCAGCAACAAAATTCCGCAGATGCATCCACTGGCGGTTTCTTCCACCAGCCGGCACAAGGCATCCAGAATTGAGATGAGCGTATTCCCTCCGGCTACCATTTCAAGGAGCTGTTTCTCCCCGGCGAGCAGCGCCTCGGCCCGTTTTCGGTCCTCAATGTCGAACGAAGCCACATACCACCGATCGATCCTTCCCTGCTCATTGAGCAGAGGATTGTAGCGGGCCAAAAACCAGCGATATTTGCCGTCCTTACCTAACGCACGTTGCTCATTTTCGAACAGTACGGGGCGTGTAAGCGAGTCCCGTCGCTCCTCACGTATCCTTTCCAAATCCTCTGGGTGAAAAACACGAGCGCGATAGTCCTCTTTCAGCACATCTGCCATAGTGAGACCGGTGTAATCCATCACGGGTTGATTCACATAAAGCACCGATCCATCGGGGCGCAACACATGGATAATGGTGGGGATAACGTTGGTAATCTCGCGCAAATTGCGCTCGCTCGACTGTTGAGCCGCTTCAGCCTTTTTGAGATCGTCGATGTCCGTGTTGATTCCGTACCACTTGACGATGTTCCCTTTCACATCGCGTATCGGGCTCGCGCGGAAAAGAAACCACCGATACTCTCCGTCGTGCTCTCGCATTCGTACTTCCGCCTCTCCCGGCTCCCCGGAAGCCATGATGCGCTGCCACGCATTCGCCAACTCGTTCGAGTCGTCTGGGTGGACCGCGGCCGTCCAGCCCCAACCGCTCGCCTGTTCCGCCGAGAGGCCCACGAAATCCAGATACTGCTGGTTGAAGAACTCCGCGCTCCCATCCGGACGCGCCGACCAAGCCAGTGCGGGAATCGTGTTGATGATTTGGTCAAGATTGCGTTCGACAGACCGTAACGCTTCTTCAGCCCGCTTACGATCATCAATATCGATCTGTAAATGGAACCAATGGCGAATGTGTCCTTGTGAATCCCGCAAGGGTAGGCCAAGGACGTTGAACCAACGGTATGTGCCATCAGCGCGGCGGTGGCGGCTCTCGACGTTGTAAGCACTGCCGGTTGTGTGAGCCTCCACCTGCGCGGCGACCGTGCGCTGAAGGTCATCAGGATGAACCACGTCCGAGCTCTTCCAACCTTTCAGTTCCTCGAATGTCCTGCCGAAATATTCGAGGGTTGCTTGGTTGAGTGCCTCGACTTCACCGGATGGTGAAGTGACTGCAACCGGAGCCGGAATGCTGTCAACGATCAAGTTAAAGTTAAGCTCACCTTCGCGCAGCGCCTCTTCCGCTCGCTTATGTTCGTCGAGTTCTTTCCTTAATTGTTCGTTGGTCGCCGTTAATTCGGCAGTGCGTTGGGCTACGCGCCGATCAAGCTCCTGATCGAAGCTCTTTTGTTCTGCGGGGGAAGCCGCTGCGGACCTTTTCATGGCCGATCCCTCTGGCTTGTGCTCGCAACAAGGCTTTCGAAAGGGGAAACAAGTGGCAGGGATTCTATCCCCTGGTCGCCTCTAATACCAAAGTATCGATCGATACCTTCGTCTAATAGATTAATGGGATTGCTCGGAGTATAACCCGCGACTACGCAACAACGGGACTAATTAGATCGGAACTGGCCTCGGCCGATCGCATATCGCTCGGAAAGAATCGTAGGTCACCTGAAAGGAGTGGCAACAATGACTCAGAAATTTGTGCGTTACAGTCCGGACGTTGAACACGTCGAGCCCGATTTCGAGCGGACCCTTCAGACGGTCCTCGATAGCATGAAGCAGCATATGCGCGGCTCGCTCGAATCCGAGGGGATTGGGCGTGTGGTGCGCGACGCCCATGCCAAGGGTTACGGTCTGGCAAGGGGAGAATTTGAAATCCCCGGTGGAATGCCGGACGAATACGCTCAGGGCATCTATGCCAAACCGGGACGCCACGAAGGCATGATTCGTTTCTCAAATGGGACCAATCACCCAAAGGCCTAGTCGAAGTCAGGTCCGTCCTTCATTTGTCCCCAGCTGGCCGAATGAGATTTCAGAAGGTCACGACTGCGGTAACTCCACAAGTCATTTTTGATTGGTGTACTCAGCGAAGGAGATAACATGACAACTGCAACGAATAAAATCCGTGGTGACCAAGCTGGTGTCGCGGCGGTCGACATGAAGCTAGAAGTGGTCGTCATCCCGGTCTCGGATGCCGAACGCGCGGAGCAGTTCTACCGCAAGCTCGGATGGAGGCAGGACGTCACGCCGCCCGGCTCCGGCGTATTCCAATTCACGCCACACGGTTCTGCGTGCTCAGTGCAATTCGGTAAGCACCTAACCTCTGCAGCGCCCGGTTCAGTTCAGAGAACGTACTTGATCGTCTTGGACATCGAGGCCACTCGAAGGGCACTGATCGACGCCGGCATCGACGTGAGTGACCTCTTCCACTTCGGCCCCAACGCGTTCGGCTCTACCAGTGACCTTGCGAGTGCACTTCGGCGTGCGGAGGCAGCGGATGGCGAGCGGGTACGGCACGACGAGCTTTCTTTCAGGTGAAACAGTTCGCAACGCTCAGCCTTCAGCGCTCGCGTCAGATATCGTTGCCTTCATGGATGCTTTGAAAATCGATAAGGCGATCATTGGCGGTTGTGATTGGGGGACGCGGACGGCCAACATCATCGCTGCGCTCTGGCCTGAACGCTGCAAGGCCATGGTCTCCGTGAGTGGTTATCTAATCAGCAGCCAAGCAGCTGGCCGTATGCCATTGTCGCCAAGCGCTGAACTTCAATGGTGGTATCAATACTATTTTGCGACCGAACGAGGCAGGCTCGGCTACGAAAAATACCGGCACGATTTTGCGAAGCTCATATGGCAGATCGCTTCGCCTAAATGGAATTTCGACAATGCTACATTCGATCGCAGTGCAGCGTCATTCGACAACCCGGATCATGTTCAGATCGTGATCCACAATTATCGCTGGCGTCTCAGCCTGGCTGAGGGTGAGCGTAAATATGACGATTTAGAAAAGCGACTTGCCGCGGCTCCAGTCATCACCGTGCCCACGATTACGCTTGAGGGTGACGCGAATGGTGCGCCGCATCCTGATCCCGGTTCCTATGCGAAGAAATTCTCAGGCGAATATTTACATCGGACCATTAAGGGCGGCATCGGGCATAACTTACCTCAAGAAGCCCCGCAGGCTTTTGCTGAGGCTCTTGTCGAAGTCGATAGTTATTGATTGGCGTTCGCGTGCTCAATAGTAGAAGCTAATGAAACTGTCCTGGGATAGACAACGGAATATTTTAATCGGGATTGTTATTGGCCTCGTTGTTGTAGGGGCAGCAGCCTACGCTACAGGTTTGACAAAACTATTTTTTGGTAGCAGCGCCGAATACAAAAGTTCGGAATCTGCTACTGCTCCGGAGCTGGCGGCGGGCGACTGGATAAACTCAGAACCGCTCAAACTCAAAGACCTCCGCGGACGTGTGGTGTTAGTCGAGTTCTGGACTTTTGGCTGTTACAACTGTCGTAACACCTTGCCCCACATCAAAGACTGGGATAATCGCTATCGGGAGAAGGGCCTGACCGTCATCGGTGTTCATTCACCTGAGTTCGATGAGGAAAGAAAAGTCGAACACCTTCGCCGTGAAGTATCTTCACTGGGTATTCGTTACCCGGTAGTTACGGATAACGACTACCAAACATGGAACGCTTATAAGGTCGAAGCTTGGCCAACAGTCTTTCTGTTAGATAAGCAAGGACGAATTCGCTGGATGCGCGTTGGTGAGGGTGACTATGACGAAGCCGAGCGACTGATTCAGAAGCTACTTGCCGAAAAAGAAACATAGTCTGAAGAGAAGGCATCCTGAAGTCGGAAAGGCGATGACTGAACAGTTAAGGACGGAAGAGCAGAAGAAAGTCAATTGGTGTCGCACAATCATGAGCAGAAGGTACACAAACCGTGAGGCGATTGAAGCGCCAGAGAGATCGCAGCACTGGATCACGGCAGGATCCTTAGGAAATGCCCGATTCGAAACTGACCTGCGCATCGCGGGTGCGGAGACCTGGTATTCAAGAAGCCGTCCTAAACGTTTGAATCCAGCGCAGAAAAATTGTCCGTATATTTGAACTTATGAGAAATAGGGCATTAGAACCAGGGGGCTAAATATCTGATAAAAGGAGTATTGGTGGAGCAGAGGAGGGTCGAACTCCTGGCCTCCGCATTGCGAATTAGACACCCGGCAAAAACCTAAGTTATTGCCTTTTCAAAAGTTGCAGCCACCAAAGAAAATCAACCGTTTTCCGGTTCTTTCCCATTCCTTCCCATTACCTGTAGCTCGTTTGTTGATTTTTTTGTCCACGTATTGGCCAGTTGAATCCTAAGAGCTTAGTAGCTGCTTGCTTCTAACGGTTCCGTCCCCCTTCGAGGTTATGACATAACCAATGTTGCCATCTT
>DATLBQ010000487.1:0-24844 GCA_035526805.1 Pyrinomonadaceae bacterium
TTCGGCGACGCGCTTGTCAAATACGGAAGGCACGATGTATTCGGGGTGGAGTTCGTTGTCACTAATGATGCCGGCGATGGCATGCGCGGCCGCGAGTTTCATTTCTTCATTGATCCGACGCGCGCGGCAGGCGAGGGCGCCGCGAAAGATGCCGGGAAAGCAAAGCACGTTATTGATCTGGTTGGGATAGTCACTGCGTCCGGTGGCCATAACCGCAACGTAAGGCGCGGCATCTTCGGGCATGATCTCCGGCGTGGGGTTAGCCATCGCAAACACAATCGGCTTCTCTGCCATCTGCTGAACATCCTCCACACTCAAAACGCCGGGGACGGACAATCCAAAAAATACGTCAGCGCCTTTGATCACGTCGTGAAGTGTTCCTCGCTCTCCGTTCGGATTTGTGTTGTTGGCGTACCACTCCTTTACCTTGTTCATATTCGCGACACGGCCGCGATACAACGCGCCACTCTGGTCGCAGCCCACAACATTCGTCAAACCCGCTGCCATAACTATCTTCGTGCAAGCCACACCGGCGGCGCCCACGCCGCTAACGACGAGCTTAATGTCCGCCATCTGCTTGCCTACGATCTTCAACGCGTTAATTAGCGCGGCCAACACTACGACGGCTGTACCGTGCTGGTCGTCGTGGAAGACAGGGATATCGAGCTCTTCCTTTAGTCTATCTTCAATCTCGAAACAACGCGGCGCGGAAATATCTTCGAGGTTTATGCCGCCAAACGCGGTTGAGATTGCTTTCACTGTGCGCACGATCTCATCCGGATCTTTTGTGTTCAGACAGATCGGGAAAGCGTTGACGCCGGCAAATTCCTTGAAGAGCATCGCCTTCCCCTCCATTACAGGCAGCGCCGCCGCCGGACCAATATCTCCAAGACCCAACACGGCGGTGCCATCAGTTATCACGGCAACGGTGTTCTTTTTGATTGTTAAGGTGAAAGCTTTTTCCGGATCCTTATGGATGGCTTCGCAAACGCGCGCCACGCCGGGCGTGTAAGCCATAGAGAGATCGGCGCGCGTTTTCAGCGGCAGCTTGGAAACGACTTCGATCTTCCCGCCGATATGCATCAGGAAAGTGCGATCTGAGACTTGCAGGACCTCGATGCCATCGATGTCTTTGACGGCGTCAACGATCTTGTCTTCGTGTTCGCTGGAGACGGTGTTGACGGTGATGTCGCGGATGATGTAATCGCGGCCAACGCTGACGATGTCGATAGCACCTATGTCGCCGCCGGCCTTACCAATCGCCGTGGCGACTTCGCCGAGCGTGCCCGCGCGTGAAGAGAGTTTGACGCGTATGGTCAGGCTGTAACTATCGCTGGGTGAACGTTCCATGGAAAGTGAATCGTAAATCGTGAATCGTGAATAGACAAACGGCAGACTGCAGCGGAAGGATTGGCTGCCGGTTAACGCGGGTGGAACGCGGATCAGATTAATACAAAGAGACCGGCGTGAGTCTGGCTAATATCATGAACGTAGCGCAGCCGGAATGATTCCGATCCGCGCGAATCTGCGTTAATCCGCGTCAAAGCCTGGTAGTGTTCTTCGTTTGAGAAACGCGCGGCCAAAATCATTACCACGAACACACACGAAACGTTCACAGCTTATTTTTTCGAAGTTTTCGTGTAACTTTGTGGGCCGTTTTCGGCTGGTAGGAAATGACACAAAATCAAATTAAGCCACTGCTCAGAGCTTTAGCTATTCAAGTAGCTTGCGAATCTCTTTTAATAAACCCGGATCGAGGCGGTTTCTTTCGGCAAGTTTAAGCGAATGCAGTCCGAGAAGTTTGTAGACTTCTAATGCTTCCGCAAGCTCTTTGCTCGAGAGCGCCGCAAGATGGCGGCGGACGGTGGCCACATCTCCGCGCGCGAAGGTGCCTGTCAATGCCTGCTGCGCGTTTGAATTCTTCAGGTTGTTAACCGTGCTCTCGAGCAGCGGAGCCAATACTCGTTGCGACTCGATCTTGCTGAGGCCGCACGTCGCCAGCAGCTCCGTTGCAAGATCGAATAGCGCTACAAGATGAGGGGAAGCCATCACGGCGGCGGCGTGATATAGAGCTTTGCTTTCACGCTTGATGGTAAAACTGCTGCCGCCAAGGTCACGAACGAGCGAGGCCGCCATGGTTATCGCTTTTCGAGTTCCCTCGAGACAATAGAAGGCGCCGCGCAAGGCTTCAGCTCCGGCGGCCGGGTCGCTTATTGAGACCATCGGATGTATCGAGCCGGTTTCGAAACCAACTGCTGCCAATGAACCGAGCACTTCGGAAGAGAGCGCGCCGCTGGTGTGCAAAACCGTAGCGCGATTTTCGCCTGCAAACAATTTGCTCAGTCTCTGCGCCGTCTCTTCAATGGCATCGTCAGGTGTGGCGATCAGAATCAGATCAGTGATCGGCAGTTTGACAAACTGACTCAGAGTTAATGCCCGAGGCCGCGGGCCGCCATTGCCGATGAGGGCCGCTGCTTGTTCGGCCTTCGGACGGCGTCGCGCGACTAAAGAAAGAATGGGATATTGGCAGGACTTCAGAGCTATCGCGAGCGCCTGGCCGAGCCTGCCCGCGCCGATGACGGCAACCGAGGGTTTTCGTTTGGAGTTTGATTCTTTAGTCATCCGCAACCGCAAAGCAACAGTTTGCGCGGCATTTGCGGGAAAGTTCTTAGGCTTTCCGGGAGCAGTGCATTATAATGGCGGCCATCCCGGAAGCGCCAAAGCAACAGAATTGCTCCAGCGAAATTAGTTATTTCTCAAGCAGTAATCAAATCGCGCGCGCAACCTGGGAACCGTTAGCGGGCATCATAGACTGCGCGTTTGAAAATCGTTAATTAGCTAATAGATGCTGCATCCGACCCGGTTTGAGATTTACTTGCGCAACCCTCAAGCGATTCTTGGAAAGATTTTCCCCAGAACTCTTTTCAGTCAAGCTCGTTTCGAAAGTCTGGAGGATTTCAAGATGAATAGCTTCTCCCGCCTCGTCACTGCCCTGCTGGTGGCTTCCTCGATGCTGGCCGGTTCTGTGGCTGGCTTCGCCCAAACGTCTGATCCGGCTACGCCGCAAAAACCAAACGAGACTGCTCACAGCACCAGCGCTGCCAAGAAGGACACGAACAAGGCCGTGCCTACCAAGACCGCCGGTGCCAACAAGCCGCTCTCAGTGAACGAAGATCCGTCGATGATCGGCAAGCGCAACATCAACAAAGGCGTTATCGCCAAGATGAGCGGGTCGACGGAAAGTGAAGTTAAGCAAGGCAGGCAGTTAGCGGCCGAAGTTGATCGGCAAGCGAAGTTTGTCGATGATCCTGTTATTACGGAGTACGTAAACCGTGTCGGACAGAACATCGTTTTACATTCCGACGCCAGGATCCCATTCACTATTAAGGTGATCGACTCCGATGAAGTGAATGCCTTTGCCTTACCCGGCGGATTTTTCTACGTGAACAAGGGCTTGATTCTGGTGGCCGACAATGAAGCGGAAGTAGCGGGCGTGATGGCTCACGAAATTGCGCACGTCGCCGCCCGGCACGCACGTGAAAACCAGACCAAAGCGTCTTTGCTCGAATACCTGGCCATGGGTACTTCCATTTTTCTGGGCGGCATTCCGGGCATGATTTATCAAAACACTGCGGGACTTGGCCTTCTCGGCGCGTTCATGAAGTTTAGTCGCGGCGCCGAAGAGGAAGCGGACAAGCTTGGTGTTCAGTATATGTATGCCGCCGGTTACGATCCCAGCGCGATGGCCACGATGTTCGAAAAGCTGGAGTCGAAAAACAAGAAGAAGCCAGGTCTCATCGCCCGAGCGTTCGCCTCCCATCCCGCTCCACCTGATCGCCGAGCCTCATCACTCGCCTTGGCAGCCCGATTTCCAGAGCACGAGGAATATGTGATCAGCACTTCGGAGTTTCAGAAAGTGAAATCGCGGCTGCTGCGCCTGTCCAACGCCAGAGCTTCAACCGCTGGTGCTCTACCAGGTGCGGAGGAGGGACCGCCGGGACGCCCGACGCTTAAGAGACGGCAACCGACCCCTGACGATTCAACCACCAGTCCTGATGGAGTTGAATCGAAGCCGGCCGAAAAACAGGAAGCGCCAAAACTGAAACGGAACGACGGCGTCAAGCCGCCGACACCGTAAGCGCGTCTAGCTTAAAGAACGAAAAGGCTTTCCGACAGCAATGCCGCGGAAGCCTTTTTTCTGTCGGTCAGGTCATGATGCGGGGGTCTTGTATGCGCTAAGTGGCTTTTAGTTCAGAGCTCAAGCTTTAGCTTGTGTTTTGTCGACCACCCAAACCGCAGCCTAAAGGCTGAACTCTGAACTGCCAGCCTCACGCACACCCAAAACCTGCTAAGTCACCAACTTGACAATCTTTAAGGGCGTTGGTTATTCTAGCCGTTCGCTTTTTACTCGCTAAAAACAGAGATAGTTAACCATGTCAACATACTTTCCCAGCGGCAAAGACCTGGCTGGAAAACGCAAATGGCTCGTAGTGGATGCGGCTGGTCAAACGGTCGGTCATTTGGCGTCTGAAGTTGCCTCGATTCTAACCGGCAAACGCAACCCGGCGTGGACTCCGTTTATGGATATGGGCGATCACGTGATCGTGATTAATGCGCGGCAGGCAGTGCTCAAGGGAGCAAAGGCCGAACAGAAGATGTATCGGCATCACACGCGTTACCCCGGCGGCCTGCGCGAGATTTCAGCTGCGGACATGTTTGCCAAACGTCCGGACCGCGTTATCTCGCTCGCCATCCAGGGCATGTTGCCGAAAAACAAACTGGGCAAGGCGATGGCCAAGAAGCTGAAGGTTTACGCCGATGGCGAACACCCACACAGCGCCCAACGCCCGCAGGCCCACACGCTCACACCTCGCCATCCAAAACAAAATCAACCGAAGCAAGATTCATAGGAATGCAGAGTTAATAAAGAGGACGTTTAACTGTGGCTGAAATTCAATATTACGGAACGGGACGAAGAAAGAGCGCAACTGCGAGAGTGTACTTGCGAGCCGGCGGCGGCGAATTCCTAATTAATCGAAAATCATTCGATCAGTACTTTCCAAACGAAACGTTGCGGATGATTATCCGGCAACCGCTGCAGTTGACCGAGACAGTTTCCA
Organism: Pyrinomonadaceae bacterium; assembly: GCA_035526805.1. Classification (GTDB taxonomy): domain Bacteria; phylum Acidobacteriota; class Blastocatellia; order Pyrinomonadales; family Pyrinomonadaceae; genus PSRF01. Next base: position 5,121 of record DATLBQ010000487.1, read on the forward strand.
AATTTGATATATTGATTAACGTGCGCGGCGGCGGACCTGCGGGCCAAGCCGGCGCCATACGTCACGGAATTACGCGCGCGTTGCTCGAATACAACGCTGACCTTCGTCCGGCTCTCAAGCAGGCCGGATTAGTTACCCGTGATCCCCGTATTAAAGAACGTAAGAAGTATGGACAAAAGGGCGCACGCAAGCGCTTCCAATTCTCTAAACGTTAAAGAATTGCGAATTTCGCAGTCGCTGTGATTTGACAAGTATTGGATACGCAGGCGTTAGTAGACAAGTCTGCGAGTTTGAGAAGCAGAAGTTCGAAGTTCTAAATCCATTGCCATGACTGGGATTGGTTGCTCTTCTCCCGAAGGGCCCAGCAGTCATGGTGAGTACATTAAACCAGTTCACTGCAAAGGAGATAAAGTTTGGTTTCGGTTACGATGAAAGAACTTCTGGAAGCCGGCGTGCATTTCGGCCACCAGGTGAGGCGCTGGAATCCGAAGATGAAGGAATACATCTTTGGCGAGCGCAACGGTATTTACATTATCGATCTGCAGAAAACTCAGCGCATGTTTCGCGATGCGCTCGCATTCGTCAGTACCGCAATCGCGGAAGACCGCGGAAAAACTGTCCTCTTTGTCGGTACAAAGAGACAGGCGCAGGATGCGGTTCGGGAAGAAGCTGAGCGTGCCGGTCAATACTATGTTAATCAGCGCTGGCTCGGCGGCCTGCTGACAAACTTCCAAACCGTTCAAAAATCGATCAAGCGGCTTAAGGACCTTGAAGCCATGCAGACTGATGGCCGTTACGAGAAGCTGACGAAGAAAGAACGCATCAAGCTTGATCGCGAACGTGAAGGCCTGAACAAGAACCTTTCAGGCATCAAGTCGATGAATCGGCTGCCCGACATCGTTTTCATTATCGACGTTAGAAAAGAAGAGATCGCCGTCGCTGAAGCGAACCGGCTGGGAATTCCTATCGTGGCAGTTGTGGATACCAATTGCTCGCCGGAAGGAATCGACTACGTGATTCCGGGAAATGATGACGCGTTGCGCGCAGTTCGGCTTTTTGCGTCGCGAATCGCAGATTCAATTGTCGAGGGACAGCAAATCGCCACCGAAGGCGGGGTCGTAGCTCAAACGGAAGAGAGTGCGGCGACGGAGGGGACGCCTTCTACAGGAGACGAAAGTCAGTCGCCAACTGCGGGATCCGCGGCCGCACCGGAGTCGACGACAACCACTGACACCGAGCCGTCATCGGAAGCGTCCGAACCGATCACCGAAAGCGGGGCCGATCAAACTGGCGCTAATTCTTCAGCACCAGCAGAAACGCCTGTGGATGAAACTGCTGAGTCAGTTGTGGCCGCGAGCTAAACCAGGCCTAGATTTTTATTACCGGCGAGCGCAGCCTTCAAAGCGGGACTTCCGCCGGGCTGCGCTTTTCAATAGCTGGAGGCAGTTATCGCCTGCGGTAACGCGGGTGAGTCGATAAATTACAAATTAAACTAGACCCACCCCGTTAACGCAGGTGGTACAGACAATCGGAGAATTTCATTATCATGGCAGAAGTAACAGCAACAGCAGTCAAGCAGCTTCGCGAAAAGACAGGCGCGGGCATGATGGAATGCAAGAACGCACTGGTGGAAGCTGGAGGCAACGAAGAGCAGGCAGTCGACATTCTGCGCAAACGGGGATTGGCCTCGGCGAAGAAGCGTGAAGGTCGCATCGCCGCCGAAGGCATTGTCGGGTCATACATCCACATGGGTGGAAAGGTCGGAGTACTGGTCGAAGTAAACTGTGAGACGGATTTTGTGGCGCGTGGTGAAGAATTTCAGCAACTAGTGAAAGACATCGCTATGCACGTCGCCGCTGCTGAGCCACGATTCGTTTCGCGCGATCAGGTGGCAGCGGTTGACCTCGACAAAGAAAGAGAGATCGCGCGCGCTCAAGCCAAAAACGATCCTAAGAACGCAAATAAACCCGACCAGGTAATCGATAAAATTGTCGAAGGACGGCTTAATAAGTTTTATGAAGAAAATGTTCTGCTGGACCAGCCGTTCGTGAAAGATCCAGCCAGGACGGTAGCCGAACTGGTGATGGATAAGGTGGCAAAAACCGGCGAGAAAATTACGATTCGCCGCTTCACGCGCTATAAGATGGGCGAAGGCCTGGAAAAGCGCGACGAAGACTTTGGCAGTGAAGTGGCTTCGCTGGTGAGTTAATAGGAGTCGCGGCCACAAGTAGCAGATTTCGTGTGGGTTCGTGGTTCGTCTTTCTGCTGGAAAAGTAGCCGACCACCAATGCACACGAAAGCATGACGGCTAGTGATTTCGAACGACACGAAATCAAACTAAAGCTGTATTGCCTGTTTTAACTCCGAACGAGAATTCCATGAGTGCGAACCGACCACAATCTGACAAAACGGGCCTGGTTTATCAGCGTGTGTTACTAAAGATTTCCGGTGAGGCCTTGATGGGCGAACAAAACTACGGCATTGATGTAGATGTCGCTCGCATGGTCGGGGAGGAACTGAAGGCGGTTCAGGAACTGGGCGTGCAAATCGCCGTAGTAGTAGGTGGTGGAAATATCTTTCGCGGTGTCTCAAGAAGCGCGGGAAATATGGACCGCTCCTCTGCCGATTACATTGGCATGCTGGCCACTGTAATGAACGCGGTTGTCTTGCAGGACGCGTTGGAAAAGCTTGGCGTGCAAACGCGCGTCATGTCGGCAATCGATATCCCGCAACTGGCGGAGCCTTTCATCCGCCGGCGTGCCGTGCGCCACTTGGAAAAAAATCGCATAGTAATCTTTGCTGCCGGCACGGGTAATCCATACTTTACTACTGACTCGGCAGCAGCGCTTCGAGCGCTGGAGATCAAAGCAGACATCATTTTAAAAGCGACAAAAGTTGAAGGAGTTTACACGGCAGATCCGATGAAAGATTCGGGCGCGGTTCGTTATGATTCCATCACGTACCAGCAGGTGCTTGAACGGCAGTTGAAAGTGATGGACGCTTCGGCGATCTCGCTTTGCATGGATAATAATCTGCCGATAGTGGTTTTCAATATGCGACAAGCCGGTAATATTACGCGAGTCGTAACCGGCGAGCCTGGAGTTGGCACGAGAGTTTGGGTAGGACAATGAAGTTTCAAGTTTCAAGTTTCAGGTTCAGAGTTGAGTGAGTGAGAAACTCCTTATCTCAACCCGAAGCTTTGAAAGTTCTGAACTTGAAACTTGAAACCTGAAACTCGAAACTATTTCCTGGAGTTGATTATGAGCGAGCAGGACGTTATTAAAGAGACGCGACCGCGTATGGATACGGTCATCGATGACTTCCGTCGCAAGCTGGCGACGGTGCGCACCGGGCGCGCCGCTGTAAGTCTGCTTGATTCAGTCATGGTGGATTACTACGGCACACTGACGCCTCTCAATCAGATGGCTTCGGTTCACGCGCCTGAGCCGGCAATGTTGACAGTTCAACCCTGGGATCAAACACAGGTGCCGACGATAGAAAAGGCTATTAGGGCCGCAGACCTCGGCCTCAATCCTTCCAACGACGGCAAGCTTGTCAGAATTCCCATCCCGCCGCTTACCGAGGAGCGCCGGAAGCAACTCGCGAAACAAGTTCACGAGATTGCTGAAGACCATCGCACGGCCGTGCGAAACATTCGCCGCGACTCAAACGAGCGTCTCAAGAAAATGTTGAAGGACAAACAGATTTCGGAAGACAACGAACGCGACGGTCTCGAGGAAGTGCAGAAACTCACGAACACCTACATCGGCAAGGTTGACGAGCTGTCAAAATCAAAAGAGCACGAGATCATGAGCGTGTAGCTTTCTACAAGTTGCTCGAGTTCAATCACATCTTGAAGAGACGAATAACTCAAATGCCCGAACCGCCCAACTCCTTCTGGCAAGAGGGCAGTATGAACGCAGCCTCTACGGCTTGACTGTGTTCCGAGACTTCCTATATTGTTCGGCCGCCTTGCGGAATCCCGGTCTTGTAGCTGAGTTTCTCTCTAACCTCGAAACCCGGAAACTCAGTATCACAAACGTTGAAACTGTAAACGAGTAGGTACTCAGCGGCTTCCGACCGAGCCGACTCTGCTCGCATCAGCTGCTAATCGCCTAGCAAGTGGATGCAAGCCTGTTCTTAACCCCAGCAACCATAAAGGAGACTTCCGATGCGCAGTATTCAGATTCGACTGAATTACTCCCCTAGGTTTGTTTACGGAGTCCTGCTCCTATTGTCTCTCCTGGCTATTGCGCTTGGATACTATCTCGAAAAGGGTTTGCATTGGGGCTCTCGAATTATTGAGGAGCCGTTACTCGGTCATATGGTTACTGAGATTGGTATTGCTGGATTAGTGGGGTTCGTTTTGACACTCACGTTTGAGCGACTTTCGGCAAGAGAGTTCAGAGACTTAGCGAAACGAGAAAGGGATGAGATCAAGACAGATGTATTCCACTATGTTTATGGCTATTCAATACCTCGTTCGATCACCGACGCCATTGACCGACAGATTCTTAGCACTCCTTTCATCCGCAGGAATATGAGGGCCGAATATACGCTGGAAGTTATAGACCGTACTTCTACAATAAAATACGTACGCGCCCGACGGGAATTCAGCTACGAAATAGAAAACTTAACTGATAGGCCTCAGGTGTTTTCGTTCGTAGCCTCGATCGATCAGGCTCCGTTACCGGAGTTGAACAAAGAGGTCGTTTTCACTAGCGTCAAAGCTGAAGACTGCGAGCAGCCCTTCACCCTCGATGAAAGCCAACTACTCAACATACAGTCCGAGAAAACGCAGGAAAAATCCCTCGATCTGGGTCAGCGAATTGTCGTCCTTCCTGAGATCACAACCAAAGTATCTGTAGTATCTCAAACAGTGAAACACTTTCACGGAGGCTGGCTCTTGCTGATCTTATCGAATCATACCTGTGATATTGAGCTGCGTGTACGTGTGCCAAACCGGGATATGGAAGTTGTGGCTGAAGCTTATGCTGAAAAGGTCTTAAAGAAAACAAAAAGCCATGACCCCGACTTGGGGAACTTCCACTGGAACACAACCAATCCGATTCTGGCCTACCAGGGTATTTATATAGCTTGGACGCCGAAAGAGTTAGCTAGCTAATTCGGCATCGCAAAAACGTCGTCGCCCATCGGCTGATTGAGTTTTATGTCTTTGACGTTGAACTCCGCGAAGGCTGCTCCCTGTGGCATTTCAATTCTTTGAGTGAAACTGCTGGGAATAAGAACACCTTCCACTTCTTTGAACTTCTTGTGCTCCGTGCCGAAGTTGTAGCCGTTGTAAGCAAAGGTGAAGCTGACGACTCGGCCGGTTGCCGGATCCAAATAGAAGTCAGTGGCATTTCCTTCGGCGTCAGCAACGCGAAATCCGCGTTGCTTCTTCTTATCCGGCAGTGCGCTTACTGTGTAGCCAGGTTCGTCAAACCTGGTTAGCAGCCTCATACCGAATTTGCTTACCGGCGCCATTTCAGCTCCGGGAAGGCTACTGTAAGACTGCTGACCATCAAAGATCTGCTTAAAACTGAATAGAGGACGTGCGTCAACTTCCATGCGAAATTTGTCGCCCGCGGTGACCAGCACAAAACCTCCCGGCACAGATTGCGTGGAATTCGGCCCGTACAGATCGACCGAACCCCGCAGGATGGCACTCTTGAGAGATTTGAATTTATCGCCTCCCTGGGCCGCGAAAGCCGCTTTCGCCAGATCGATTGGCGCAGTTGTCGCAGTGATCGCCATAATGGGCACGGCAGAGGCCGGCGTTTCCACAGGCTTCGCACTAGTCTCCGGCGGCTTCGAATTGTTTCTTGTCTGCGCGTATAAGCTAAAACAAACGGAGGCGGACAAAGCGAGTATAGATATCGATCGGATGAAAGTTTTCTTCATGACAGTTCCTTTATCGACTACGAACCGGGTAACCCAAACTGTTAGTTTGCGTCGGATGATTAGAAAGAGCTTGACGACAATCGCAAACTAACAATTTGCTTTACACCGAACCTGTTTGCGTTACTTAGAAATTGAAGCGCACCTGAGCTGTAACCTTCCTATTGCCGGCGCCGCTGCCTCCGCCTATGCCGCCACCGCCACCACCGCCCGGACCACCACCAAAGCCTCCAAAGCCGCCGTTGAGCGAAAGGCTCTGACCGAAGAATGGCGAAGACAAATTGCCGACGGGTGGCGAGAGGTTCACGTGGTTCAGTATGTTCTGGAAGTTCAAGGAAAATTGCATGCTATAGCGCTTGGCTTCGGCTCCGCCCCGGCCGGGAGGACCACCGATACTGGAAAGGCCACCACCGCCGCCGCGAGGTCCGCCCATCCCTCCTCCTGGACCACCACCACCGGCTCCAGGAATGCGAGGAACTGAACCGCCGGCGCCACGCCCAGCGCCTCCCCCGCCGCCGCGTCGCTGGCCTGCCTGACCCTGACCTTCCGGCTGGCTTTGATTCGCGGCTGATGATGAATTGATGCTGCCAAAATTCCAGGTCTTGCTGATACGCATGTTAACGGACAAAAAGCCGGGAGCTTGCCCGAAATTGCGCGGTATCAAAGCTTCTCCCGCACCAGGCTGTAAGTTAAAGTTGCCGAATTTTGTACAGACTATGTTTGCCGGCGGGTTGCTGCAATCGACTCCCGCGGGAGCAAAAGATGGACGCTCGGTAAAAAGGCGATCCCCGTTTGTGTCCTGTCCGGTGGTGATGTTAAAGGGCGCACCGGTGCTGGCAACGATGAATGGGTTCAGGCTTACTTGCCACCACGGCAGATTGATTGTGCCGGCGAAAGTAAAGCGCTGCCGAACGTCAAACGCGGCCCGGCCAAATTCTCCGGACAAGTCATAGGAGTTCGCCGGAAATAGAGACCCTCCCTGCCCGTCGGTGTCATTGGTAGTTTTGCTTAGCGAATAACTGGAGAAAAATGTCAGCGCCCGACTGAACCTGTTATTGAAACCAATGAACAACTGATTCTGGTTAAACCGACCGCTTGATTCGTACTGGTAGATCTCGCCAACGTCTCCAAAAGGCCTGACGCCGCGAGGATTCGCTGCGGTGATCGAACCGGGCAACGGCGCATTTACATCGCGCGCGCGAATCACGTGTTGAATGCGAACTAAAAACAATCCAGCAAACAACGTGAACCGTTTGGGTAACTGGCGCTCGACCTGCGTGCCTGCCAGGTAAACAACCGGAGCTTGAAGATCATTAGCGACACGCCAGGTAACTTGCTGCGTGGGAGTCAAACTACTGATGTCGGGCCGCGCCGGGAACGAATCCAAAGAACTAGCCACCAAGGGAGTTACGTACTGCAAATGGCCCTCGGAGCCATTGATGGAACAAGCAAGGTCCGCAGTTGCCGGCGAGCCCGCGAGACATTGATAAAGTGGCGCCTCACGAAGCGAGAACTGTTGTTGGTTGACACCATTGAAGCGACTGGCTTGCAGGATGCTGTTTTCGTTAAAACGATTGTAGAAGACGCCGCCGCCACCGCGAATAACCATCTTTGGAGGCTTAGTGCTATTCGCGGCTCCCGGCGACCATGCAAAAGCGAGGCGCGGTGCAAAGTTAAGGACGCTGCCGATGTTCGTTTGCCCCTCATAACGCAAGCCATAACTCAAGGTGAAATTTGGTCGCACTCGCCAATCATCCTGCGCGTAGATGCCATAGTCGATTTGGGACACGCCGGCCTCGGGATTTCCAGAGGCGACGCTGAACTGGGACGCGTTACCACCCAGGGCGCGAATCTCTAACGAGGTCAGGCCCAACTCCTGTCCCAGTAGCGTTCTGCGATAACGCTCCAAACTGTCAACAAAAATTGGCTGGTCCGTGAGCGGCTGATTGTTGGCGCCGAGGGTCGGAACGAGCGCGCCGGTAAAGGTGTAGGTGCCGCCAAAGTTGTTGGGGTTAATGTCTGTGATGTTTACTCCACGAATGCGTCCGCCAAACTTGAAAGCATGATTGCCTTTCGCCCAGGCCAGGAAATCCTGTAATTCCCAATTCCGCCTGGTATTCGACAGGTGGCCGATCTGCGAACCGCCGCCGATAAACGAACTGCTGACATTCAGCGCATAAAGAGTATTGTCAGCAAGGCTCTCGTTACGCTGATGCGTAAACTGAAACTTGACTTCGTTAATCATCGACGCATTCAACACGGCGGTTTCAGTGAACTGAATGTTTTGCTGCGTCGAGGACGAATTGTACGCGCGTTCCGGCAATGAGAAGCCGCCTATGCCGGCGTTCTCGGTACTGGAATGGTTGTAACTGTAGCGAGCAATCAGGGTGTTGTTGCCGTTGATCTGATAGTCGAAGCGTGGACTGAAAGTAACGTTTCGCTTCGGCACCACCACGCCCAGGCCCAAATCGAGCGGATTGAGATCCGCGTCGAGAATAGTTGCTTTTACCAGCTCGTTGTCATCAATCTCACGTCGCTCAAAATCGACGAAGTACGACGCCTTCTTCGGCACCAATGGTCCACCAAGGTTGCCACCGTATTGCCTGATCTGAAAGGGTGAACGCTTGGAGGAACTAGTGGCGAAAGGATTGCGCGAGTTAAGGCTTTCGTCCTGAAAATTGAAAAAGGCGCTGCCTCGAGTTTTGTCGGTACCGGGACGCGTAAGGATATCTATGCGTCCCGAGGGCTGATCATTTTCAGCCGCGAACGGATTCTGGTTGATGCGAATCTCGCGAATCGATTCCTTAGGTGGTAGCCGACCACCGGAAAAACCATCTACAAAAATCTGTCCTCCATTTGGCCCCATGGAAGGGCCGGCCAACGCCTGTAACGCAGCGGCCAACTCGTCAGGATCGTCAGGCAAGGCATCAAGGTCTTTGCCTGTAATCAGCGTTTGATTTGCATTGTTGGTTGATTCCGTACTCAACGGCGTTTCGGCGGCGATAGTTACCTTTTGCTCTTCAATCGTAACCTTCAGAGTCAGATCCAGCGATTGACGCACGCCCGCTTTTAAATCTACCTCCGTGTCATCGGAGCCCGCGAAGCCCACGGCTGTAGCGCGGACGAAATATTTTCCCGGAGCGAGTCCGCTGAACACGTACGCGCCCTCACCGTTAGTAGTGGCAGATTTTTCAACACCGTTGGCGTCAATGAGTGTGACGTTGGCGCCGACGATTGTCCCGCCCAGCTCGTCTTTGATAACTCCGCGCAGCGTGCCACGCGTTTGCTGCGCCGGCGAAATCACCGCGCATAATATGAAGACTGACGCGACCGCCAAGATGTGTCGCAAAAGATTTCTGGAGACGTTCATAATTAGACCAGAAGATCGAAAACTTTTTAAGTGGTTATGCAAACTGCTACTTTGCAGCCACCTGATTCGCATTTAACATTGGTTTGAATCCAGCCCGTCGCAAACTAGCGGTTTGCGTTAACTCAATCGCCCCTGGCTCATGGCAAACCGATTCCGAATTGAATGTTGTTACCCAGGCCAGCTGCCGGATTCGGTGTTGTCTGACCGCTCGCCTGCGGCTGTCTCGCCGCCAGCATGTTAAGCAACGTGTCAGCCCCGGAAATAAGGCTAATGGCAGTCAACCGCGATGGGTCAGCGCCTTTGGTGCTCGAAACGATGATGGTGTCGCCGACTTTTACTTCGGAGAGCGCGATCGTTGGCAGGCGTTCGAGCATCTCCTGCACGTTTCCTCCACCGCCGCCCATGCGCGCCCCGCCGCCCGCTCCGGATCCGGCGGCACCCGCTCCTGGCCCCGCTGCAGAGTGACTGCCCGCGGCGCCGCCTCCCGGTCGGATCATCATCATGCCACCGCCCATTTCTCCGGCGGCAGGAAACTTACGCAATACCGCATCCTGCTTAACCACGATCGTTAAGGGCTGCTTGGTTTGCAAGTCATTGATTTTTAACTCTCCGGTTGCGGAGTCTAACGCAGTGATTACTCCCGCAACCGTTTTGAAGGAACCGGTAACTACCTTTTCGGCAGTGAACACATTCCCGGCTGCGTCGCGTTCGCCTAATGCCCGAAGCTGATCGCCGACCTTGAGTTCATCAAATTTTGCCATCTGCGCATCTGCGAACTTGATGGAGTCGGGCGCGTAACGGCGCAATTCAACTTTCTCGGAAATGGGTATCGTTATTGTCTGCGGGCCAGCCATGGTTCGGCTAGTGATGGTGATTTCCTTCGTTTCGGGCTTGATTGCGTTAATGATGCCGAGAATCCCGCGTCGTTTCCATTCAGCGCGGTCGGCTTCCTGTTTTCTGGCAAGGTCGGCCTTGGTCATAACGATCAAGGTCCTGGCTGGAACGAGCTTGCGATCGTCAGAAACTTTGCCCATCGCCATCACGCGATCGCCTTCTGCCACGTCGGCAAATGTGATCTTAGTCGCGTTGGTGAGAGTTGTTTGGCCCGGAGCAACGCGCATGAAAGTCGTGCTGTCACTGAGCACGACGGTAACCAGGGAGCCGGCGTCAGTCTTGATAATCAGCTGTTTCGCCGCGGTATCGATCACCTTGACCTCGCCCAGCGCCCGGTTTGCCGTTATCGACGCATCACCCGTTTGTGCAGTGGCGGCGGTCGGGCTCGTTTGTGCGTTAGCTGTTATTCCGGCGGATCCGGCAAATACGGCGACAACTGCCAGCAAGAATGCGAGAAAGGGCGCTTTCATTATTCCTCCTGTTCGCTTCGGAAGCCTTGGTAGATATGAATTAATGGGGACGCAGCAGGTCCCGGATGACACCAATTTGTTACGCACGAGGCGAAACGAATGTTCTTGTTAACTTGCCCGTCGAGCTGTGACGGCTGGATTGCAGACGAATACCGAGGTATCCACGCGCCCTGCTCGAAAAAGTTGCACAAATCGTGGCCGCCTCCACTGCAGCCTAAAACGGCATCCTTTTGATGCGCTACGGATTGAATTAGTTTTGGGTTTTTTGCTCGTAGAAGAGAATTTGTGTCAGGCGTATTCAGGCCTGCTGACTTCGCTTCCAACCAACGCGATAGCGTGCGGTGAGCGCGAGGCCGAGGCTCAACACCCAAACAATCGCTACCACGAATGGCCACACATACGGCAGAGAGGAGAGCATGATCCAAACTGTTGTGCCCAGCAGCAGAGCGACTGCTTCCGAATTGTTGTTGTGCTTTAGATGCCGCTGCAGCCACCGACCCGTGGCGGCATAAATCATCACGCGTCCAAACAGGCCGGCAATGAGTATCAATAGCAAGGCCATGAGGCCTACCAGCGCGCTGATGGGCGTTGGCAGGTAACGCAGGGAAAGAATGGCGCCGGGTCCGATAGCGACGACGCCTAGGAGGCCGATGAACGCCACGCGTAGACTGGTCAATTGCAGCCGTGCGATGCCGCGGCTGATGGTGCCTGGCATGGCCGCCGTTACCGCTAGCGATACGATAAACCAAAAAAGAATAGCCAGGATGCGAAGCCCCATGGATCGCGCCGACCAGTTTGGGGCCAACAAATCTTTAGGGTTGCGCACCATGTTTCGCAGTTCCTGCTCATAACCGGCGAACATGATCGTCTGAACTCCGGGAGCGCGAAGCGGCACTGCGTCGATATGTCGATATGTTCCACCGATCACCATTACGTCCCCGCCAATTCGCGCGCCTGCAAGTTGAATCACCGAACCGCCGACAGCTGCGACGTCGCCTTCGACACTGCCCTGAACGATTACATCGCCACCGAGGGCGAACGCACCGTTTTTTGCAACGCCATTGATTTTGAGCGATTGTCCGATGGCGTAGACGATGGTGTCGTTTACACCTTCAACGACGGACGGATTGTCGCCGATGCCTGGCTCGCTCGGTGTTACCGTCGGAGTTTGGGCCGTGGCCACTCCGCCAATTCCAATCAGGCAAGCGAGGCAGATCATTAGCAATCCGCTTCTGCTGAGCTCATACAGACAAAGCAGATCGCGTCGTCGCCAAAAAACAAGTTCGCTCAGAATTGATGCGGTGAACATGGATGTGCGAACTGCGCTTTTATTCGATAAGGCGCGTTCGGTGATAACGTGTAATCAGGCGGGAAAGAAGGGCAATAGCGAGAACGATCAGTAATAAGCCAGCGAAAGCGGCGCTGCGCGAGTCAGCGATGAGCCCACGACTAACAACGCGCGCGATTAAGATCAACCCGGCCGACGCGTTGAAGATCGTTTCAGAAAGAAAACCGAGTACTCCAAAGACCCGCGTGGCCAAAGTTCTGACGCTGAAAACCAGAGATTTACTGGACGCGAACCCGAGCAATGCAAAAGCTGCCAATCCCAAAACGACACAAAACCGTAAGGCCCGCGCATGTTCCGCCGTGTCGCGCACACCTCGCATGTCGCTCTCCGCGCGCACCGCTACGACCTGCGCGAAATTAGGTGGAACTGCCAGATTGAAGGGACTAGCCATTGCGAAATCAAGCTCACGCATAAACAAGCGCTGGGCCTGCAATTCGGCAGCGCAGTGTCGGCACTCATTGAGGTGCGCTTCCAGTGCTGAATGTAAAGAGGAGTCAAGATCGCCTTCGATGTAGGCGGCGATGTTTTCAGTTTCGCAGATGTAATCGCTGGTCGACATGTGTGTTGGAAACTAGACTCCAGTGATCCCTTTTGTCAGAAACTGCTGTCGCATCATTTCGCGTGCCCGAAACAGTCGATTCTTGACCGTCCCCAACGGTAGACCTGTGACTTCGACAATTTCTTCGTAGGTCAGATCCTGTGAATGGCGCAAAACAACCAGCTCACGGTAGGCGGTAGGCAGCGAACGCACCACGCACTCGATTTCCAACCGTCGCTCCTCTCGTTCGCTCTGTTGTTCCGGACTAAGGCCGTCACTTTCCAGTGGCAGGTCGTAGTTATCGGCTTCGGTCCCACTCGTGAGAGAGCGCTCGCGGCCAGAATTCCGGCGGAGGTGATCGATCGCTGCGTTATGCGCGATCTTGTAAATCCAGGTCGAGAACTTAAACTCCGGCCGGTAACGCGCAAGAGATCCGTAGATCTTGATAAATATTTCCTGAGTTAGATCGAGGGCCGCGTCGTAGTCGCCCACCATTCGGTAGACGTAGCCGGAGATTGGCCGCTGGTAGCGCCGCACAAGCTCCTCAAAACCACCCTCGAGGCCCTGTGCCGCGCCTGCCACCAGATCGCGGTCAGCCGCTGAGGTCAGATTCAGGAAGTTGACAGAGACAGAAGTGCTCATAATGCCAGGATATTACGTCCTGAAAAGCCAGGATGTTTCATGCGGCAAGCGAATCAAGTTGGTGTCCGTTTAGCCTGTCACATCGCTGCAACAAACTAAAGTTTATTGAACAATCTCGCCGCGAAATAACCCACAAGCTTGAACCGGCGGCCGCGCTTATTGCCACGACAGTGTGGCCAACCCCGCCGGCGCGGCAATCGCGTCGAAGCTTAGTTCGCGCGTGCTCAGTTGTAAGCCAAGATCGTGAGCGTCGAGCGGCCGCAGGTTGGTTCCGAGAGTTTCGCCGACAATCTCGCCGGCTCGATCTTTCGTGATCAAGTCGCCGACGATTAACATTCGCGACAGCTGCGCCGGTTGCTCCGATTCTCCGCTGCGTCGATCGCGGTAAAAAAGCAGTAAACGATGCAGCTCGTCTTCACACTCGTGGGTATCGCACACCACGGTCCTTACGATTAGCGGTTGCTTGCCGCGAAACACGACCGCGGTAAACGCTTTCTCAGATGAACTCAGCAATAACGAATCGCCGGCTGCGCCGTTAGTCGTCAACCACTGACCCTCACCGATGTGGCGAGGAACTATCAAACCCGCACGCCAGCCGAGCGCGTGTATCGTGCTTTCGTATTCGCTCAAAATAGCAGCCGGAGTGGCGACAACCAGATAACGGTCGCGACCCTGGGCGTCGGCCTGTAATCGCTCGCGCGAAATTGACAGCTCATCGAGCGGAACGCCGAAGCCGCGTTCCATTTTCCAGGTGAGTACTTCCTCAAGCTCCGCGCGCGACCCTGGGGCCGACTCTAACATCAGGATCAACGTCCGGCTGGCAGCGTCGGGCAACGCCACTGACCACTTCTTCTGCTGCAACAAGCCTGCGCTGGTCGCCAAATCGCGGAGTGCTGCCGTCAACTCTCTCGGATCGGAAATGTTTGACTCTTCGAAGCTGGGACGAATAAGAGATTCCGGCATCACGACTGTTGCGGCGCGCCGCAAGTTGGATACGCCGCCGCGGCCACGTTCGAGTTGCACCATCGTGGCGATTCCCTTTTCGAAGCCGAGGGCTGTCGCTGGATACCGCGGATTTACCAGTTTGCTTATAGCATTAGCCATTGGAGAATTTCGGATTGCGAATTTCGAATAGCGGACTTGCTCTGGCCAGGGTTATTCGGCTTCGAATGAATTTCAAGTTGTGGGAAAAACCAATTCGAAATTCGCAGTCCGAAATTCGCTTCACCAGCTGCTGTAAGGCGTTCCGTCAGACGCTGTGTCAGGCGACGAACTGTGCACGTTAATAAGCCCTTGTCCACCGTCGGGTAAATTCGGATCTTCGCCGGTTTCCGGTGCCCAGTCCGCATTGCCGGTCATCGGATCTTTCGGCACCTCACGCATGTATCCTGAGGCAACAAGCTCTTCCAGGTCCTGCGGCAGTTTCTGTTTGTCGGACGCGTATTGATCGATCAGCATCCGCAGTTTGGAGAGGTCTTCACGCAACACGGCTTCGCGAGTAGCCAGAATTGTTTTTTGAAACTGCGGCAAAACGATGGCTGCAAGAATCACGATGACCGTGATCACGATCATTAACTCCAGCAGTGTAAATCCACTGCGCTTGCGCAAGGAAAGTATTGCTTTTACCCATTCCAGCTTTCCCCTTTCCCCAATGTTCCCGTATTTACCAGTCACCATACTTCTCACCATTCAGAGCTGTATCTTTCGACTTTGAACGAACATCGAACACGTTTTCGCCGCCCCACGAGTCGCAATCTGACACATCGTAACAGGAGCAAAACGCCCAGTCGGCTTTGCCGGTCGTCGGATCAATTGGAATTGCCCGCAGGTAAATTTTCTTCTTCGTCGAAAGCTGAGTGCCACCTGTTGGAGGAAGGCGTGGGACCACATTCACGCCCTCAACGAGTGTCTCAAGACTTGGAGGATACCGATCGGGATTATCGACCCCAAAGATAGTGCAGTCGGAGATCATCACTTTACTCCGCGGGTCGAAGACGGGGGGTTGCTGAATTCCGCCGCAGTTGACACCCACGGTGTCCCTGTGAAACTCATCAATAGCGGAACGCATCTGCCGCAGTGCCTCGCGCAGTTGCTGCTCTTTTTGGCGTTTGACAGACAGCTTCAGCAACGGGACTACGCCCATTGTCAAAATCGACAGCACTGTAACGGTTATGACGAGCTCGATAAGCGTGAAGCCGCGCCCCCCGTCCTTCCGAAGCAACGGCCGGAACAGAGTAACGCGGCGACCGGTAGCCTTAACCGCCACCACCGCATCGCCGCGTAATTGCTTTTTCAAACTTAACTCTCGCAGGTAGACCACCTTCTTACTGCTTAACCGTTGCGCGTATCGGCATCAGGTTGATTCCCAGATCGCGCGCGTCTGTCGCTACCAAGTGAGTCGACGTTTTATCGAGCAGGAGTGCTGTGTCGCCGATGCCGACTCCTTCCACGTCAATGAAAAGCAAAGTCTTCGAACCAGTCAGGTTGTTAAGGTTTGAAAGCGAGATCAGACAAACCCCGGAAGGATCGAGGGACTGTGAAAAGCTCACGCCGGGGCCGTTTTCCAAGCCCTCAGAAACCGCGCGCACTTTCACAGTCTTCGGATTAAACCGCAACGCGATGATCGCCAGAGCCAGCGGCACATCCGACTTCACGTCCACCGCAAAGCGCCGGGTTTCACCCACCTTCATCGACTGATCGCCGGGAGTTAAGCTTACTTGAGCAATTCGTCCGTTGGTGCTGCCAGGGTTGATAGCTGCTTCAATCGGTTTTGCCGCAAGGCTTGTTAATGTTGCCCGCGCATCGCCGGGCACATTTCTATTCACGGCCGCGACTTCATTCGCCGCCGTGCTGCTGATGAGCGACTTCGGAGCCGGTACGAATGCTGGTAATTCTTCGGCCTGTTTCGGGGCACTAGCAACCGCTTGATTGCTGGTAGTCGTTTGCGGCACGCCTGAATTGACCGCCACGGTGTCCTTGACGACGGGAGCGGTCACACTATTTACCGGAGTGCTGTTTATTGCAGCAGGATTCACTACGACAGGAGACGGTGCCGGCGCATATTTTACCTTGGCCGTGGCATTGCGTTGCTGTTTGCGAAGCTCCGCCAACTGATCTTCACGGTCAGCGTCGCGCAGCATGGCCTCGAGCGAGCCGGTGGTGGGAGATTGCAAGGTTCCACTGGGGCGCATCTCCAGGTCTCGCGGCGTCACTGCCGGCGCGCGCAGCACTCGAGGAGTAACGGCAATGACGATGTCCACGCGACGGTTGTTGTTGGTTGGCGACGAGAACAGTCTACCGACTACCGGAAGCAGGCCGAGGATGGGCAATCCCTGTCGACCGTTCGACTGAACGTCCTGTGACACGCTTGCCAGCATCATCGTTCGATTGTTTTGTACGCGAGCAGTTCCAGTGATGGTTCGTTCGGTAAACGTTGGTGTCGGCGTCTGTTCACCCAGAACATCTTTCGACTCGATGCTCATCTTGACCTGGACATCCTGATTGGGGAATACCTGTGGCGTAAACTTCAAGGTCAATCCGGTCGGTTCATAATTGATGACCGGAAAACCACCGGTGGGAAATCCCTGATTGTTTGTACCAGTGCCCGTTTGTATGCCAAACGGATAAGCCTGCGCGGTTTGTACTGGCACGCGTTGTCCAATGCGCGCGGTTGACTCTTCGCCGTTGAAAGCATGGACCTGCGTGGAGGCAACCAGCTTCGTGTTGCCCTTGCTTTGAAAAGCGGTCAGCACGGAAGGTGGCAGCACGAAAGCGGCCGCCAGCGCGGTCGGAACTCCTCCTACTAACCCAGCCAGGTTTACACCGCGGCCGCCGTTGACCGTGGCGTTATCGCTGAGAATAGAAATGCCTGGCGATCCGCCGATACTGAACGTGCCATTCGAGCCGGCTGTGCCCACCTGATTACCAAACTGCAGAAAATTTGTTTTCGTAACTTCGTAAATATTGACGTCCATCACGACTTCGGCGCGATCCTTGTCAATGCTCTGAATCAGCTCTCCGATTAATCGCACATTTTCGGCGGTGTCGCGAATAGTTAAGCTGTTGGTGTCTTTGTCTGCTACCACAATCGTCTGCGGGCGTCCGACGGACGGAGGTATCGCTTGTCCCACCAGCGTCTTGACCTTGTCCGGGTCGCTGTTGGCCAAAAAGAAGGTGCGCAAAACCAGTTGTTGATATTGGGGGCGGCGTGTTTGATCCGCTACCAGAATTGTTCGGCGGCTGAGCTTCTGAAAAAACAGGCTCTCCTGTAGAAAGATGTAATCGAGTGCCTGCGAAGTAGTGACGTCGCGCAAATTGATATCGATGGTTCGCGGCTGTACAAACGACTGCCGATCGAAAATAACATTCAGGTTGAGCTGCTCAGCGAGGCTGCGAATGAAAGCTTTCAAGTCACCGCTGTAACTGATAACGCGCATCTCCGTGCGCAGTGGCTCCAGACCGACCTCCGGTGCGCTCGTCGGTGTCATTATTCCGGGATCCCCGTCTTTCGTTCCGTTTAGCTCTGCGGGGCTGGTCCCATCCTTCACGCCCTGCAGGCGTAACATGCGCTCCATCTCCGAGACTGCCAGCTCATTGACGGGGTCGTATCCATAAGCCTGGCGAAACGCGTTGTAGGCGCCGACAAAATCGTTTTGCTCCGCCAGGGATCGCCCTTGCTGCATATACGCCTGGGAAGCATTAAAGCTGGCGCGGCGAAAATGAAGTTGATACTCCGCACTCGAGGGATCAGCGGCAAGTGCCAGGGTAAATTCCTGCGCAGCTTTCTCCCATTGCATGGCGGCTTCGTAGCGCATGCCCTGCTTGAAATATTTTTCACCTTTTTTAGCGAGTGCAGTTACCGGCAATACCAGCAAGCAAAAAGTGAGCAGCAGGGAAACGAAAATGCGGGTCTGTAATTTTATCTTCATGGCAGTCTCTCGGTGGAGGTGATGGGCGAAGTGCCTAATACGCGGTAATGCGAATTCGAGGCAATAATGCCGCTGAAGCGGCTAAGATGCAAGCCTTTCCTGCGACATTTTCTTACACGCTAGTTAAAAATACCAGTTCCCTAAAAGCGGGTAAAGTGTACAGATATTCTATCCCGAGTGAGAAGGGCAGAAATGCCTGAATCAGACAGGCAGAAATGCCTGAATGAGACAGGCAGGAATGCCTCTCGTACTATACACTAGAGCTGACTTCCTCGACAAAGGTAACGCGGTTTATCTCGTGCAGCGTTGATACTCCAGCAAAAACCTTCTTCAGCGCCGATTCCCGGAGGCTGGTGAGTCCTTCGGTCTCAGCGGCCCTGCGGACCTCCGAACCGGGCCGGCGTTCAACGATCATTTCGCGAATATTATCTGACAGATCAAGCAATTCGTGAATAGCTGTGCGGCCACGATAACCCGTGTGATTGCAAGCGTCGCAGCCGACGTTTTGGTAGAAAGGGGTGCCCCGATGTTCCTCCGGCCGTAGTCCGGACTCCATAAGCTCTTGATCTCTGGCGCGATACTGCCGCTTGCAGTAAGGACAGAGCATGCGAATCAATCGCTGCGCCAGCACGCAGTTCAAGCATGAAACGAAGTTGTAAGGCTCGACGCCCATATTTAGAAAGCGCCCGATGACATCGATAACGTTGTTCGCGTGTACCGTCGTAAAAACAAGGTGGCCCGTGAGCGCAGACTGAATGGCAATCTGCGCCGTTTCCGTGTCACGAATTTCCCCAATCATGATCTTGTCCGGGTCATGACGCAGAATGGATCGCAGCCCGCGGTCAAACGTCAATCCCTTTTTCTCATTAACAGGAATCTGAGTGATGCCGTGCAACTGATATTCGACCGGATCCTCGATGGTAACAATCTTGTCCTCTTCATTTCTGATTTCGTTGAGCGCCGCGTAGAGCGTGGTCGTCTTTCCGGAACCGGTAGGACCAGTTACCAGCACCATGCCGTAAGGCTCGGCGATGTAGTGACGAAACTTTCGCAAATCATCTTCGGCAAAGCCGACGACGTCAAGATTCAAATTCTTAAACTCTTCGTTAATTTGTTCTTTGTCGAGAATACGAATGACAGCATCTTCACCGTGAATCGTCGGCATGATCGAAACACGGAAATCAACGTTGCGGCCCTTGTAGCGAACGCGGAAACGACCGTCCTGCGGCACGCGGCGCTCGGCAATGTCCAACTCAGACATGACTTTGATGCGTGAGATCAAAGTTTGGTGGAAAGCGAGATCGATTGGATCAACTTTCGCGTAGAGGGCACCGTCAATTCGATACTTGACCTGCACCTCCGTGTCGCGAGTCTCGATGTGAATGTCTGAAGCGCGCGACTCCATGGCGTTATAAATAATCGAATCGACCAGCTTGATGATTGGAGACATCTCCGAATCGGTAGCCAGCCGATCAAGATCGAGTACTTCCTCGCCGCTCTCGGTTTCTCTGACCAGTGAAATGCGAAATCCCGATGCGGCTTCCTGCAAAACACGTTGCGTCGCGTCGCCGCGCCGCAGGATTACTTCGATGGCGCCCGCGGTTGCGACGTGCGGTACAATGCGCGCTTTCAG
>DATLBQ010000488.1:0-4018 GCA_035526805.1 Pyrinomonadaceae bacterium
AACATCTCGGCCTGACAACATTCCCAGGTCTTTCATCCAATTGAAAAAGTGATAGCTTGGCTTGAACTCAGTCTTATTGATCGCCAGAGCGCTGGCCATAAACTTCGCTTTGCGATAACTCAACATCGAAATGTAACCGAGAAACTCGCCCAGGATCGCCCGATGCAGATCAGGCCACTCATGAATATCGATCTGGAAGGGCTCGCCTTTATTGACGTTAGGCAGATGAAACGTTACACCTCTTACAAGGTCTGAGTAGTTGATGAGATCCTCGCGTCGGCCTACTCCTTCAATGCGAGCCGCGAGACTAGCCAGGGCATCTGGGTCGCCTTCGGCGTACGACCACTTGATCTCACTCATTTTTCTTTCGATCTCGTCCACAGTTGCTGTGTCCTTAATCGCTCTCAAAGAACGACATCTGCTTCACCTGATCTGGGTTCCGACGCTCCCAGTCTTGGTAGATGTGCAGGGCGCGAGCAGCGGCGTTGCGACTCGTTTGTGTCGCACCGTGCTTCGCATTCCAGTCGAGCAGGCCGCCAAGTGCGGGATGCGGCTTGAAGTTTTCATTCTTGATAGTGTCGGCGGCGTTGATGCCGCTAGCATCGTGGCAGGCGCCGATTAAAATCATCGTCTGATCGTAGTCGCGCCCTTCGAGACGGCGCTTGTGACGGCCATGCCAGTCCTGCGCGATCTCCAACGCGGGAACGAGGTGGAAGACCTTCTGCTCTTCACTACACCATCCGCGTTCGACGAAATCCGCCGGAGTCAGACCCGTGCCCCGTAGGTATTTCTGTATTTGGTCACGCGGCAATTCAGTTCTCTTGTGGAAGAGGCGCAGCAGTTGGCGCGTCATTGGCTCGGCATTGGGTGGTGGTTGTTCTTTCGCGTGGCCGGAGCCTTCGTCGAGGAGTTGATTGATGCCGACGAGTGCTTCCTTAATTGAGAGCTGACGCGTTTCGTCGACATACACTTTGCCGTAGTGGCGCGAAAAGTATTCAAGCGCCTTGCCGCGCTTGATGACTTGAAGGTCAGCGGCGGGTAGTCCCCCTTTGACGTGGTGTTCAAGAACGGTCTGCAATTGACGAACATCTTCAAGAACCTCGCGCCGCATGCGCCCCCAACTCACCCTTTGCGGTTCTTCGGTGCGTTTGCGGCAAACGTGAATTATGTCGTACTCGATTTTGCGAGACCCGAACTCACCTTCGCCTTTAGTTTCATCGGACCGAATCGGGTAGGTCGCTTCGAGATAGAAGCCCGCATCGAAAAGGCTTTCGAGTACGGCGACCCACGGGGCGTCTTCGCTGTGGTGAAATGTGAAGGCAAGCAGACCGCCTTGTTTCAAAATGCGGTGCGCCTCGCGCCAACACTCTGTAAGCAGTCGTTGGTAGAACTCGTCGGGGTCGTCGGGTTGGCGAGCGCGATTGGAAACGGCTTCAAGTGCTTTGGGAGTGAACTCGGGGAGAAAAGCATCAGGGTAGCGGACCTTCAAGACGAGCCGCAGCCAAACGTAGAAAAAGTCAGCAAGCTCCGAATAATGTAACAGGCCTCCAAAAGGAGGATCGGTGATAACTAAATCAGAAGACTCATTGGCCAGGCTGCTCAATTCTGTTGCTGAACCACATTCAACGCGATAATTCGTTCCAAGAGAATCCCGGATTAGTACTTTCTCGCTGTGCCCTGAGCCATTGAGAGATGCTATCTCCCATGGCGAACTGGCCCAACTCAAAGACTCAATCGCTTTGTCGGCACAAGATTTGAAATCTCCCCTACCCAAACCTCGAAAGACACTGTTTTCTACGACTGCCGACTTAGGATGATAATTATTGTTCGAGAACATAGGTTCTAATGCTCTCTGCAGGTTCCAGAAACAGAACATGTTCTGGTTTCTTAAATACTGCTGGAAAGCCCCCAGCACATACTCGCGTGTTGCCCAGTCGAACTTGCCATTTCCTGTAATGGCGCGCAGTAGCTGAGTCTGTACAAGGAGTTGACGCGGATTGAACATTTTCCACCAATGTGTGAAGCCGCGATTCGGGATACCGCCGTTAAGGGTGTGCGTCATGAAGCCATAAGGCAGTTCACTTCGCGGCCAGAACTGCGCTAGATCTTCGTCTTTGCGTTCGTCCCACTCACCATTGGCGGCATCGAGGGCTGAAGTGTCTTTCAGGGGCGCGAAGAAACGCCCACCATAGATCGCTCCTTCGTTGTCACAACTTGAGCAATAACCTTGAATCGCATAAGCGGCTACCGGACCCGTCTTGCGCGTTTCTCTTATTGACGTAAGAACATCTTGCACTTTTCCGCATGTCGGGGCTTGGCAAGCAAATGTAGACTTCTTCGGCACCGTGCCCCCTTGCCTATCCGTGCGGAACGTCGTACCAGTTTCGGGACACATCACTTCTTCGGGCAACGTGCCCCGCACCTCTAAGAGCTTTAACGTGCGTGCACGCTCACGATTCCAACGCGCGGTTGCCTCCGGTGTGTCCGTCGCGCTGCCGCCATACTCACGCGCTTCGTTGTCCAACTTCGGCGCTCCGTTTAGCCAGTCGGGATGAACCAGCAGCGAAAGCTCGACTTTCTTGTTCTTCCCGTTGCGCGGCAGTCGGGGAAAATTCTCGTGTCGGTTGCAGTTGGGACAAGTGACACCACCATTGGAGTCGCGCACTGCGTAATCCTTCTCGGTCGCTGCTACTATCAGCGCCACGCTCGGCGCCAGGCGCACATCGCCAGCCTCAACGTCGAACTCTATGCTGCAGCCGGGGCACTCATAATCTTCCCAAGCCTTAACCGTCAGCGATTTGATTGCCATCACAGGGCTGGTCATGATCGGCGTCCGATGCCCGCAACCAGTCATCTGACATGGCCCGTGTTTGGCCCAGAAGACGTAGATGATCTCTGGCCCTTCGTACGTGTAGTCGCTGCGCTCTTCAAGAGTCAGCTTGAGCGCATCGAAATCTTCACTCATCACTTCGCCCGTTGACACCCGCGTCCAATTGCCTTTGTGCCCACGCGGGCAGTCGCAGGCGTAGAAAGGCATGATCTGAGGCTTGACCTCGCGCTCGATATTGTCGAGCAGCGCTTGCACTTCGGTAGGCTTAACTTGGGCAAGTTCGTTCTTGACGACGAACCATGCGATGGGGTTCAAATCCGTGCCAAACATCTGCATTCCCAGCCGCAAGCCTTCTACAATCGTAGTCCCGCCGCCCATAAAGGGGTCCGCTACCTTTAGATGTTTGAATGCACCCTTTCTCTGATGGTTAGCATAGTAGATATCCCAAGCAGCCTTCGCCGCCTCAGTGTCTTCCGTTGGGGCTTTCATGGCGGCAGCAATAAGGAGCTGCCGAAAAACTGTGGAGCGGCGTCTCGCCCACCATTTCATCGTTTGGTAGATCGGCTTCAGCGCACCAGAACCTTTTCCTTCGATGGTTGCGATCTGGTTTATCGGCAGGATGGGAAAATCGACCTCAAGGCAGGTCTTTGGGCGGTGAGGATCGGAGAAGTCAACTGTCTCCACCGCGACGGCTCGCCCGGCGCCGACCAGTTGCGCTACTTCCTCCACGACGCGCTCTTTCTTCGTCTTTGCTACAGCTTGAACCATTTACTCTTCTATCTATCGTGAGATTTCAATAAAAGGGGATGCTACTTCCAAAACCGAAAGTCCGCCGTGAGCCAAGGTCGGATAGCCCGCCGGACTCTTCCACTTCCGGCGACCAACTACAAAGCTATTGCGCCCATGCTTTGTCTCAAGAGTCAGGGCAATCGGAGGCAGCCACGGCGGTTGTGTTTCTTGATCGGCTTTAACCCATCGTCCACTTGAGTAGGTGTCCTTGAGATAAGTCTTCTGATCGGCTTCAGTCGTGTCTGCGAAATTACCAGTAGCGGCATAGCCGTGATCGGACGTGATGATCAGACGCCGGCCAGTGGTCAGCCTGTCAACAAAACGCCAGAACTCGGGGTCAGTTAATCGCTCAGCAACCTCCTGGCTCAATGTTCGGATGCCTTTTCCGATCTCTGCAAA
>DATLBQ010000489.1:0-5053 GCA_035526805.1 Pyrinomonadaceae bacterium
AAAAACTTTGTTGCTTTTCATTTGATCTCTCCTATTCATTTTTTTCAGGCGACTTCGCCTTCGTCATGCTGTCAACGACACTTGCTGACATCAACGTGATGATTACAAAAGGGAGGGTTGGCGGTATTTCTGTTGTTTGTCGAAAAAGACTGTTTCTTGCTTATTGCGCCATTGTTTTCTCCTCTTCCTAACCCACCTGCCTCGGCTGGGTCTGTACGAGTTGTGGTCCCGGTGGGCGATAGTCAGCCCGCTGCCATTTGCGCTCGACCTTCACTCCGCGCTGTGGGGTCGGATGACCCCAGCGCGAGTTGGTGCGTGGCAGCGGGCTGACGCCGATCTCAGGCAACACCGTCATATGCACCGAGATCTCCTTGAAGGCCGGCGTATGAGTCACAGGATCCGTGTGGCTACTGGAAAGAAGATTGATGGGATTCCCGACTGAGTTCATCGGCATGTAGAGTTGTTTGCCATGGACTCGATCGGTTACCACGGCCCGCACGCGAACCCGGCCGTAGCGCGAGGTGAGGTGCACCCACGTTCCGATTTGGATCCCACGCTCCCGACCCAAGTCGGGCGACACTTCAACAAACGTGTCCGGTGTTTTTTCGCGAACCATGCAGGTGTCGCAGGTCTGGATTGGGCCAAGTTGCGGGTGGTAGCGCACCTGCGGCACTTTTCTGCTGCTACGGTTAATGACGTCGATGAGGCGCTCATCAGCCTTTGCTTCCTGGACCAAACCGTCAACCGTGATACTGAGCATCCCTGCTGTCCCTCCTGCCAAATGTCCTACCTGGAACTTCTTCAAAGGTGTTCAGTGAGAAGAAGGACCAGCGGCACGTATCGACATTGAAGTTGGAGTTTATGGGAAGCCGTTTCTCGGGTCTTTTCCGGCTTTGCTCAGAACGACTCTTTTTTGCTTTGCTGTGCTACCGATCAGCGTCACAGTCGAGCTGAGGATATGATGAGGCCAACCCGATGGAGTGGGATCACAAAAACCGAATTGACAAGAGAGGCTGAGCACCAACGGAAGAAATCCGCTATCACGCGGCTTTCCCTCCGGATACTTCTTTGCCTGGCTGGCACTGGAACTGGATACCTGATCCAAAGGCACAGAAACCTGCGGCGTCATCGACGCTATTACAGGCGCTATTAAGTTCAACCATCGGGGGGCACCGTGGGATTGATTGGAGGTGCCCTGGACGAGCGCTCCTTTAGCTCTGCTGTGGTGAGTACCGCGGTGGTAGCGTCTTGAATTGCGCCCTTGAGCACCAGCACTTAAGCTTCCAAGAGAGCCACGCTCAGGAACGTTGCTAACATCCGTTTGTTTCGAACAACTCCGATCATTTCCTTATCCCCCGATTCAATGCGCCCGGTTGCGCTTGTATTTCGTTTCATGCACATCATAGGCTCTGCGTTTTCCGAGTGCTTCCGTGTATTTGCTCTAATTCACGATCTCTTGCGTATTGAGATCTGTTCCCGAGGGATGCGTTTGCGTAGTGCTGGAGATCTCTCCGGTTTACTCCAGAGGAGCAACAGGTTTACAGCTCCTGGTCTTAATGTATTTGGCTGGGTTTCTGTCTGCGGAGGTAACGAAGGCTGATGAGACGCACGTAGTTCTGTGTTTCTTTGTAAGGCGGAATTGTCTGGCCATACTTGATGACTGCACCTTCTCCGGCATTGTAGCCCGCCAGCACCAGGTCAATACGCCCAGGGAACAGCCGGAGCAAATCCTTGAGATAACGAGTGCCGCCCATGATATTTTGTGCGGGATCATTTGCATTGATCACACCGTAACGCGCCGCTGTGCCGGGCATGAGCTGCATTAATCCTTGGGCGCCCTTTGAACTCACCGCTATGGAACTAAAGCCTGACTCCTGATGAATGACACAATAAATAAAATACGGGTCCACACCGTAGCGTTCGCCATTCTGGCGAATCAACGTATCAATTTTGGTGTTACCGGTTGTCCACGGCTGTGCGCTTGGAGAGAAGCCACTCATCTCGGCGTTGCTTTCTTCATCCGGACGCGGCTGTCGCCTGGCCTCGGCAATGACGATCTCTGTGGTCATGATTTGTTTACGCACCTCATCCACTTTGACTTGTGCTTCGGTAATGCCACCCATAGTGGTCTCGTATTCTCGCCGGGAAATTAAGCCCTCGGCGTAAAGCTCTTTCCATTCCGCGGAGTGCTCAGTTAGCTTCTTGACATCGTTTTCGTAAAGAACCATTAGCTTTTGCAAACTGGCTTTGTAGTCTTCGTTAGTCTTGATGAAGTCTTCTCTGAACTCCTCCAGTGAATCCTGGACAGATTGCCGAGACACTTTTGTCTGCGCCTGTACCGCTCCAACCGTTGTCAACAGAAGAACGAGAGCGAAAACGTGTCTGCGATTTCTAGGCATATTCGCGGACCTGACTCTTTAACCGAACAAGCAAACCTGTTCTTACGGTTCGCGAACTATTTCGGCCAGGAACCATTGCCGCCGTTCGGCTTCGTCTATCCAGACCTCAATCAAACTGGCAGTCGCGACGTCGCCGTGGAACGCGCAAGAGTCCGAAGACGTCTGCAAGTAGTTGACGCAAAGCGTCCGAGACCTCCAGCACTACCGCGAGACTGAGTTCAGTGGGCATTTGTAAAACCTTATTCTCTCGTGCCGTTATTTGTGGTGCACTAGTCATGACTGTCATCCCGTTTCTCCCTCATTGAGTCGTTCTGCTTATCTTCGCTTGCCAACCTTTGATGCCGCTTCACCTCCTCGGAAACCCACTTTGGTAGTTGCCTGCTAACCTTGATCATGCGAGTTGCCAGCAGCTCCACGGCGCGGCCGGTGAACCAGCCCCCTAGCTCCCACGCCCTTCCGGACTCGACCAGGTAGGTCCACGCCCTGAGTTGTTCGGCCTGCGTACTACCGATAAATCCATCAACCAACCCGACCGCCCGATAAGCCTCGATTCGGTCGGGATCGTCAATGAGAACATCTCCGTCTACTCCTTGAATAAAGCCCTCATCCAATTTCTGATTCCTCGCCCCAATCGTTGGCCAATTGCATTTAGCCTTTTGAGCCAGGCACCTATATCCCTTTTCTAAAGGATCTCGGGGTGACTCGCGCCAAACGTCGAAAAGAAGTCGTAAAGTGGCTCTGGCTGGAAAATCCCGACCGCAGTGCTATCTCCGAAATCGGCAAGTCCGTTTCCTGCATCAATCTTTTTGCGTGTTCAATCCGCCGCTCTGCGATGTAGTTGGTGGGCGACATTCCCATCGACTGTTTGAACGCTCGGGAAAAGTGGAAGTAGCTCATCCCAACCTCTTTGGCTACGACTCGGAGTGCTACCCTTCCTTCTTCTTCCACGGCCAGGTGATGGTCGATCAGACCGATAGCCTTTCTTAACCTGTGTGGCGCCATTCCTCCATGGCCGATCTGGACGTCTTTCAAAGAGCAATAGTGTCTTGTCAACTGCATTGCGAGACTAATTGCAAGCGTATCGGCGTAAAGCCGCCCCACGATACTCGCTTCGGTCAACTCGCCAAGAAGCGACAACGCAATGTGACGAATATGTCCACTGGTAAACCCGATTTGCGGAGTGAGGGCAAGGTCGTTATATGAAACGTCAAACTTCTCTCCGGCGCCGCGTACAAAGAGAGGCCGCAGAAACAAAAGCAGAGTATTGCGTAGGTGAGAGCTATCAGACTCGCAGGACCAGGTTGTCCCGGCGGGAATTATGGCCACTTGGCCCGCCTGCACCTTCCCTTCGAAATCACGCCCACCAAGACGAGCGGTCAGATTAAGAGGTGTGCTCAGGTTCAACACGAGGCAGTGACTATCGGCCGAGGGCAACACCATCTTGCGGATGTTATGACGCAAGTGTATTACTCGGATGTCCTGCCATGCGAAATGGTCGCTGGATGCCACTACAGCTTCGGGGTACAGAAGTGCAACGTCACTGACGGACGGTGATTGCAGATCGGCGTCTCGCCTATTGCTGCTGCTTCGCTCCCAGGTTTTAGGCTTGCTGACAATCGGATCTACGATTGAAGTGGGCCAGCTTGCGTGTCCCGCAGTATTGACGGTCTGTAACATGGCATTCCCTCTCTGGTTAAACCGAAAACTTAATTGCGCGGCTCGTCAGAACCTTCGCCGATCGTTTTGTGCAGCGCTAAAGATTTGCCGATAGCATTGACCAATTCTTTCTCCGTGAACGGCTTCCTCAAAAAGTCGACTGCCCCGGCTTCCATGGCCTTCGTCCGAACGTCTTCAACGTAAAGGGCGGTCATAAAGACGATGGGAATTGGACAGTCGTCAGCAGCCAATCGGCGCTGAAGTTCCAATCCGCTCAAACCAGGCATCCTGACGTCCAGGATTAAACAGTCGAACGCTTGAGACCGGCCCGAATTCAGGAAGGCTTCGGCCGATGAAAAGTCCTCAGCACTCAGCCCCATCGAAGCGATTAGCGCCTTGACCGCTTCGCGCATCGATTCGTCGTCGTCCACGATTGAAATCCTGGCACCCTTAGTGATTGTGTAGTTCTCTTGCATGTTCTTTTCTCAACAAACCAAGGCTGATTCGCATTCCCCCACGACTTCCGCTCGGCAAGCAGTGGGCAATATTGCTGCAGCCACTGACCCTGTTCTTACCGGGCCTTGATATGCCTGCAGACTAATGGGTATGCGATCGGATAACTATTGGAAGGTGAGGTAGTGAGATGGGAATTTAGGGAAACGCTATTGGAGAAAACTCTAATGCGCGTGTGCGGCCAGGGAACTGAGGTCCAACTTTTCGTTCATCCGTACCAAGTCTGCGAGCGAGTCTGCCCGCATCTTTTGCATTACCTGGGCGCGATGAACATTCACGGTCTTCTCACTGATATCAAGTTCAACCGCTACCTGTTTGTTAAGCATTCCGGCGACCACCAAGCGCATCACCTCGCGCTCGCGAGGCGTCAGCGTCTCAGACCGCTCTCGTAGTTCGCGCAATGCCGTTAGCTGCTCACGCGCCGAGCGATCGCGGTCGATCCCCTGCTCAATCGCGTCGAGCAAGTCCTGCTCTCGAAACGGCTT
>DATLBQ010000490.1:0-15512 GCA_035526805.1 Pyrinomonadaceae bacterium
CGCACTGGCGGAGCATTTCGCGGAAGTCAGCCAAAGGCGACCGCGGTACTGAATCAACTGGCCGAAGGCACCGGCGGAAAAGTGTTCCCCCTCGAGGAGGCCCAGACCGCTGCCAAATCTATCTGCGACGAGCTCCGACGCAATCGCTATCTGCTTTCGTACATCCCAGTCAACTCTTCCAGCTACGACGCCCGCACCGTTTTCCTGACCGCCGATGAAGGCATCAGCGTAAGAACGAAAACCGCTCAGCCTCCGAACGTTAAGTAGATTCCGTGCCCTCTGTCGGCGGAGAATGTTGCCCGCCAGATACGGGGAGAAAGGACTTCAGCTCCACTATCGGGCGATTACCAAATTCGCAGGTCGGGAAGGCTCGCTTGCGGCCGCTCTTCGATTACATCGAAATCAAGTACACCGACTCGGGCGGGGGCAAGCCGCCCTTCCCCACCCCGAGATTTCCTATCTTCATATTTATCTTGGAACTCTGTGCCTTAAGCAATTTCTGTTGCCATAGCATCGGACTCGGTGGGCAGTTCAACTCCATAAGCCAACACCATCAACCAGCGGCCCTCGCGTCGCACGAACACATCCGTGAACGCGACTGCGCTTTGCTCAGGCTCACCTTCCGGTGGTCGAGCCTCGGCATGTTGTACGCCCGTCAGCACCGCAGTCTCGCCAAATAGGTTCACTTTCAATTCTTCACCACGCAGCGAAAGTATTTCTATGGGAAACGAGGCGATGCTTTCCAGGAAGGCGCGCTTATCCGCTTCGGCGCCGAAGTGAGTGCGGTAGATGAACTCGTCTGCGAGCATTGGTGCGAGAGCATTCGCGTCTTTGCTCTTGATGGCAGCCATAATGTCCCGCTCAATTTGCAATATAGCAGCGACAGCCTCAGCGGAGTTGTTGGTTGAATTAGTCATTTCGATCGTTGTCTATGTTGGCTGGCGGCACACCAAGTCGTTTCATTTCATTTCAACGGGCGCTATGCGGAGCAACAGGCGCACGCCAGCCAACCGAACCGAAAGCATTTGCTACATCGGCTAATTGCGGGCGTGTTTTCGCCAGTGAACTCTGCAGGTGTGACTTGCTATTTCCCAGCCGCTGACGCTCCTGCGCTTGCGGCCTTCGCCCGCCGTTCCATCTCCTCTAACGATACATCTTCCTTATGCGTGGATACGTGCCAGATGTGACCGAAAGGATCGACCAACGTGCCGCTGCGGTCTCCATAGAACTTGTCCGCCAAGGCTTCCTTCACTAAAGCCCCCGCAGCCAGAGCCTGATTGAAAACAGTATCGACGTCTTCAACGTAGATCATCAGACTAACGGGTGACCCGCCAAGCGCCTTAGGACCTTTGTACCCCATTTCGGGATACTCATCAGCAAGCATAATCGGCGAATCGCCAATCTTAATCTCCGCGTGTCCGATCTTTCCTCCCGGCGCCGGGAAACGAAATAGTTCGATTGCGCCAAACGCCTGCTTGTAAAACTCGATCGCGTCTGCCGCGTCTTTGATGATCAAGTATGGGGTTGCCGTATGGTAACCCTCGGGAATTGGTTTAACTGCCATTGTCTACCTTCTTTCGTTTTTGGAATAAGATGAACTCTTTCTTGCTGGTAACGGGCGCTATGATTTTCTCCATAATACCCGGTGTCGTCCCCCGGTGGAGCTGATCTCAACGCACCGTCACCAGCGGTAATTCGATAAAGCTTTGTCGTTTCGAATCGCCACTTGCGTAATAGATTTTTTGGGTTGCTTTGCGATAATCGCCCGGCTTGGCCCAGAAAACATTCGGCACAAATGTTTGCGGGTTACGATCGTAGAGCGGGAACCAGCTCGATTGTACCTGGACCATTATCCGGTGGCCCGGCAGGAAAACGTGGTTAGCGGTTGGCAACGCGAACCGGTAAAGCAGCGGAATACCGGCGGCGATTGGTTTGGCCTGGGCGAGGTTCTCGCGATAACGGCCCCGAAAGATGTCGCCAGAGATCATCAACTGATAGCCGCCCATGTTTGGTTGACCGGCAACCTCATCAGGGTAGAGGTCGACGAGTTTAACTACCCAATCAGAGTCAGTACCGCTGGTAGAAGCAATCAGGTTGGCGATCGGCTCGCCGCTAATCTTGAGCGGCGCCGTCAGAGTGTCAGAAACAAAAACGGCAACGTCTGGCCGGCCCGAAGCTTCACGCTGGTCGTCAACCAGCCAACGAGACCAGCTGGTCCCGTCGATCGGTCGCGCGCGATAGGGCACCGGCTTAGCCGGGTCCGAAATGTATTCTTCGTAACCTGCTTCTCCTGATTTCGCTTCGTCAAAGCGCAGTTTGGAATGCGCGCGCAGGTAAAGGGGCTTGGGCCGAACCGTACAACCGCTGTCGCAGCCGGCGGGCCATGAAGAAAGTCGCCGCCACTGATTCGTACCCGTTTCAAAGGCAGTCACCGGCGCGACATCAGCTTTCGGCGTGCCCTTTAGATAGTGATCCAGAAACGGCCGCAATATTTCCTGACGAAAAGTAAGCGCCGTATCGCTGTTGAATTTAATGGCCCCGAGTGCGCTGCCTTCGCGAATCATCTGACCGTGATACCAGGGCCCCATGACTAAAAACACCTTGTCGTTCCGGGTATCCTTCGGCTCGATGGCCTTGTACACGGCGATGTCACCGTAGATATCTTCCTGATCCCAGAGGCTGTGCACCAGCATCACCGGGACCTTCAGCGGTTGGGCCGCGAGGATTTTGTCTACTGCCTGATCCTGCCAGAAAGCGTCATAGGCGGGATGCTCGAGCAGCTTGCGCCAGAAGCCGACTTGTTCGAGGCCGCGACGGCGTCCAAGTTCTCCGGCCGAACCGGCCTCCATGAACATGTCGTAATCATCAAAATGGCTCGTCCACCACTTCACGTCATTCGCGCGCGTAGCTTCCTGATCGTAGATGTAGCTCATGCCCTGCTGGCGAAAAGCGCCGTTGTGAAACCAATCGTCGCCGCGCCAGCCATCGACCATCGGGTTCATCGGCACAGACACTTTGAGCGCCGGATGTGGGTTGACGAGCGCCATCAAGGGCAGAAAGCCATCGTAGGAAATTCCCAGAATACCGACTTTGCCGTTGCTTTCAGGAATATTTTTTACTAACCAGTCAATCGTATCGTAAGTATCAGTCGCATGATCCACCGGTGTCGGGTTCTGTGGACCATGCAGCGGCCGGTTCATGACGTAATCGCCTTCAGAACCATACTTGCCGCGAACGTCCTGTACCACGCGAATGTAGCCGCCCTCGACGATCACGTCAGTGGCGTTGTCGTAGCCGTACAGACTCGGGCCAAGGTGCGAGCTGTTAGTTCGCGTGGTGAGTTCGTTGGCGTCGTAGGGGGTACGCGTTAGAAGGATAGGTGCGTTCCTGGCGCCCTTCGGAACAAGAATAACCGTGTGAAGTTTCACTCCGTCACGCATCGCAATCATCACCTCGCGGCGCACGTAATCAAATCCATAATTCGTCGGTTCCAACTTTTCCGGCCGCTCGCTCGGCAACGAGGGAGTTTGTTGCGGCGTTTGGGCCGTGGCGCGGTCGCTCAAGACCAATAGCGCGCTGACTAACATGAGCACCCACATTACGGTCAACCTACACACATTTCTGACGCTCATTATTCAATTGCCTCCTGGAGATTTCGTAGGAGTATAGCAGGTCGACAAACTACGACGCCTGGGCGAGGTCGCGGTTTAGCCGCGGATGGAACGCGAATGAACGCGGATATGCGAAAAACGAAAACGATCACAGGATTTTAAGCGTGTGTTTGCGCTAATCCGCGCGCATCCGCGATAATCCGCGGCTTTAGTAAATTGTCCACTGGCTGCTCAGTGTCGACCCTCATGCCTACAGGTGTTGCCCATTCATATTCGTAAAGGCCCTTGGCTTTGATGGTGATACACTAAAGCCCACTTGCACCGAAGCATCGCGCTTCCCGAGGCTTAGCGATGAAAGATCCCGCCTGTTCACAGCACGAGATCACGCAGTTGCTTGCTGAGTGGAGCAGTGGAAATCAAACTGCACTCGACAAGTTGTACCCACTCGTCTACGACGAACTTCATAAGATGGCGGGCCGGTATATGAACCGCGAACGAAAGAACCACACGCTGCAAACTACAGCCCTGATCAACGAGGCTTACGTTCGCCTGGTAGATCAAAAACATGTCCACTGGGAAAATCGCGCGCATTTCTTTGCCATCTCAGCGCAGATCATGCGCCGTATTCTGATCGATCATGCGCGTCGGCACGCTTACGCAAAACGCGGCGGCGGCGCACAGAAAATTTCCCTCGATGAAACCGCGATCGTTGCAGACAATCCCGCGACGGATTTAATCGTGCTTGACGAGGCGTTGGATCGGCTGGCTGAGATCGATCCGCGACGCGGCCACGTAGTCGAGCTACGATATTTTGGCGGTCTGAGCAATGAAGAAATAGCCGGCGTTCTGAAGATTTCCGAAAACACGGTGACGCGCGACTGGAATATGGCCAGGGCCTGGCTCTATCAGGAATTGAGTGGGAGTGGGGCTTGATGCAGCCTGAACGATGGCAGCAAGTTAGCGGTATTTTCAAATCGGCGCTCGCGCTGAAGCCCGAGGAGCGCGGCGCTTACCTGGCGGCCCGGTGTGGCGCTGATGCGTCGTTGCGCCAGGACGTTGAGCGTCTAATTGAATCGCATCAACAGGCAAACAACGACAATTTCATAGCCTCGCCGGCCGCAGCGGACGCAGCGCCGTTTTTGTTTTCCCGCGACAGCGAACACGAAGTCAGCAAGGACCGCCTGGAAAAAGAACAGCAGATAAGTCATTACCGAATTATCCGGAAGCTGGGGGCAGGGGGGATGGGTGAAGTCTACCTCGCGGAAGACACGCGACTCGATCGCACTGTGGCTCTTAAGATCTTACCCGCCGACGTTGCCTTTGATAAACGGCGGATGCAGCGCTTCAAACAAGAAGCAAAACTCGCTTCGTCTCTTAACCAGCCAAACATCCTGACGATTTTTGAGTTTGGCGATACCGACTTGCTGCATTTTATCGCGAGCGAGTATGTCGACGGTTCAACCTTGCGCCATCACCTGCGTGACAGACAACTCAAGCTGCTCGAAATGATCGACATCAGTATTCAGGTGGTCGCGGCACTCGACGCCGCCCATGAGGCCAGCATTATCCACCGGGATATTAAACCTGAAAACATCATGGTGCGGCGGCGTGACCGGGTAGTGAAGGTGCTGGATTTTGGTTTGGCCAAACTAACGGAGAAAGCAACCAGCCAATCATTCGGCCGATCTGACACAGAAGCAAATACCGAGGTCCTGGTCCGAACCATGCCTGGCAGTGTGCTGGGTACGATCAATTACATGTCTCCAGAGCAGGCGCAGGGATTGCGCGTCGATGAGCGCACCGATCTGTGGAGCGTTGGCGTCGTGATCTACGAGATGCTAGCCGGCCGCGTCCCTTTCTCGGGAATGACAAGCAGTCATACAGTGGTGAACATTCTTGAGAAAGAGCCGGCACCGCTAACGAACATCGGAGCGCGAAGAGTGCCTCCTGAGTTGCAACGAATCGTCAATAAGGCGCTAGCCAAGAATCCCGACGAACGGTATCAAACAGCGAAGGATCTGCTGATCGATCTGCGAAATCTCAAGAAGCGATTGGAACTGGACCTGGAGATCGAGCGTTCAGCTTCGCCTGATTCAGTCACCGTAGCCGCCACAACGGACAAGAATGTTATTCCAGACACCGACTCGATCGAACCACGAAGGTCTAAGGTTGAGTCGCAGGAAAGTGATCGTTCAAATCGCACGAAACTGGTTGTCGGTTCAGCACTGGTATTGATTGTCGTCGCAGGTTTGCTTAGTGCTGCCGCGTGGTCACGACGCTGGCGTGCGACTGTCGTGGAGCCCACCCCGAGTTCGGTTGCCGGCTCGGAAAGTAAGCTCAGCTACTGGATGACGGTGCAGAAATATAGAAATGGACAACCGTTTCAAGAACCCTTCAGACTCGCCGGCGAGATAAACTTCGAGAAGGACTACCGAGTCAGGTTGAATGTCAGTAGCTCGCAACGCGGGTATTTGTACATTCTGAATGAAGGCCCTTCAAGCTCTAATGGTGCATCGTCATTTGTCGTACTGTTTCCTTCAACAACCGCCAACGAGGGCTTGCCTTATTTGGCTGAAAACCAACGGGTGGAGATTCCGCAGCAAAGTTGGTTTCAATTCGACGCGGAACAAGGAACGGAAAAACTGTGGTTGATATTTTCCGCGAACGCAGTACCTGAGTTGGAAGCAGTAAAGCAGTTTGCGAACCCGAAAGATCGGGGTCTGATTAGTAATGCCGGTCTGAACACAAGCATCCAGGAATTTTTGAAAGCACACTCTGCAGCGAAAACTAAGATCGAGAAAGATGACCAGCTAAAGCAGACCAGCCTCAGAATTGTGGGCGACGTTCTGGTCCACCCAATCAAACTTGAACATCATTGACTTGTCCCCATCCAAACTCCCGGTGTAAGACCGCGACAGAGTCTTAGATTCGTTTTCACTCCGTAGGAGTGAGATGTTTATAGGCAAGAGGATCAACCCAAGTACAAACTCCGTTCGGAGGAGCGGAATTCAAGCCGAGCTTCACCACCCAGCACTTTCCGCTCCTCCGAACGGAGGATGAAATTTTGCTCCTTGGTCTATAAACATCTCGCCCCTAACGGGGCGAAAACCGTGAGCCTGAAACCATGGGATTACCAACCCGGAAAAGGATTGACCTTCACTCCGTCGCGGGAATATGATGCCGCCACTCAAGCTCTTTTAGCTTGTCAGTCCAAAAACAACCGGCCTCTACGGCTAAGTGGCCTCTGTTGTCTTAACGGGCCATTCGCTCGCTTGGTGGTTTTCTGCACGAATTCTCGCGTTAATCAGTGGAGGAAGAAGACAATGTTCCTGTCCCCGTTGTGCAAACTTCTTTATGATGCGCGCTAATTTGTCAGCCCTTCTGGGGGCCTTTACGAAAAGGAGAATGTTATGCCAGTAATTATCTCAATTCCGCGCCACAAAGCCGTGGGCACGCTGGACCGCTCAGGTAGGTCATTCACACCTCATGATACCGGTGGGCTCACACTTTTCGACATCAATGTTGATTGGCGCCCGAACCAACGCTCCGGACCAGTAAGTTTCTCTTTCAGCTTAAACGCACGGAACGGAAGCTTCCCGGCAGGCGATTACCATTTTGCGGGCCATATTAAAGATAAAAGGAATCCGTGTCCTGATTCTGACGCTACCGCCTGTGGCACCGTCAACTGGCCCGGCGCAGGGGGCGTTGAGGATCCCTGGCAGGCATCCGGCGGCCCCGTCCCGGAGGAGAAGAAAAAACATACAAAAAAACCACCGGCAAAAACCAAGAAGCCTTACGGCAAATAGCTTCAACCTCGCCGCCAAACGAATACGATAACGGCCACCGCCCGGCGCTTCTCACTCAGGTCGTGAAGTGCCGGGCTACAAATTTTTGCTCAGGGTAATCGTCAATGAAGTGAGCTTCCCCCCGAGACGCTCTTACGATTTCAAGATCTTGAACACCACACTACATAACGCTTCCCGGCGAACTGCGACGCGCTTGATAGGAGTGGGCCTATTTATTTTGTCGAGCCTGGCACTTTTGCCTATTCAAACTCGCAGCGCGCGGGAGAACTACTCCTTCCCTGGGGTGGATAACTATCCGAGTTCGAGCGCAGTCGTTCCGCAAGAGAGCACCACGCTTGAAACTGGAACGAATATTAATCGCGAACTGAAAGGAGGCGAGACTCACCTCTTCCGATTGGATTTGGCTCCGGGGCAGTTCCTGCGCGTCGTTGTAAATCAAAAAGGGATTGACGTGACAGTAACGTTATTTGGACCCGATGGTAAGCAGATTGCCTATGTTGATAATCCGAACGGCAAGTGGGGGCCGGAGCCTGTTGTCGCTGTCGCTGAGATCTCAGGAGCCCACCGTTTGGAAGTGCGCTCGCCGAACAAGAATGCTGATGCCGGGCGTTATGAGATAAAGGTAGTTGATTTGCGCGAGGCAACCGCAAGAGATAAAGACCTCGCTGCTGCTGAACGAGCTTTCGAGCAGGGAAGACAAAAACTGTATGGGCAACGCACGGCTGCGTCCTTGCGCGAGGCCATTGAAGATTTCAAACAGGCGCTGGCAATCTTTGAATCTAACCAGGCGGACAACAGACAGGCAATGACGCTTTATGTGTTAGGCCTTTCCTACTACAAGTCAGGAGAGATTCAAACGGCTGTTGCGCACTTCAGGCGAGCGCTTCCAATCTTTCACGCCGAAGGAGACCGCCTCGGCGAAGCAAATGTACTCAATTATCTGGGCGGAGCTTCCGATATAGCGGGCGACTTGCAAGCAGCGCTCAGGTTTTACAATCAAGCCCTGGAGATATTTCGAGCCGAGAAGGATTACTTCTCAGAGGCGATTATGCTGAATAACATCGGCAAGATCTTTTACGATTTTGCCGATTGGCAGAAGGCCCTGGAATACTACAGCCGCGCGCTCCCTCTATTTGGGACTGTTAATAATCAACGCTTTGCGGCCATCACGCTCCGCAATATAGGCTCCATTCACGTCTATCTGGGCGACGCGAGCAAAGCACTTGAGTACTACCAGCAGGCTCTCGCGTTGCAAAGGGCTGCGGGCGACAAGGCAGGCGAAGCCTTCACCCTTACCGTAATTGGCTTCGCTCAAGCGCGGTTAGATAATCCGCAGAAGGCGCTTGAATTTTACAATCAAGCCTTAGAGCTTCATCGAGCTACCGGCGACCGTCGCGCGGAAGCCATTACCCTCGGCACAATCGGGGCGACCTATTCTACGATTGGCGACCAGCAGAAAGGCTTGGAATACAATCAGCAATCGCTTGAGCTTATCCGAGCCGTCGGGGACCGGCGCTACGAGGCTATGGCTCTCGGCAATCTCGGTGACGCATACGTGCTGTCTGGACAGCCACAGAAAGGAAAGGACCATTACGATCCAGCCCTCGCGATTTTTCGCAGCCTGGATGATCGAAACAGCATAGCCAGAATGCTGCAAGGATTAGCTCGCGCAGAACGCGGCTTGAATAATCTTAACGAAGCCCGCAGCCGGATTCAGGAAGCTCTTTCCGAAATTGAAAAGGTTCGCAGCAGAATCGGCAGTCAGCAAAGTCGCGCCTCATATCTCGCAACTCTACAATCGGCCTTTACCTTCTACATCGACTTGATGATGCAGATGCACAGGCTCAACCCTTCCCAGGGAAATGACGCTGCCGCGCTGCAAATTAACGAGCGAGCACGCGCTCGCAGTCTGCTGGAGATGTTAACCGAAGCGCGCGTTAACATTCGCGAAGGCGTAGACGCCGCACTGCTGGAGCGAGAGCGCAATCTGGTTCAACTACTCAATGCGAAGGCTCAGCGACAGGTCCAGTTGCTTGGTCAAAAAAATCCGGGAGCGCAGCTTACTGCTTTGAGTAAAGAAATCTCTGAGCTTGAAGATCAGTACCAACAAGCGCAGGCGGCTATCCGCAAAAACAGCCCGGGTTATGCCGCGCTTACTCAGCCGCAACCGCTGGGACTGAAGGAAATTCAACAGCAGTTGGACGACGGTACGATGTTGCTGGAGTACTCGCTCGGTGAAGAACGAAGCTATGTTTGGGCGGTTACTCGCGATTCACTAAAGACTTACGAGTTACCAAAGCGAGAGCAAATCGAGAAGGCCGCGCGGCGAGTCTACGACTCACTTACCGCCCGTAGTAAATCGATAGCCGGAGAAGACGCTCAACAGAAGCAAAAGAGAATTGCGCAAACGGATTCGCAGGTGATCGAGGCCGGCAAAGAGCTAAGCGATATGGTGCTCGGGCCGCTTGGTTCTGAACTCGGAGCTGAACGACTGGTGGTTGTCGCAGACGGCGCCCTGCAGTACGTGCCATTCGCGGCCTTGCCGGCTCCGGCGAAGTCGTTAGTTGTTAGTAATCGGTTGTCGGCGGCTAAGATTTCAACTCCATCATCTGGAGATGTGAAAACTAACAACGGACCACACACAACCGCGATCTACAGATTCTTGATACAGGATCACGAGGTGATCTCTCTGCCGTCGGCCTCAGCATTAGCCATACAACGCGAGGGACTGCGGAATCGCCAACCCGCGCCCAACGCAGTTGCCGTGATCGCCGATCCGGTTTTTTCTGCGTCAGACGAACGGGTTGGCCTCCCAAAGGTTAAGGCGGCAACGCAAACTCAGGGAGATGGATCTGCGAATACACGACTCATCGAACATCTTGCCGATGACTCAGGCCTGATTATTCGTCGCCTGAAATTTACGCGCCAGGAAGCTGAGCAAATTCTTGCCGAAGCGCCGCGAGGGAAAAATTTCCGGGCAATTGATTTCCAGGCTAATCGCGCGATGGCCACGGGAGGAGAATTGAGCAAGTATCGCTTTGTCCATTTCGCGACGCACGGGTATATCGACAGCCAGCGTTCAGACCTGTCGGCGATCGTGCTTTCGTTAGTTGATGAGCAGGGAAAACCTCAGGATGGCTTCCTGCGCACGCACGATATTTACAATCTTAACTTGCCGGCGGAATTGGTCGTGCTTAGCGCCTGCGAAACAGGCTTGGGAAAAGAAATAAAAGGGGAAGGATTGGTCGGGCTAACGCGGGGATTCATGTATGCCGGAGCCCGTCGCGTCGTCGTCAGCCTGTGGAATGTCAACGACAAGGCGACAGCAGAACTGATGGCCCGTTTCTATCGCGGCATGCTCAGAGAAAATAAAACTCCGGCCGCGGCCTTACGCGCCGCGCAGATGGATATGTCGCGGCAAAAACAGTGGCAGTCGCCCTATTACTGGGCCCCGTTTGTGCTTCAGGGCGAATGGAAGTGACCGGAAACTGAGAACTGGTAATTGACAGATTCAGTCGCAACTCGAGTGAACTTGTCGCGTGAGGCGGGCGAGACGCCCGCGGTCCCAGTAAGAAACGCAGCAGTTTTAGGGATGGTGGTTTTCGACCGGAATTCTCGCGTTAGTAAGTAGGCTGACAAAATTCGCTCGTCAGTGCGCTTCAGGGAGATAGTGAACTATGACTCTGCGGGAAAGAAGGTGGGTATGTTTGTTGGTGCTTTGCGCCGCGACTCTCGCTGCTCCGATAACTTTAACAGCCCAGGATGAAGACACTACCAGAAGACTTTGGGACACCGCCTTTATCAATAGCGGCAACAGGAAAGCTTCACCGAAAAAAGCAAAACGTAGTTATCGTGTTGCCACTCCGAATGTGCCTACCAACGGTGTAAATGGCGAGACGGTCGTGGGAGTTACACTTTGGCGCCTTCGTCGGGCCGCCGCGACGGACTCTGGCGAACGGCTCATCGTACATGAGGGTGCGGAAGCCGCTGAGTGGTTGCCTGAACGAATTTCCCCCAACGCAAAATTGAACGAGCACGATCGCTTGCGGATTTCGGTGGAAGCCGCACGCACCGGTTATCTTTACGTGATTGATCGAGAACAGTATGCCGATGGGAGTTTCGGCGAGCCGTACTTAATTTTTCCCACCACTCGTACACTCGCGGGGAACAATCAAGTGACGATTGGAAAGATAATCGAGCTGCCGGCCCGGGATGATCATCCTGCTTACTTTTCCGTCAAGCGAAGCAGATCCGATCAGGTGGCCGAAGTGCTCAGTGTTCTGATTAGTCCATCCCCGCTTGAAGGACTTGAAATCACCGACAAAGCGCAGAAATTGACTGAGAGCCAGGTGAACGGATGGGAAAAGTCGTGGGGCGCGCGGGTCGGTTTGCTGGAGTTGGAAAACGGGACGGGCCAGGCCTGGAGCAAACAAGAAAAAGAAGCCGGCGCCGATAGCGCCAAAGTTCTGAAGCCTGATGCACCCGCTCCGCAGGCCATCTACTACCAACCCAACACCAAAGCGAGTGAACCCATCCTGGTAAAAGTCCGGCTGCGTTACAGCTACAGGGCGAAGCATTGACCTGGTAACAGCCACTACATCAATTCGCATATAGGATCATCAGCCGCAGATCTGCGCGGATAAGCGCGGATCAGATCCAGCAACGAGCCAAGAAGCGCCGGTCAAATGTGCAACCGTTTTCTTTCTATCATCCTTAGTTCTTATTCTGATCCGCGTTCATCCGCGTGAATTCGCGGCTAATTATCCGCTGCCAGGGACACTCACTTTAAGCCGTTCCAATGCGCTGCGAATCATTGCAGGAATCGGCACCGGCAGCTGCGTCACGCGATCCACGAAAACATGCACGAAATAACCGACGGCGGCAGCCAACGGTTCGCCTTGTTTGAATACTGCGA
This sequence comes from Pyrinomonadaceae bacterium, assembly GCA_035526805.1. Classification (GTDB taxonomy): domain Bacteria; phylum Acidobacteriota; class Blastocatellia; order Pyrinomonadales; family Pyrinomonadaceae; genus PSRF01. The sequence goes on from DATLBQ010000490.1 coordinate 12,333, forward strand.
GCTCATAGCGCACGCTTGAATTCCCTAACTTGCCAAGCCGTAGTCCGATGTCGATCGCGCTCGGAAAAGCGAGCGGGCGCAGATAACGACATTGTGACTCCGCCGCGAACGCGATCACCGGCCCGCTATTAATATCCAATCGACCCGCTGCAATTAAGTATTGATTAATCGCCGTATCGAAGAATGCATAGTAAAGCGCGTTGTTGACGTGGCCGTAAATGTCGTTATCCATCCAACGAGTGGAAAGCTCAAGGAAGTGTGGATAGTCCGCTCGGGAGATCTCTGGTTTGTCAGGCATAAGTAATGTTTCAAGTTCCAAGTTCCAAGTTTCAAGTTTGGCAACCATCGGGACTTGAAACTTGAAACTTGAAACTTGGAACTTAACGCTTTTATTCACTGAAACTCAATAATCTGCCGCACCGCCTCTCCGTGGGCCAGCCGATCAAAACCGCTGTTGATGTCTTCGAGTCGCAAAGTGTGCGTGTGCAACTTATCGACGGGCAACATCCCCGCCTGGTACATGCCAATGTATCGCGGGATGTCGCGGCGGGGCACAGACGATCCCATGTACGAGCCTTTAATCGTGCGTTCTTCCAATGTGAGGCTGACCGCGGGAATAGAAAACATCTTACCCGGAGCCGGCAAACCAACGGTAATTGTCATGCCGCCGCGCTTCGTTGCGTGATAGGCCTGAATCAGGACTTGTTCGCTGCCCACGCTCTCAAATGCATAGTCCACGCCACCCCCGGTCAGTTCCTTGATCGCTTCAATCGGATCCTCTTCGCCGGCATTGACTGCATGCGTAGCGCCGATCTCGCGAGCAAGCATAAGTTTGTCATTAAGCCGGTCGATTGCAATGATCGGATACGCGCCGATTGCGCGCGCTCCCATGATTGCACTCAAGCCCACGCCACCCATCCCGAACACCGCGACAGAGCTACCGGGTTTGACACCGGCAGTGTTCACCACCGCGCCCACACCAGTCATCACCGCGCAGCCGAACAATGCCGCCGTCGCCAGCGGCAGTGTGGCGTCAATCTTTACCAGCGACTCCTGCGCCGCAACTGTGAACTGGGAAAAAGCCGAAACGCCAAGATGATGATTGCAGGCCATTGATTTGGAGTCAGAAAAGTGTCGCGCGCCAGAGAGCAGCGTGCCTGCGATGTTTGCCCGGGCGCCCGGTTCGCAGAGAGCGCCACGTCCGGAGACACAAAAGCTGCAGCGTCCACAAACCGGGACGAAACTAAACACTACGTGGTCACCCGGAACGAACTCCCGCACCTCAACGCCAACTTCACGCACGATGCCGCTCGCTTCATGGCCCATGACCATTGGCATTGTGCGTGGTCGCGACCCGTCTACCACCGACAAATCAGAGTGACATAAGCCGGCGCCGGCAATCTCAACTAACACTTCCCCCGCCCCCGGCGCGGAGAGCGTGATTTCTTCGACTAGCAGCGGGATACTGCTCGCGTACGGAGGCGGCGCGCCCATCTCATATAGCACCGCAGCTTTTGTTCTCATGTTAGATGTATAAGTCTGCGGCGCTGTGCCACTCGTGCGAGACGTTCTTCATGATTAGCGCGTGATCGAATTCAATGCTGCCGGGCGGAAACTTTGCTTCATCGGAAAAGTAACTGGACCGGACACTCGTTACGTGAAGAGGTTCGACCTGCCATTCGTTCGTTTTTAAGTTCAAGCCATCCAGCCGATTTGGATCGTGCGTTACCGAATAACCCAGCGATCCAGCTTCAAAGAACGCAGATGCTTCAGCCAACGACGAAAAGATTGAAGTTGCAGGTAATGCGTTTGCGGTCACTGCCTCAAGCTTGACAACAACCTCTGAATCCGCCGACTCGAGTGAGAAACTTATCCCCGAATCGGATTCCCTGACGCTGAATGACGACTGATGATGTTCCCCGGGAAAAATGCGGCCGCCGAGCAGATGATTGAGTTGAGAGTTTGTATCTCGGCGCGAAATAAATACTCCTTCACGCGCCTTACCCTCGTCTTCCCAAAGCACAGCAACACGATGAGCGGCGTTTTCGCTGTTTATTCCGACAACTTCCGGAACAAACCTTGGTCGAATATGTTCGAGCCGAATCAGACAGATGCCGGCAACAGCAAAGCCGCGTTGCAACTTCGGCCTGAAGCGCGGCGGCAATTGCTGCTGCATCACTTGAGGGTCAACGCGGAAATTTGCCAGAATTCGTCTGCGGATTACACCCTGAATAACAGGCAGTTTCATTGAAATGGATAAACGTTTGAAACTAAGGATTGTTGGTGGCGGCGATAGCCTCAGCGGCGATCAAATTCGCTGGCGGTGGGCGCAAATCCCAAACTATGCCAAACCATGACAGCGCGGTAAGTGTGTAATGAGAGACGTCAATCTCCCACCAGTAGAAACCCTGGCGCTCAGATGAAGCGTAGTGATGATGATTGTTGTGCCAACCTTCTCCGAGGGTGATCAGCGCGACGAATAGATTGTTCCGACTGTTGTCAGCTGTCGGAAAACGTCGCTTACCAAAAATGTGCGCCAGCGAGTTTACCGTGAACGTCCCATGATAAAGCACGACGGTGCTGATGAAGAACGCCCACACCAACATTTGAAACCCGTTCGTTCCGAAGGATGGCGCGTATCTTTGCAGCAATGATCCGAATACAAACGCCGAAGCGGCCAGGATAATTGGAGGCAGTGAGTAGAATCGATCCAGAAAACGCAGCTCGCGATACTTGCTCAAATTGGCGATCAGCCTCCAGTGAGTTTCCTGGCTATCGCGCGATAAAAACCAGCCAAAGTGCGCGCGCCAAAATTTGCGAGTTAGCGGCGAGTGGAAATCCTGATCTGTGTCGGCGACGAGATGATGATGGCGATGGTGCGCCGACCACCAAAGCGGTCCCTTCTGGTACGACGCAGTCCCGGTGAATGCGATGAGAAACTGAAAAAACCTGCTGGTGCGATAGGTGCGATGCGCCAGCAGCCGATGAAATCCCGCGGTAATCGCAAACATACGGACGACGTATAGCGCCAGACAGGTAACGACGGCCACCACACTGACACCCGCCCAGATCACCAGCAGGCAGGCGAGGTGCATGAAAAGAAACTGCGCGCAGATAGAATAATCGAGTTTGTCGTGATCAAATGCGGGCTTTGTTTTGGCTAATTCGGGCACTGAAGAA
>DATLBQ010000491.1:0-11577 GCA_035526805.1 Pyrinomonadaceae bacterium
CGTGGCTCGTGACCAGCGCGCCGGCGATAATTAAGAAGAATGTCGCGCCCGCCACGATCAGTGCGAAGCGATGCAAACCCTTACTCATATTCCCGATTGCCGATTGCCGATTGCCGATGTGGGATCGAAGCAGCGCGCAAGCACTTGTTTCTTCAATCGGCAATTGGCAATCGGAATTCCCCTCAGTGTCTCCCTAACATCGGAAACTCGAGCGCCGGCATCATTTGCAGGCCGGGCTGACCTAAGGAAGCAGCAGCCTCGCCGAACGCAAAGTCAGCTTTGGCGGTTCCGTTTGCTGCCAAGGTAACCTGCATCGTCTTCTCTGTTCCGGTGGCACCGCCTTCATGCCAGGCCGCAACCGTGTAGGTGCCTGCAGGAACGCCTTTAATCGTGAAGCTGCCATCTTCGGCACTGACCGCAAATAGTGGGTGCTTCAGGACTCCAATGTAAGCCTTCATCCAGGGATGCTGGTTACATTTCACTGGAATCAAAACCTCAGCACGCGCAAAGGTCTTCTCAATTGGAGGAGCGCCATTGGGCTGCGTCTGATTCCATTCCGGGTTGTTCTTGGGAGTCGGGTGAATATTATGTTGCGTGGGATCGCTGTTCGTAATACTCAATTTTTGGCCGGTCATTAGTCCCATCACGTGTGGCCGGTAGTGGCAACCGTTTTGATCCAACTTAGCTGCCGTAGCTGCTGCCGGCCAGGCGTAACCGTCAACCTTTGTCCCGTCGGCAGCGGCGCCGTCTTTAATGTAAACAAACACATTGGCGAGTTTGCCGTTGGTCACTACATTGTCTTCAGTCGAGAGGTTGGGATCTTTCTGGCCGCAAACCGGATCGGCGGACGTGTCGATCTTTTTCGGCGCGGGCGCGGCACCATTGTAGGCAATCGTTCCTGAGACTGTGCCGCCGTCGCTTGGCGGAGTCTTGCCGGTGCTTGCAGCGGGTCCTGTTTCGGGTGTGCCTTCTGGAGCTTTGCTGCAGGCGGATGCCAGTGCCAGCAGCGAAAGCGCAATCGTTAATACCAGCCAGACTTTAGTCTGCTTCATAAACATGATCAGTTCCTCCAAATCCGAAATGACTTTTTTAATAACTTTAGCACGGGAAGCGTTGGGAAGTAGACCCGACGCACTGCGCCCGTGCCACTACATGGCTGCGGGCCGCGAGATAATTCGCGCTCTTCGGTTCGCTGCCAAAGCCGGCCGTCTCCCACGACGCAGCCTATTAAAGCTCGTCTCTCCGCTCCTGCTCTTCGATCTTATTTGGGCCTTTTGTGCCGGCGGCGCCGCTGCTGTTGGAGCAACAGGCGCAGTCGCCAACAGCCGACGCTGTTCATCCGGAGTCAGCAGCAGCATGTAGCGAACCAACAGCCGGGCGTGATCGTCATGGTATGCATTAGCGCTGGCGGGCGGGTTGGGCAAGTTTATGACCCAGCGCTCGCCTTCTTTTCTAAACAGACCGGTGGGCATCGCTGTACCCGGACTGATCTGCGAGGGATCGAGCAGCCAGCGGAAGGTCCACTCCGGCTTCAGGCGTTCACCCGATAACAGGAAGTTTGGCGCGATCGCCTTAGCATCGTGTGCCGGATCACCCGTGATGTGACACTTCAAGCAGGGGGTACCCGAGGTGAACATTTGCCGCGCCACCAGTTTCTCCTGCTCACTCAACGGCTGGAGCGGCTCCTTTATATAAGGCTCCTGCTGACCGGACATGGCCATGAAGAAGCGAACCAAAGTTTGCAACTCGTTTGGCGAGAAATTGAACGTCGGCATGCGAAACTTCAGATAAGGCCGCACGCCATTTCGATCCAGACCAGGCTGCGGTTTCAAACGTCCGCCACCGGCTGCGGGCGAGGGCATCTTGCCTGCTCCTTCGCTTGATGCGCCCGCATTACCAGCGTTGCCGGCTTGTGGGCTGGGCTGCGGACCGCTGGTCGCTCTTGCGGCCTGCTCGGCATTCGATATTGCAGCATTTTCTGCTGGAGTTTTCTCTCCACTCAACGAGGGATCGTGCAGAAATCGCAAGAGCCAATTGGGATCGACACGCGCGCCCTCGCTGGTTAGTCGCGGCGGCAAGAGATCTTTGCCTTCCGGTGTTTGATAAAAAGGCAGGTCCATGACGACCGAGCGCTGACCCACCTGCACCTGGTGACAACCGACGCAGTTATACTTTTTGATTATCCACCAGCCGTTTTGAATGTCCTGACGACGCGTGTCCTCCGGATTATAGAATAGTGACTGCGGCACGTTTGAGCCTTCCGCGCCGACGCTGCCCAGCAGAAACGTTGTCAACGCGTTGCGCCACTCTGGTGTGAGATACGGCCGCGGCATGCGCAGTCGATCTTTAGGATCTTTTTCTTTGCCCTGATCGTAAATTGACGGCTCGGTGATCTTATGTTCGAAAAAGCCTTTGTGGTTATACCAGGGCTTTTCTTCTTTTGCTGGAGCGTTGGGCGCAGCTTCGGAAGTTGAATGCAATTTAAGCGGATCATGTCCCTCTTCGGCGCTCTTCGTTAAAAGTGCAAAGTCGAGCCGCTCGATTGGGGTCGCGCCTTCCACAGTCAGTTCCTTACCGATGCGCTGTTCGTCTTCAAATCCCTTAATTTCATGACAGCCCGCGCAGCCGTATTGCTTGATTAGTCCATGGCCTTTCTCGCGAAGCTCGGGACTGTCCATAAACGAGGCCGCGTCATACTGCGGCGGCGATGACAAAGAGAACAGATAAGTGGCAATGTCGCGAGCGTCCGTTTCCGACAAACGGAAATTGGGCATGACGGTCATGTTTTGAACCTGCAACTCTGCGCCATCATTCGGGCAACGCGAATGAAGCTCCGTATCAAACACATATGGCAGGTTGTGTTTCGCGTAGTCGTCAGCCGTCAAATCGCGCTTCTCTTTAGGACAATAGGGCGCCCAGCGTTCGCGCGGATTGTGAATCCAACGGACGATGTAATCGAAGTTGGACTTCTCTCCAACCTTCTGAAGGTTCGCCGCAAAGGTGCCGCCAATCTTGTTGTCTTCTTCGCCGATCGAGTGGCAACCCAGGCAGCCGCGGGTCTCAAAGAGTTCTTTTCCGTGTCCGGCATCGCCGCGTTGTTGTTCGGGAAGTTTGCCTTCGAAACTGTCCTGCCAGAGGTAAGCGGAGATGGCTTGGATCTGTTCCTCGCCATCGGCATCGCGCATGTTTGGCTCGCTATCATCCTGATGGGACGCGAAGCGCCAGAAGGTCGGCATCTTGGTGCCGGGACGAAATCCCTGCGGGTTTCTGAGCCAAACCGGCAGCCACTCCTTGCGGAGCTTCAAACGCACGTCTTTTAGGTTTGGTCCAACCTTCTTTTGATCCTGCATCAAGTATTTCGATTGCAGATTCAGCTGATCAATGCGCGCGGCCAGGATGCTGTTTGTTACCTTAAGCGCCTCCGCCTGAGCCAACAGCTTTTGCGCTTCTTCGTCGGTAGTTCCCTCCGGCGGGTTCTCGTTCAGTCTGATTTGCTTCTCGTTGCCGGTGATCTGGTCTTGCAGCTGGCTTATGTTTTGTCGCGTTCCATTGAGAGCGTCGGTCTCGCGATCAAATCCCTCATAGCGATGACAACCCACGCAGCCGCGCTCGGAGAAAAGGTCGCGTCCGAGATTGAGCGTGTCGGCGCCCTGCGTCACCCTGTCTTTCGCATGACACTGCTGGCAGCCGGCTTCCGTATTCTCTTTTTCAAACATGGGCCAGAGCCAGTACTTGTGTCGACCGTGACCTTTCACTTCGCCGGTGGTGGCGCGGCCGTTGCCCCAGTGACAACTGGCGCAACCAAATCGATCCGGCGCATGAATCTGGAGAATTTCTTTATTGGGGTGACTGACGAACGCGCGTGCAAGACTGTCCGGCTGCTTGCCTGGACCAGCCGGCGCCAGGTCTTCGGGACGCAGATCAAGCGGCTCGCGAATTCCGACGTGACAAACTTCGCAGCGGTCTACGATATTGAATTCGTTGACACTGATCTGATGCGGCAGAATGGAATAGTCAAACTGATCCATTTTCCGAAGCAGACCATCAATCTGGCCGGGACCGAGTCCGGTCATATGGTGCTTAAGATAATCGTCGCGCTTTTTGCCGAGCCCGGTAGGCTCCTTAAGTAACTCGGCTTTTTCACCTAGTAGTTTCGCCTTTTCCTCGCGCAGGTCGTTAAAAAGTTTTTCGAGCTGCTCGTAGTTCAGCTTCTGGGTAGTTGTTTTCCCAGAACCATCGGCGGCCGGTAGATCAACTTCCACATATTCGGCGCGCTTTTGCTGAGCCTGTTTGCGGTATTTGTCTTTTGCGCGGCCGGTTGCGATCTCGACGTCGTAGTTGATGACGGTGAGTTTGCCGCGTTGATTTTGAAACGGGTCGGTGACGGCGTCGAGTTCACGTTGGATTTGCGCAACCTTACGGTCAATTTCGCTGATTTGCGGCTTAACCTGTTCCAGTGCAGCTTGCGCTTCCGCCTCTAGCGTCTGATATTCCGGATCCTCTTTGACTTGTGCTTCGGTCTTGCCTGCTTGTGCCTTGATGCTCTTCAGGTATTTGGTGTAGCGGCTGACAAATTGTTGCTGCATACCCTTCCAAGGGCGCTGGCCAAACGCCTCATCGTAGAGCGACCATGCAAGCGTGGCGGTGAGTAGCAACGCACAGATGAGCATGATGCCACTCGTGGAGCGGCTCACGATGGGATCCTGCGCCGGCACTTCCGGCTCTTTCCTTATCAACGACCCAGTAGGTCCCGTAGATTCCGCCACTCAGGCTTACTCCTCCGCACGCGTTAGGTATTGCCTAGATATTGAACCAGGGGGTTACCCAAACATACTTGATAGTCAGCGCCAGCCTGAGGATCAGTTTCACAGGCATCGCCAACAAAACACTGACCGCGAAAAACTGGAACGTTACGTATTGAAGCAGACTGGTTCTTGCCAAAAGTTTCTGCTCGAACGGGTCCTTGGGAAACAACCTGAGTGGGCGCAACGAAAGTCTCTTGAAGTCCACTGTCATCAGCCAGTGAAAAAATAACGCGCCTAAAACGTAGAAGCCGCTCACCACCAGAAAACCAAAAATAAATTTGAACGGGTTCGCGGATAGAAATCCCAGATGAAGCGTCTTGCCGATTCGGCTGGTGGCGATCCAGTCATGAAGATCGACGTTTTTGTCGAACACTACTGCGTTGTGGTCCCAGGTCTGTCCCGGCCAAAACCAAATCCAACCCGGTCCGCGAATAAAGGTGCCGATTACGATCAGCAAAATCCACATCAGGAAGCCCCAGGCAAACATTCCTACGGCAAAGCGACGCTGCTTCAGTGTGTAATAACCATTGCCAAGCGGGTTTGAGTCGACGTAAGGAAAAACCATCAAGCCAACCATGATGAGTGACGGCATGACGACGCCGGCGATCCACGGGTCAAAATAGACCAGCATCTCCTGAAGCCCGAGGAAGTACCACGGAGCTTTTGACGGATTCATCGTGAGGTTGGGATTGGCCGGTTCTTCAAGCGGTGCATTCAAGGTTATCGACCAAACAAAAAGAACGACGGTTACGATAACCGCCGCCAAAAATTCAATGCGCACCAAATAAGGCCAGACGTGAATCTCGCGCGCCCAGCCCGGCCGCCAGGGTTCGGCTTTGCGGTGATGTGTTTTCGCCAACTTCGGATCGGTTTCAAGTTGTTCGATCAGCCGATCGTTGGCGTTAGATTGTTTGATTCCGAGCCAGGTGAAGAAGGGCACAAGAAAAAGCATGGCCACGATGGGCACATTGTCCGGCGCCGACGATATGACCCATAACTGGTGCCAATCTTCAACGGTAAAAATAGCGATAACCACGAGGAGTACGAGCACTCCCAGGGTTATTAGCTTGCCTTTGCTTAGTCTAAGCTTCGCCATGTTCTCATGTCCGACGAATTTCAGTTTGTCGCTGCTGGACTGAATGTCGCAGTCGACAAACTAAGTTCGTCGGACTCCAAAGTTAGTTCTTCTTCAGCGCTTTCATTTCTGATTCCAGCATTACCGGTGCAGGTCCGGAGATACCGCCATCCTTGCGTATTCGCCAGAAATGCACCGCCATAAAAATCGAAGCCACTAATGGAATGCCGATGCAGTGCCAGATGTACGAACGCAATAATGCATTAGAGTCAACGATCGAACCGCCTAACAGTCCGAAGCGAACGTCGTTAAAAGGAGTCATTCCAAGCTGAACACCGAAAGGCCCCTCCGAACCTAACATCGGAGTAGCTCGCGCCATGTTCGTGCCGACGGTCACGGCCCAGAAACCAAGTTGATCGTCTGGCAGCAGATATCCGGTAAAAGACAGCAGCAAGGTCAACACCAGCAATACCACACCCACGCCCCAGTTAAACTCGCGCGGACGTTTGTATGATCCGGTAAGCACCACGCGAAACATATGCAGCCAGGTAGTGATTACCATCAAGTGCGCCGCCCAGCGGTGCATGTTGCGCAGCAGCTTGCCAAAAGGGACATCGTGTTCGAGGTAGAGAATGTCGCGAAAAGCATCGACCTTGGTTGGGTGGTAGTAGAACATCAAGAGCACCCCGGTGAAGGTCAGCACGATAAACAGGTAGAAGGTGATGCCGCCCATGCCCCACGTATACTGGTAGCGCACTGCGTCGCGATTCACCTTGGCCGGATGCAGATGAAGAAAAACGTTTGAAAGGACTGCGAGAGATCGGTTGCGTGGATCGGAGCGATCATGCGAAACACGGAAGATTGACTTCCAAAGTTGTGTTTCCTGAATGTCTTTATAGCCCTTCGCCTCGTCGATCGCGCGCGCCTTGAGCGCAGTACTGCCCTCCTTTACTTTCTCAAGCAAGCCGGTGCTGGCTTTTTCGTCGCCAGTCAACTGCTTTGTTTCTTTAGTATCAGCCTTTTCGACCATGAAACCTCAAGGTCCGCTTCGGAACTACAGCGGGATATACGCGCCCGGATCGTTAAACTCGTTCTTCTCGCCTTTGGGCCATTTGTAAAGGCGACCGGTGTCGACAAGGATTTGTCCTTCTGCGTCGAGTTCGACGTGCGCACGATCCATTGGTCGCGGCGCCGGACCTTCAAAGTTAATACCTTCGCTGTCATAACCGCTGCCATGACATGGGCACTTAAACTTGTTCTCGCTTGCTTTCCAGTCAGGTGTGCACCCGAGATGCGTGCAGCGCGCGTAGATCACAAATACCCGGTCAGAGGTCTTGTCAACCCAGATGCGATATTGTTGTTGCCACTTGGTGTCGACGCCGAGCGCGTAATCGGAGGGCATGCCAACTCGAAACGAGCTGGGCGGTTCGGTTATGGATCGTGGCAAGAAAAACCGGAGAAACATCAGGAAGCAGGTGGTGAGAAACCCAACGATGCTTGCCCAAACAATCCGCCGCCGCATTTTGTTTACCGCAGGTTCCGGCGCGCTCTCAACCACGGCGCCAGTAGGCCGAGGCGGCGTTTTAGCGACGGGTGGCAACGGGTGTTTGACTGCCGGAGGCGCAGTAGGAGGAACTCCGGCAGCCACGGTCTCACCGGGCTGCACACTCATAGCGCTATTAGCTCCTCGCTCTGGATCGAGCGGACTATCCACTATGCGAATCCTCCCTCAATAAAACTGGGCAAATACACTTCGACCCTGCAATCGAGTGCAAACTATACAACTCCCCGCACTGCAGGGAACACTCTCTGCGCAAGTACAAGTATTCGTCTATACATGAAGGGCGCCGCGCCAACCAATTAAAATTATAAAACGGCTCGGGTGCGATATTTATAACCTGTTTTCCAATTTACTGGCAAGCGGTATTCTCGGCAGGTAAGCAATCTACGTGCGATGAAATGAGGTCAATACCATCACGCAGTAGCGGGTGGGTCGTCACTGGGCGCGTGAATGAGCCGATCATCAGCGACCTCATTCTAACAGTGAGCCGTCAATGCTTACGCGGACAACGAACACGCAGAGCTTTAGGTAGGATTTGAAATGTTGCCGGCAGACGTCCTGGAATCTCGCCATCCACCTCAACCTCCACACTTTGATTTAATTTTACGGGACGAGCAAAAACTTTGGCTGCCAGGGCGTGGCACACGTCCGGCATGCTGAGATGCGCACCGACGTATAACCGCGGCGCGTTCGCGATGATTCCGGCCGCACCCAAATCGCCAATGCTGATCACATCAAACTTACCGTCGGCCAGCTTTGCGTTCGGTGCAATTTTCATCCCACCACCAAAATAGCGAGCATTGGCGATGCACAGATTTGCCACGGTCATATGGCGCGCCGCATCGTCGTCGAGTTGAACCACAACCCGGGTGGCCGATTTTTTTGCGGCAGTTTGCAGCATTGCAACCCCAAATGAAATGCGCCCGGTGAGCCACTTTGGTCCCTTGATAGGCAGCCACTCAGGTCCCCCTTCCTTTACGCGCGCTACCACGTCTGCGCTCATGCCAAACGACGCCACACCAAGGAAGTATCGCGATTCCGGTTCCCCTTGATCATTTGTGAAGGTGATTTTGCCCACATCAATTGAACGCGTCTGTCCGTCACGAAGGATCCTGGCAGCACCCGCGGCGCGAGCGGGAATGCCAATGGTTTTTCGAAAGTCGCCGCCCGGTCCGCTGGGAAGGATGCCAAGCTCGGCATCGCTGCCAACCGATAGAATTCCATTCGCTACTTCCGAAATCGTTCCATCACCGCCGCAGGCGATAATCAGCTTCACGCCTCTTCGCGCCGCACTCGCCGCCAATTCGATTCCCTCCCCCGGGTGTTTGGTGAACTTCGGAGTGAAGGCGCCGAAATGTGTCGCGAGCTCGCTGGCGATGCCCGGCCAAGCTGCGCGTGTGGCGCCGCCGGCGGACTCAGGATTGACTATGACTATGGGTAGAGTCATTTTGCTGGATCTAAGATCACGATCTAAGAGCGGGCACTCAACTGCAACCGCCGATCCTCTTCACCCAACTCGGCGATCTTGCTCATGACAAATTTTGAGATTTCAATGTAGGTGCGTGCACGATCTGGTTTTGCTAAGTAGCTTGACACATCCAGTTGCGGACCAAAGTGTATCCGAATCTTTTCTCCGCCTCTCCAATTACCAAGCACTTGTTTCGGAAGATCGTTTCCCAGCCCGGCGATAAAAACTGGTATGACCTGTGGGGCAGCGTCCTTTATAAGTTTTCCGATGCCTGGCTGCGCCGGCAGATATGAATAAGGTTCGGGTCCTTTGTTGCGCGTGCCCTCCGGATGAAAGCCAATAACATTGCCGGGCCCATTTCTGCAGAGTTCAGCAAGCAGACGAAATGAAAACTTATCGAACGCGCGCTTCTCAAGAATTGGGTTTTCACCCGATGCGAAAAACGGCGGATACATCGACCACCAACCCATCACGAGATTCACAAACAGTCCTAAGATTGAATCGTAAAAGAATCGTCCGCGCACCGGAAAGAAAAGTTGCTTGCGCCATGCAGTATGACGAAAGAGCGTCGTCGAGACGACATACATGTCGAAGAAGGATCGATGATTGGCGGCGAGTAGTATTGGTCGGTCTCGTGATGCTGCCCCGATGTTCTCCAGTCCGTAGACGCGCATGAGATTATAAGTTGAAAGATGAATCCAGCCCGCGCCAAAAACTTTCTGGCACCAGGTCCAGAAGCGCTTCCAGTTCCTCTGATTCATGCGATGAATGAATCGGAAGGCGGATCGTTCGAAGGAATTTAATACCGCGAACTCTTCGAGGGTCGGTTTAACTAACGGAGCCACGGCGCCGTGTATTTCGGAGTGGAGAGGAACTGTGTGGGTTGGATCGGACAACTTACAATTGCGGCTTTGCCGCCGCACAGTTCGGAAAGCCTATGGCTTTCCGTTTAGTGTTAATAACAAGTAAGAGGCTGAGCCTCGCGTGGAGGCACAGCCTCCAAAAACCATCAAGCGTTCCAGAAAGGCACAGCCTTTCCGCAATGTGCTGCGGCATAGCCGCAAAGGATTCTCACCTTTCCGTCTCGACCGGGCTTCGGTAAGGCCCCCAATGGCTTTTTGCTCTAGTCTACCGCGAAGTATTTCGCTTCCGGGTGATGCACAATAATCGCGGAAGTTGATTGCTCAGGATCGAGCTGAAACTCCTCGGTTAGTTCAACTCCGATGCGCGCCGGGTCGAGCAGCTCAAACAACTTTGCCTGATCCTCCAGGTTCGGACACGCCGGATAGCCAAAACTAAAACGGGAGCCTTGATACCGCTGCTGAAATAGCTTTCTGACGTCCGGCGCATCGTCACCTGCAATACCTAACTTTTCGCGAATCCGTTTGTGCCACAGCTCGGCCAGCGCTTCTGCACTTTCGACTCCCAGCCCATGGAAGTAAAGATATTCGGCGTAATTATCAGCCCGAAACAGCTCGTGTGCATACTCACTGGCCCGTGGGCCCATCGTCACCAGGTGAAAAGCCACCACGTCCATGCGGCCCGACTGTTTCGCCGCGAAAAAATCAGCCAGGCACAAATTCTTCGCCGAAGGCTGGCGCGGAAAAGTAAACCGCATGCGTTCCGTTTTCTGATCGTCGTTATAGATAATCAGATCGTTACCGTCAGACTGCGCCGGAACGTATCCATAAACAACGCGCGGAACCAGCAATTGTTCTCGCTTGCTTCGTTCCTTCAACTCCTCATAGATCGGCCGGACAGTTTCACGCACCAGCGCCGCATATTCTTCGGCCGGTTGCTTTCCCTGTTTGAATTGCCACTGTCCTTTAAACAAAGCGGTCTCGTTGACGAATGAAAACACATCGTCGAGATCGATATCGTTAACCACTCGTGAACCGTAAAACGGTGCCTGGGGGATAGCGACATCCGTGAGAACTGCTGATCGAGTTGTGTGCGTCGTATCGGCAGTGCTTGTTGCTCCGCGTGGCTTCACCCGCTTACTGATGCCCAGCTTCGCTTCTTCTCCGACGCGATCTTCTATGTCCTCAGATTGCTCACCGTCGGCGGCGCCAGCCACCGCGGCCTTCGTAAGATCCACAGTGATTACTTGTTCGCCGTTACCACCGACGAGCTTATCCATCGTATGCAATCCTGCAAACGCATCGCCGGCATAGTAGAGGCTGCCCTTGTAAATAGACTTCAAATCCTCATCGACGTAACGCCGGGTCAATGCAGCGCCGCCAAGTATCACCGGAACCGTGATGCCACGCTCATTCATGAGATCGAGATTGTCCTTCATGATGAGCGTGGACTTTACCAGCAATCCGCTCATGCCGATCGCGTCCGCCTGGTGTTCCTCCTGCGCCTGGAGAATATTGTCGATCGGCTGCTTGATACCGAGGTTGATTACCTTGTAGCCGTTGTTGGTCAAGATGATGTCAACGAGATTTTTTCCAATGTCGTGCACATCGCCTTTGACAGTCGCCATGACGATCTTGCCCTGCGTCTGCGCGGCGCCGGATTTCTTCTCGGCTTCGAGATACGGCATCAAATACGCGACGGATTTCTTCATCACGCGCGCACTCTTCACCACCTGTGGCAAAAACATTTTCCCGGCGCCGAACAAATCGCCAACGATGTTCATACCGGCCATCAGCGGTCCTTCGAT
>DATLBQ010000492.1:0-15309 GCA_035526805.1 Pyrinomonadaceae bacterium
TGTCATTGCTTCGGGCAGCTTTACTCGAGGGCGTTGGGGTGGTCCACGCTGGTACGAAGTCTTGTCTTTGCGGCCTTCGCCGTCTTCGTATGGTGGCGATCGCGCAACCAGGCACCGGCGAGTATTCCTAATGCGTTGGCACATCTCAGCCCGGCTGAGTGGGTCATGGCCTGTCTCGCGCTACTCGTCGCGGTCGCTGGCGTGATCTACGCCCGGCGGCGACAAAAGCGCGCGCCGGTCGAGACGCCTCCGGCGCCGCCGGGACTTCCGCTGGACGCAGTTGCGCCATCGTTTGAGCTCGCGGCATATGAAGGCGGTACCACATCACTCGATCAACTACTCGCTGCAGGCAAACCATTGTTGCTCGTGTTCACTAATCCAAACTGTAGCCCTTGCGTCGCATTGTTCAGTGAGATCAAAGAATGGCAACAGGCACACAGCGAGCATATAACCATCGCCTTGATCAGCTTTGGGACGATTAAGGAAAATTTCATAAACGTGGCGAAGAATGGTTTGGGGCAAGTACTTCTGCAGAAGAAACGCGAGGTGGCGGAGAAATATGGCGCAACGCTTACGCCCACGGCCGTAATGGTAAACATGAGTGGAAGAATCGCCAGCCCACTGGCGGCCGGCGCCGATGAGATCCGCGAATTGATCACGACCGTCGTAGTTTCACCCTGATCGAAGCGGACTTTTCTATTTACTATCGGAGATTTATTATGCATATCATGTCAGCACGCCCAGAACCAAACGAAGCTGCGTCTTACTATTCCCTTTACATAGATCGCATAAGCAGCGACGACATTGTCGATGTCCTGGCCACCCAGTTGCATGAAACTGTCGCTTTTCTGTCTGGCATTTCAGAGGAGCAATCACTTCGCCGTTACGCGCCGGACAAGTGGTCGATGCGCGAACTCCTTGGTCACGTTAACGACACCGAACGCGTCTTCATGTTTCGTGCATTATGGTTTGCCCGTGGTTTTCAAGATCCACTACCCAGCTTCGATCAGGAGATTGGTTTCAAGGTTGCTGAGTCTGATCGGGTTTCCTGGGCGAATCATGTAGACGAGTTTCGCGCGATTCGCTTAGCCACTGTCGCGTTCTTCCGCAACCTTCCGCCGGGAGCCTGGTTGCGGAGCGGCATCGCGAGCGACAGTTCGGTTACCGTCCGCGCGCTGGCATACATCGTCGCCGGCCACCTGTCTCATCACCTGGCAATTCTTCGCGAGCGATACCTGTAATATTAAAGTTTGGAGTGCGCTGACCTTTTGTCTGTCGCGACTTGTCGCGACCAGTCCGTCACAATTTACTCTTGCGCGAGGAAGTCGCGAATCACGCGGCGCTCATTTTCCTGCTTGATGCGCGTAAACAGTTTCGTGCCCATGGTTTTTATTGTCTCGGGACGGTCGAACGGCATTTTGGCGTAAACCTTACCGCCGCTGAAGTGACAAGGCTGGCACCTGGCTTCAAGGATAGGCCTGATCTCCGTAGCGAAGTCTACTCTTGGCGCAGTTGCTTCTGTGTTACTCGGTTCAGCGTCCAGGGGTCCGGACGAAACTGCCAACGAATTTGATGTTCCCGAGTTTGTCGTACCGGTGTGAGGTAGAGCTGCTTTACTTCGAGCATTGATATGGCCACAGCCATAGCAGTTGATGAGCAACGCGGAAACGAAAACCAACGTGGCTGTTCGCATGCTCAGATGCTACCCCCGAATTGGCAACTTCGGCAATATCGCCAAGACAGCAAGACAACCGTTTAGCTCTAGCAGCTCGAGTAAACCATCTCATTCTTATTCACACCCCGGCTTTAGCCCGGTGACTACGGCTTACTTTTTGTCCGGCAAACGTTCCATTAGATAGACGCGTTCTTTCGGGGTGCCGTTCTTGTCGGTCCAATTAAGGATGGCTTTCCAGGAGTTTTCCGATTCGCGTTGAAAGCGGAAGAAGTTTCCCTTTCCAAGTGGCGCAAATGAGATTGAGGTGTCGTCGAGAGCGGTAGCCACCGAGCCGGAGTCGGCCGTGCCGGAGCCAAAATGTCCGTCCTTCAGTTCGAAGCGACTTACATCGCTGACTTTGCTTAATGTCTCGTCCAAAGTTTCAACGATAAGGGTAGAGTCGTTCTCGAACTTGTAGCGCTCGTAAAAAGGTGGTACCTCGCCACCCGTCCCGCGCCAGGTACCTTCAATCCAACGAAGCTTAGCGAGGTCTGCCGGCGTTACCTGTTTTGGCTGAGTCGACCGCGATGGTGAGGCCAGAGGTGAAGATTGTGGAGCTGCGTTCTGACCGCCCGCATCGGATTTCGTTTGCGCACAACCGGCCAAGTTGATCATCATGATCAGGATCAACGCCGGCCCTATAAATTGTTTTTTGCAGAACATCCGTTGAATTTTATCTGAGGATTGCCATTCCGTATAGCGACTGCCCCCGGTTACAGGTCCTTCCGCTTGCCGTCTGTTCCTCGACCGCGCGAAGTGTGAAGGCTGAGCCGCGTGCGCATGCGTTGTTGCCACTGGCTGCGATGATCGTCGGCTTCTTCAATCTCGGTGAGCGCGTCCGTGAGATCCTCGCCGCCCAACTGCCGCATCTTCAAGTACAGCAATGCCGGAACGATGGACATCAACGGTACGATTACGATGCTTATAAGCCCGGAAAGCTGTTGATAGATTTGACCGCTGATGGAGGGGTGTGCGATGTGAAGTCCACCCTCGGTCTGTTTCACCACGGTAAATCTGCCGATCAATGCGCTGAATAGCATTGGAATGAAAAACTGCAGCACCGACACGATGATAACTGTGCGCCACGAACGTGAAGCCAGCGCGCGTGCTCGTCGCATTGCCGGCTTTTTCTCCAGACCTTCCAGCAAAACTACGGGCGCGTATAAAGCATAGCGAATCGCTATCACGATACCTGGAATTACCAGCAGGATGAAGCCAATCACAATGCGCAGCGTTACGCGAATGGCTGTTTTTAAGAAAGGCCGCCATCGTCGCTTCAACACGGCGAAAGCCAGGCGTAGTTCCACGGGACGCAGTGGAGCCAGCGACAACTGCGTAACAATAACGGCGGTCATTCCCGAAATAGCAGCAGCCGCAAGGAAGTGAGAGGCTACTTGTAAAATTGCTGAAATTACGATGCCGCAAATCAACAATACGCGCACGACATTGAGGCCCTTGGGTTGTGCACTCTCGGCTAATTGAAAACCTATTAAAAGGACGGTAGTGAAGAAGACGGGCAGGTGGGCCAGTAGCGAGAGCTTTAGAAACTTGGGGAAGTATTCACTGTAGAGCGCGAAGGCCCTCCGATAGAGCGCGCCGATACCCTCGGCTTGTGCGCGTAAGGCGCTCGCAAATGCCGCCGCTGTTTGGGGACGCTGGGCGGGGTCTTTTGAAAGCGCTGTCATAACCACTTGGGCCGCGCGCTTCCTCACCTTGTTATTTCGTGCGCGCAACTCCTGGGGAGCAGTGTGAATGTGCTCCTGCATTACGTTGCCTGTCGCGCCGGCGAAGGGCGGCGCTCCGGCGAGCATTTGATAGGCGATGACGCCGAGGCTGTAGATGTCGGAGCGCGCATCCAAAGGGTTGCCGGCGCATTGCTCTGGTGACATGTAGAGGGGTGTGCCCATTATCGCGCCAACTCGGGTGAGGTTTGTGCCGCGCGTAGTACTGCCTCTGAGTCTCGTTTGCTGGTCCGTTGCGGCTCTTTGCGTCGCCTTGCCAAACATGAGCGTGCGATCGCCCTCGGCTGAAGAATCAGGTCGTTCCTGAAGCAAGGCAGTGTATTTGGCCTCGTCCAGCGATTCGAGCTGTTGGGTAGCTTGCTCAGTGACCGCATGCGCTGAGGTAATACCTGGTTCATTCAGTTGAGTGCTTGAGTCTTCCGACGCGGAATATATCAGCGTGTCGATTTCCAATTCCTGGCCTTGGGCTCCGTGGGTCAGAGACGTCAGGCGAGCGGGTCTGAGAGAGTGTGCCGCTAGCTCAGGCGACGACGAGTCGCCGTCCTTACTTGAAAACGCCGCGGTTGAGTCTCCCGATCGCGGATCTTTTTCGACTTCAGCCTCAGCCAGTTAGGCGATTCCAAAATCGAGCACTTTAACTCTATAGCCACCCAGGCGATTTGGTTCGAGCCAAATGTTTTCGGGTTTTAAGTCGCGATGAACCACGCCCTGCTGATGCGCTTCGTGCACCGCCGAACAAACTTGTTCGAGGATATCGACCACCCACTCGATTGGCAGTCGCCGTTCTTCGGTCAGCACATCGCCCAGAGTGCAGCCGTCGAGATATTCCATTACCAGGTACGCGACGGCTTCCGTACCTGCGTGAGCAAAACCAAAGTCAGTGACATCAACTACGTTCGGATGGCGCAAGCGGCCGGCGGCGCGCGCTTCCCGTTTGAAGCGCGCCACAAACTCCTCATTGCGCATGAATTGCGGTGTAATTAGTTTAAGTGCAACGTAGCGCTCTGTTCCCAGATGAGTGGCCAGATAAACGGCACCCATTCCGCCGCGGCCCAGCAGCCGCTCAAGGCGGTATTTTTCGTCGAGCACCTGGCCGATGTAAGGATCCGGTTCAATCATGGGGGAAGTATGGCAGTGGTCAGCGGCCAGTGGCCAGTGGGCAGTGGGCAGTTAGCAGTAGGAAGTGGGGAGTGAGTCGTGCGGTGCTAGACACCATCGCGGTTTATTCTATAGAACTCTTGCCCACTGCCCACTGCCCACTGCTTACCCGCACATCTGCCAGGCGCGGATTGCGTCGATGGGGATAATGAGCATCAGGATTTCCAACAGCAGGCTGTCTTTGATCCAGACGATCAAGAGCAACTCGAAAAAGCCGAATGCAATAAACGAACGTCGCCAACCAAGGCGGCGGGCGATAATGAAACCAATCAGGCAACACAGGATGTCGCCGAAGGAATTGATTACCGTGTCGCCGTTATAGCCAAGCGCTGCAGTCTGCGAACGATAGCGATCAATAATGAAGTTAGTGTTTTCAAACACTTCCCAAAAACTTTCGACGGCAATGGCGAGCACTAGCTGCCACGAGCCGTTCAGGCGGCGCCCTAACAGCCACGCTATCAACCACAAAAACAGGAAGCCGTGCTGCACATGTGTGAAGCTGTAGGGGTCGAGAAAGTGCTGAGAGTTGTTAGCACTGCAAATTTGACCAGACCAAAACTGAACACTTCCGCATGCGCATATCCACGAACGTCCTTCAGCTCGAAGCAGAATCGCCGCAGCTACAACAGATGCAACAATCGCCAGGACGGTCCAGTATTTTTCACTGGAAGCGGGCGCAGGGGCGGCGGGCGTCGTCAATTCTTTTCTCGCGAGTAGTTGAGTGTATATGCAGGCGGATTGATATCTTCCGGCAAACGCGGATCGTTGATAGGTGCCTCGGCAGAAATCGTTAAGGGAAGAACACCCGCCCAAACGTCGAGCGCATAATCTTCGTCATCATCGATAGGAGGACCGCTGCGAACTTTCGCAGAAGCTTCAGCGAGCGGCAGCGATAAGACCGTAGTAGCCCTGAGTTCCTGTTCCGTCGGCGCGCGCACGTCGTTCCATCTTCCACGAATCACGTGTTCAGAAAATGCGAACAGCGCCGCGAGTTTAGCAGCTCGGTCGTCGACCGGCGTGGCATTACCAAAAACTACGACCGAACGATAATTAATGGAATGATGAAAGGCTGAACGTGCCAGCACGAGTCCGTCAACAAGCGTTACCGCAACGCAGACGTCGATGCCCGCGCTGAGGGAGCGCAGCATTCGGCTGACCTGCGAGCCATGAATAAAAAGCTGGTCGTCCACACGCGCGTAGCCTGTGGGGATCACAAAAGGTTGTCCTTCAACAGCGAAGCCGACGTGACAGACAAATCCTTCGTCAAGAATGCCGTAAACGATTTGGCGGTCGTAAACACCGCGCTTGGGCAGACGCCTCACGGTGGTGCGTTGGGTTTGGGGGAATGAAGTCATAAGCAAAACATTTTAACGCGGTTCGCAAATAAATCTCTATTGAACCTGTCGGCGAGTACTGATGCAGTTTGAGGCTAGCAGTTCAGAGTTCAGCCTTTAGGCTGCGGTTTAGAGTCTCAACCGAAAACGCTTTAGCTTGTTGTGAAGTCACAACCAAATAGCAGCCGAAAGGCCGAACTCTGAACTGTTGGCCTCGCACCGAAACCGGAACTGTGTGGGCCGTGGGCCTGGTGCGTGTAGAATAAACGCCATTTGCGCGGGCGGGACCCCGCGTTCCAGTAAGGCTACCCGGAGGCGACGTTAGGAACGAATGATCAGAGAACAGATGATTAGCCAAGAACATCGGACTAAGTGGAGACTTTCGTTGGCGTGGTCACGAAATTTCGCGCATCGAAGGATTAAGCGACACGGTTTTCGCGTTTGCTATTACCCTGCTGGTTGTTTCCCTTGAGGTGCCGAAGACGTTTAATGAGTTGGCGGAAACGATGCACGGCTTCGGCGCGTTTCTGATCTGTTTCATGTTGCTCTTTGCTGTTTGGTTTAATCAGTATAAGTTTTTTCGTCGATATGGTTTGCGGGATACTGCCACGGTCCTCCTCAATGCGGCGTTGTTATTCGTCGTGCTCTTCTACGTCTATCCGCTGAAGTTTTTGTTTACCTTTCTGGTTGATCGGTTTACCGGCGGTCACGGCGAGGTACGGCTGCCAAATGGTAACGTTGTAGCCATGATCGACAGCAATGATCAGATGGCGAGTCTAATGATCATTTTCAATCTCGGTTACCTGGCAGTATTTGGAGTTTTTGTGTTGCTCTTCTGGCATGCTTACCGCAAACGGCAAGCACTCGAACTAAACGAGCTTGAGAGGTTCGACACACGAGCAAGCATTCAGGAGAGCGCGTTCAACTGCGGCATCGCTGTTTTGTCCCTGCTGATTGTCGGTATTGGCGGTTCTGCTCGCGCGGGCTTGGCCGGGATGGCGTATATGCTGACGCCTCTCGTTCTGACCATTAACGGCAGAGTAATGGGCAGACGTCGGAAGAGACTGGCACACGTCGAAGCGGCGCTCGAGTAGTTTATAGTTCAGCCTTTAGGCCGCGGCTTAGGCTTTCATTAATGACGCAATCTAAAGCTTGAACTCTCGTACTGCTTGAGTGAGATTTGAACTGCTTGACTTAGCTCGAACATGATTATTCAATTTTTGCCAACTCTGGTCTTTGTAGTCGTGATGTTATGTTGGATTGCCTTCGCCGGAACTTTTTTATTGCGAAAGAAACAGCCAAGTCCACCGGACCAGAAACGCGAGCATGGTTCGCTTTTCGGAGTAGCATTACAAGGCGTGTCGTACGGAATAGTTTGGGGTTTACACCGTAGGTTGTTCACACCAATCGTATCTGGTAGTAAACCGCTTGCGCTTGCAGCCAGTGTGCTGGCAGTGGTTGCGGCGGTCAGCTCGGTCTGGCTGATAATGAAGGCGCTGAAAACATTGGGCAAGGCATGGAGCCTGACCGCGCGTTTGGTTGAAGGTCATCAACTGGCGACAGAGGGACCATACGCTTACGTGCGCCATCCAATTTATACGGGTCTATTGGGAATGTTGGTAGCCACCGGCCTCGCCGTCAGTCACTGGGCAGCGCTGCTTGGTGCGCTTTTCGTATTTTTCGTCGGCACGAGAATCCGAGTTCGCAGCGAGGAGAAATTACTACGCGGAGCTTTCGGCGAGCAGTTTGAGGCATATGCGCGCCGCGTTCCCGCGATCCTTCCCGGTTTGTATTAAGGTAGGGCTACACCAGATCCGGTATGAAACTAAAATGAGAAAAGCGAAAATTCTTGCGACTCTCGGTCCAGCCTCACGCGATCCGACAGTTTTAGAAGGCTTGATACGTGCGGGCGCGGATGGTGTGCGCATAAACATGTCTCACGGAACTCAGGACGAGAAATGTGAAGACATCGAACGTGCCCGCGCCACGGCAAAAAAACTCAACCGGCCGCTGGCGGTGTTGGTAGATCTTTCCGGCCCCAAAATACGCACGCGCCAACTTAAGGATGGACAACCAGTCGCGCTAAGAGCGGGCGATCTGTTTGTGCTTACGACTCAGGACGTGGTCGGTGACGAGAAAAGGGTCGCTACGAATTATCCAGATCTCGCGCATGTCGTCGAGCCCGGTACACCGCTGTTGCTCGATGATGGAGCGATTGCTCTGGTGGTGGAGAGTACTACCCGCACCGACGTTGTCTGCCGCGTGATTAACGGAGGTGTTCTGGGCGAGCGCAAGGGCATTAATTTACCGGGAGTTTCTCTTCCCATCGACTCATTAACCGAGAAAGATATCGCTGACTTGAAATGGGCGGTCGCTCAAAGCGTTGACTATATTGCCTTGTCTTTTGTTCGTCGCGCCGAAGACTGCTCGCGCGCAAAAGATCTCATCCGCGAGTATGGCGGGCGCGCTCCTCTGGTAGCAAAAATCGAGAAGGCCGAAGCAATCGATCACCTGGACGAAATCATTGCGGCTGCGGATGCCGTGATGGTGGCACGCGGCGACTTGGGCGTAGAAACCAGCGTCGAGCTGGTGCCGGTTTATCAAAAGCGAATTATTCAGAAGGCCGTACACGCCGGCAAGATGGTGATCACGGCGACACAGATGCTTCAGTCGATGGTTATGAGTCCGCGGCCAACCCGCGCGGAGGCGTCAGATGTCGCAAACGCCGTTTGGGATGGAACGGATGCGCTAATGCTTTCGAATGAAACGGCGAGCGGCCTTTATCCGGTTCCGGCCGTAGAAACTATGTGTCGGATTATTGAATCAGCGGAACAGGGCAAGGAGTCTGGGACGGATCAGATTGCGAAATGGGCCGGAAAACAGTCGGGGCGTGTCAGTCGGGCACTTTGCGAAGCTGCAGCTTTCGCCGCCGAAGAGATGGGCACTCGAGTGACCGCGGTGCTGACTGAGTCAGGATTGATGGCCCGACGGCTTTCTGCTTTGCGACCGGAACAACGGATCATTGCCCTGACCAATTCCGCTGAAGTGCAAAACGAACTGGCACTAATCTGGGGCGTCGAGGCGCTCATCGTTCCACACGCAGACACGACTGAGGAGATGCTTAAACTAGGAGAAAGAACCTTGTTGGAAAGCGGCGCAGTTGAGAAGGGCGAGATGATAGTGATTATGGCCGGCAGGCTTTCCGGTTTGGGACTGTCAAGCTCAGTAACGGTGTTTACAATCGAAGGTGCAGTGGGCCAATCGCATTAACCTGACACCGCCGATCCGTTCTGAGTAATCATCGACAGCTTAACTTCCATCTGACAGTTGCACTTAGCGAGCGTAGAAACCCTCTCGAGTTCTCACGGACAGTCCTTTTATTTCGCGTTCCGGCGGCAACTTCACCTTCACTTTGATCTGGTGCCATTTTTTACTCGAAAGAGGATCGTCAGGGGCGATGGTCAAGGTGTACTGGTTGCGTAACTCACTGGCGATGAGTTCGAAAATTGCATGCGCGTCCGCCGACCGCAGAGCCGCCCACTCCTGGGTAAAAAACACTCTGCCTCCGGACAATAAACTGAGTTGCTCAAGAACGGCCGAGCCCTCCATCCCAAGAGCGCTTCCGGTCTTTACAGTGTTCGAGAAGTATATTGAATAAACCACGACGTTTGTTTCTCTTAGCAGCTCGCCCAGTTCGTTAAAAGTATATTGGGAAATATTATCCTGGCCATCACTAATGAGGACGAGAACACGCTTGGCGTGTCTGGCGCCGTGCAGTTTATCGACTGCGAGGTAACAAGCGTCATAAAACGCGGTGTTTCCAGATACACGCAAGTGGTCGAAGCTGGTGAGCATTGCGGAATGATCTAAGGTCCAATCCGCCAGCAGTTCCGGTTTGATATTGAAGCCCAGGAGAAAATAGTCGTTAGCCTGATTACTTACCTCAAGAAAATGCCGGAGTCCCTCTCGCAGGGCCTGCAAGTCGCTGGCCAACTGTTTGTCGGATCTGCTACTCATCGATCCCGACGAATCTAAGAGTATTCCCACGCTGACAGGCTCATCCACGTACTTCAGAGAAACGATATGCGCCGGTTTCTTATCAATAGAAATTTCGAAGTCGCTCGGTTTCAGACCCACAACCAATCTCTCCTTTTTGTCAGTTACCGTAACGTTCAAGGTGACTGAGTCAGCGATTTTAGTTGAGAGCGACGGAGGTTGCGGCGTTTGTGTGACGGTAATAGTTGTCAGGGTCTGAGCTGTGAGTATGGTGAGTAAGACTAGAATCCTGTAGATGTTGTCCATCCTGGATCACCTCCTGCACGCAGCATGGTGGCCACAGCACTGCGTAGGAGCCGGGGATAAACAATGGCCCGGAGCTTCGAGCGGCGAAATCTGCACCTGACGACACCCAGCTTGGTGCGTTTAGTCCGCGCGCAAAACTTCCTGGATCGTATCGCCGAGCGAACGTTGAGGCTTAGTAGCACCCGGCGCATGTTGCGGGTCCCGCCAGTTATCGAGGATTCCGACCTGATGCACACACTGGAGGGTACAAGTCGGCGCACACCATTTTTCAGTGCTGTATTCGCGATCGAAATCGACCATCGTATATTCTTCAAGCGGCGTGCCCGGATAGCCTTTTTGTTGGGAACACCAGTGAACCAAGCCATCTTCGCAAATGTACAGGTAACGCGCGCCCGCGCGGCAACGCCACTGGTAGGGTTTGCCTTCCGCTATACTGTCCTGAAACCAGTTCAGCCGGGCGTGGTCTTTGTTCCCCAGTTTCTTCACCTGCTGAAAGATGTCCTTTTCTTTCGCGGAAAGCGGCTTGAGCGTACCGTCGCCATCGTGAATAACTCCTACCGTTGACGAAAAACCTAACTCGACCGCGCGGCGCGCAACAGTAAGGGCGTCTTCAGGATTCTTGATCCCGCCGCCGATGACGGAATTAATATTCACGTGGAAGTCGGCATACTCCGAAAGATAACGCAGCTTCTTATCCAGCACGCGTAAGCTTTTACGCGAGACCTCGTCAGGCTCAACGTTATCGATACTAATTTGGAGGTTATCAAGTCCGGCTTTGTTTAGTCGCTTGATGCGTTCAGGTGTGAAGTAATATCCATTGGAAATGAGCCCCGCAATCATTCCCTGAGCTCTAATTTGATGGATGATGTCGTCCAGCTCCGGATGCATCATCGGCTCGCCGCCTGAAATCGTGACGATTGACGTACCCAGCGAACCCAGCTTGTCGACGCGGCGTTTGATAAGCTCAATCGGGACTGGCGATGACGTATGGTCATACTCGTTACAGTATCCACAAGCCAGATTGCACCGTCGCATGGGAATGAGGTGGGCGAGCACCGGGTGACGAGTAGAAACGAGCGCGCGTCCGATGAAGCTGATCTGCCGAATCTTTTGTTGAATAAATTTCGATTTTCGCATTACGAAGACTTAGAACCAGCCATTAAATACAGCGCGCTAGCCTGGATTTGATGTCGAAGAATAGCGAGAGAGGCCTATAAACGCAACCGGCAATCCCCGGCGACCGACGCTGCAAATGAAAAGGGCCCTGATCGCGATCTCAGAGCCCCAAGCATTGCATTGAATTCGTATCTTAGCCCTTAACAATCTTTACGTTGGAATCGAGCTTGATATTGAACTCTTCAGAGGAAATCCTCAGATTTCGTTCCATGCCGCTCAGACGCATGGTGGTGGCGTCGTCATTTTTCTCAACGATCTTTGTTTGCACCGGCATGCCTGCAGAGTCGACCCAAATCTCGGCATATTTGAAACTGGCATTTCCTTTCGGCACGAGTGTCAGATGGATGGTGCTGACGCCGCCCCATAAGGTTTCTTCACGAACATCCTGAAGCGGTTGAAACCTGGCTTCGAGCTGCTGCCTGGACATATACATCATATCCAACACACCACTGGCTCCGGCCTTTCCCTTCACAGATCCAGACTTACCTACGATAGCCTGGTTCAGACGTGGACGGAACAGAGTGTACTGACCTTTGGAAACCGCCAGAATTTCATGCTGCGGTTTTTGCCACTCGATACGAACCGAAGCATCGCGACCGGTTGAGGGCATATACAACACCCAACCACTATAATTGTCTTTGTCGCGGAGCTGCGCGTTATACTTCTCCATGCTAAGGCTCGCCTTCAGCGATTTCAGCGATTGCCGGTTACGTTCCATCCGGTTCAATACTGAACTCACCAATCCGGCACTCTGGCCACTCGCTGCCTTAGGGGAACTGATAAAGGCTCCTACCAACATCGCGAAAACAATATAAAGGGGAAACAATCTCTTCATAACTACTCCTGTAAATCAAAAAAGCCTCTGTCGAGGACTACTACCTCCAACTGGGATCGAGTCCCAAAAAACCTCGTAATTATAAGGGAAGACTAGCGTATGTCAACTTCATAAGCACGAGTCTGGCCGTCACTACCTATCACCTTGCGCACGTTAAGAACCTGCACATTGGAGCGGTTTGTAAGGGACCGTATTACCTGCTGAACCGCTTCCCTATCATCTGCATTTTCAACGAGTTCCGCGCCAACCAGCACGGTTGACGCGATAGGGTTTTGATGCACGGACAACGCTCTCCGTTCGCCGTTTTCGAACCAACTTTTGGGTGTCAAAAAGATAAAAATTAGTATCACTACGCATAGTACATCCCATTGCCAGGTGTTCCTCGCGTAGTTCCAAAAAAACAGCTTTCGTAAAAAAGCCAACAAAGTCAGCACCTCAAGTCTTTGCCCCGCCAAGCGGGCAATTATTAAGCCAGAGCGACGATGAACCGGGGCATTTTAGCTTTTGCCAGATGCCCTGTAAATCAAACGCCTATTCGCTTACAGCTGAATACTTGCGGCAGGCTCAACAATATGGCCGTCGCGCATTCTCACTATGTGTCGGCACATTGCTGCGGCTTCAGGATTATGGGTGATCATAATAATGGTTTGATTGAACCGGTAATTGAGCTCCTGAAACATGTTGAGGACGAGAGCTGAATTTTCCGAATCGAGGTTACCAGTTGGCTCGTCGGCCAGGACGATCGCCGGTCGAGTTACCACTGCTCGTGCAAGGGCAACCCGCTGCTGTTCACCACCCGATAACTCAAGCGGCTTGTGGTGCAGTTTGTCTTCGAGTCCAAGCAGCTTCAGCACTTCCCGGCGACGCTGCGGATCTTCGCCGCCGTTTCCGTGAATGCGCTCAGCAAGACGTAAATTTCCCTCGGCAGTGAGCGTCGGAAAAAGGTTAAATCTCTGGAATACAAAACCAATCTTACGACGTCGAATGTCGGTGCGCTTGGCGTCTGAGGCCGCAGTGAGATCTTCGTCATCAATCACTATGCGGCCCGTAGTGGGAGTTAACAGGCCACCGAGTAAATGGAGCATCGTCGACTTGCCGCAACCGGATGGACCCATGATGGCGACAAATTCCCCCTCGTGAACCTCGAGCGAGACGCCTCTCAACGCCGGCACATCCACTTTGCCGACGCGATAGGTTTTTACCAGGTTTTCAGCCTTTAGAATCGTTCTCATCAACAGTCAGATAATCCAATTATTCAAACAGAATGGTGCCTACGCGGGTCAAACAGGTTCGCTTGGATTTGAGATGTTAATACAGGCAGAGGATTAATAGCTACCAGCCGTCGGCGCCCTTGCAACGGCAGTCACGGTCTTACAGTGGGTTTATTGCGCTGACGCGCGTCCAGATCGACTTCAGGCAGTTGCCACCTGTTTTCCAGTACAAATGCTTCCGACTGAAACTCTCGATCGATGGTTGTGTCAGGTGGCGCCTGATAAGCGATGCTTAGCTTGTAATGGTCGTGAGGCCGCGTAATTTCTATGCGGGATGGCAGGCGAAATCGTCCGGCTTCCCCGAAAGGCTTTTCATCGCCATAGGAAACATCCGTCATCAAAAGGCCCTGATCGTTGAATGACTGAGCGCGCGCCAGGCGAATACCACCGATTCGATCAAACCAGAACCGACGTAATAGCCTGGCCTCGCCGGCAA
Organism: Pyrinomonadaceae bacterium; assembly: GCA_035526805.1. Lineage (GTDB taxonomy): Bacteria > Acidobacteriota > Blastocatellia > Pyrinomonadales > Pyrinomonadaceae > PSRF01. The sequence continues at coordinate 13,969 of DATLBQ010000492.1, forward strand.
CCGCTGGTGAAATTTCTTCGAGCAGGTAATATCCCCTCACTACTCGCACACCTACCTTGGCGTGTAGACGAGTATCTGCTTCCTCCTGGTAAAACTCGCTCCGCGCATACGTCACGCTGCTCTGATCATTATTCGGAATGGGATTAACCAATAGCGCGTCGGTAAGATGTTGCGGACGCAAGTTTGAAAGTGCGTTCACCGCTTCCTTCGCGTTCATCGCCTTTTTGGGCTTTGCAGCAGCGGTTCCGGTCCCATCCATGTCGAGTTTTTCATAGGTCGCTTTATTCGTTCCTTTAACAAACCGACGATACTTCTCGTCGCCTTGCAGTACTGCCACACGAAACGATTCTCCGTTTGACGTCATCTGCGCGATATCTTTTGCGATAAAGGGAACCTGGATAATCAAATAGATGCTGCCGGGCCGTTGAACGGTGAGCTGCCCGTCCGCCTGTTTGTATTTCTCAGCAACGCCGGTCTCGGCAAAAGAAGTGTCCTCAAACACAATGTCGACTTTGCCATGTATCGAACGGACAGCGGCCAGCCGATTAACCTCATTGATTAGCTGGGCGGTATTCGCCTCAGATAACGGAGTGAGAAGCTGGGGTACCTGGATTTTCTTATGCGTGCCAAACAGACCACAGCCGCTCGAGAGGGCAACCAGCAATATTACGATCAAAATTAATGGGAGCCGTGTCAGAGGGCGTTGCTGAGCGGCAGTTTTGTTGGGCATCAAAAGGGGTCTCGGTAAAATTCACGCGGATCTGAATGGCTCAATAATTAGAGGGCCAAACTAACAAAGACGTTTTTCCTTGTCAACGCGTCGGTTTTTGTAAGGCGTGGAAAGAACTCGGCACTATGATTCTGGCTGCACGCGCGAGGAACTGCGCCGGTTCTGACCTTGCCTGCCTTGATGTTTGAACCCAAACCTCAACTGACTTGATACTTGTCGGGCCTATCAGCGTCGTATCTAGTCGAGCTCAAGTTTTGGTTTACCAAATTTGTGACGTAGCTTGTTAATTGTGCTATGCACCTTGGGTCTGCTTACCAATCTATGTTCGAGGTTCTGCTTTCCGGGGAAATCAAGCAGCATTACGCCAAGCAGGATCGTTAGGATACCTTGCCCTGGAACTCCCGGAATTGACAACAAGATGCCGAGGATGACAAGGACCACGCCAAGGAGGTTCTTTGCGAAAATTCCGAGGTATCGCACTGCTTTGGGTTTGTCCGCCCATAGTTTTCGTGGCCGACCTTTTTTAAAGTAATCGGCTGGAATTTTGACCATAATAACAGACACAATAGCCAGACTGATTGAGAACGTAATCAGAAACAGTAACGCACCGA